>JBFXDF010000091.1:0-14034 GCA_050181375.1 Alphaproteobacteria bacterium
GCGCTATCTGTTGCCCGTTCTGTTCATGGTGCTGGCGACGCAGAACCCGATCGAGCTGGAGGGGACCTATCCGCTGCCGGAAGCGCTGATGGACCGCTTTCTGATGCATATACGGATCGACTACCCAAGCGACGCCGATGAGGCGAAGGTCCTGCGCCTCGTGCGGCAGGAGCAGGCCGGAACCCAGGCGGCGGCCCCGGAAAAGGTGCCGCAGCAGGCGATTTTCGAGGCCCGCGGCGAGATCGACCGGATCACGACGGCGGACGCGGTCGAAACCTATATCGTCGCGCTGATCGCCGCGACGCGCCGGCCTGCGGAATTCGGCGACAAGCTCAAGCGTTGGATCGCGATCGGCGCCAGCCCGCGCGGCTCGTTGGCGCTCGACCGCACCTCGCGCGTCTATGCGTGGCTGCGCGGGCGCGAGTATGTCGTGCCGGAGGATGTGCAGGCAGTGGTCCATGACTGCCTGCGCCATCGTCTCTCGCTGAGCTATGAGGCCAGCGCGGAAGGCGTGCATGCCGACGACGCGATCGACGAGCTGGTAAGACAAGTGGCCGTCGCGGTTTGACGGCAGGCGGAACCGGAAAATGGGCGAAGCGGCGCGCGCCTATGTCACTCTCGACGAGCTCTCGCGCCTGCGCCACCGCGCCAAGGGTTTCAGCTTCCTGCCGCGCCAGCCGGTGCATAGCCTGCTGGTCGGCCGGCATGCGTCCCGCCTGCGCGGGCGCGGGCTCGATTTCGAGGAGCTTCGCCATTACTACGAGGGCGACGACACCCGAACGATCGACTGGCCGGCGACGGCCCGGCTCGGCAGCGCCTATGTCCGCGTCTTTACCGAGGAGCGCGACCGCAGCGTCCTGCTGCTGATAGATCAGCGGCTCTCGATGTTTTTCGGCAGCCGCCGCGCGATGAAGTCGGTGGCGGCCGCCGAAGCGGCGGCGCTCGCGGCGTGGCGCGTCACCGCGCTTGGCGACCGCATCGGCGCGATCGTCTTTTCCGAGGACGACGTGGTTGAGATCCGGCCCCGATCGCGCGACGGCGCCGTAATGCAGATACTCGACGCCGTCGTTCGGCAGAATTGCGCGCTGACGGCAACGGACCGGCGCCGCCCTGACCCGGGCCTGCTCAACGAAGCTCTGCGCAGAGCGGCGCGGCTCGCCAATCACGATTTTCTTGTATGCGCGGTCACCGATGCGTTCGGCGCTGATGATGACACGGTCGAGCTGGTCACAAGGATTACCTCCCACAACGACGCGCTGACCGTGTTCGTCTATGACCCGCTCGAAATCGAGCTTCCCGATATCGGCCGGGCGGTCGTCGCGGAGGCCGGCCGGCAGATCGAAATCGACACCTCGGCGCGCGACCTGCGAACCCGTTTTGCGTCCGATTTCGCGGCCCGGCGCGAAAGGATCGAGGGATTGTCCCGCATGCGTGCGATCCCCGTGCTGCCGATCTCGACAGCCGAAGACGTGTCGGCGCAGTTTCGCGAATTGCTCGGGCGTCGGCTGGCAAGGACGCGGCATGACCAGTGATCCGGCCGACCTCGCCAATCTCCGCGACATCGTCTTGCCGCCGCCGGTCCCGTTATGGCCGCCGGCGCCCGGCTGGTGGATTATTGGCGCCGTCGCGCTCGCCGCCGCTCTGGTGCTGCTTGCGCAAGGGGTCATGCGCTACCGGCGGAACGCCTATCGCCGGGAAGCCTTGCGCGAACTCGATGCGGTCGGCCCCGCTCGCGACGCCGCCGCGGCGCAGCAGATATCGGCGGTGCTGAAACGCGCCGCGCTGGCGGTCTTCCCGCGCGAGGACGTGGCCCGGCTGAGCGGGGCGGAGTGGCTCGCCTTTCTCGATCGAACGGGCCGAACCCAGGCCTTTACCAGAGGTGTGGCGCGTCGGCTCCCGGCAATTGCGTTCGGCGCCGCATCCGAGAGTGACGGCGAGGCGATTGCAGCCGAAGCAAAGCGCTGGATCCGCCGCCATCGCGGCGCGAGTGCGACGTGAAGCGATGTTGAGCTTTGCTTATCCTTGGGTTGCGTTGGCGCTGCCGCTGCCGTTCCTGATCTATTACGCGATGCCGGGATACCGGGAGAGCCGCCCGGGCGTGCGGGTGCCGTTTTTCGGCAAGCTCGTCGCATTGACCGGGCAACAGCCGCGGGCCGGAATCGTGATTGCCCGGCGCGGTCTGTGGCGATCGGCACTCCTCTGCCTGTGCTGGCTGCTGGCGTTGAGCGCGGTCATGCGCCCGCAATGGATCGAGCCGCCGCTGCATCAGGAGCGGCCGGCGCGCGATCTGCTGCTGCTGGTCGATCTGTCGGGATCGATGAGCACCGCCGATTTCACCGATGCGAGCGGCAAAAAAGCGGACCGGCTGACCGCCGTAAAGCAGGTGCTGGACGATTTTCTGAGCCGGCGCCAGGGCGACCGGGTCGGCGTGGTCGTGTTTGGCGACGCACCTTTCACCCTGGTGCCGTTCACCGCCGATCTCGATCTGTGCCGCCGGCTTGTGCAGGAAATGCGCGTCGGCATGGCGGGTCCGCGCACCGCCTTCGGCGACGCGATCGGCCTCGGCATCAATCTGTTCGCGAAATCGACGGTTCCGGCCAAGACAATGATTGCGCTGACCGACGGCAACGACACCGGCAGCCGCGTGCCGCCGGCGCAGGCGGCCCTGGTGGCCAAGGATCGCGGCATTGTCGTTCACACGGTCGCTGTCGGCGATCCGGCTGCGGCCGGGGAGGACAAGCTCGACGAAAAGGCGCTCGCGGATGTCGCGGCGACAACCGGCGGCGGCTACTACCGGGCAATCGACCGCGAGCAGTTGGCCGATATTTATCGCCGGCTCGACCGGATCGAGACGCGCAAGGTCGATACCGTGACGTTTCGTCCGAAAACCGATCTGTTCTGGGTCCCGCTTGCGGTTCTGATCCTGCTCTCGATGCTGTCGCAGGCGATACGGCTCGTTCGTCTGCCGGGGCGCCTGCCGCGGCTCCGGCTGCGCGGCAAGACCGCCGCATGACGGAATTTCTGGCCGCCTTTCACCTGCTGCGCCCGTGGTGGCTGCTTCTGCTGCTGCCCGCCATGCTGTTGTGGCTGATGGAGCGGCGGGATCGCGACACAACGCGGAGCTGGGCGGGCGTGATCGATCCCGCGCTGCTGCGGAGGCTGGTTGTCGGAGGCGAGAATGCCCGGCGGGTGGCGCCCGGCGATGTTTTGCTGATCGGCTGGACCATCGGCATCGTCGCCCTGTCGGGGCCGACATGGCGCCAGGAGGCGTCGCCCTTCGCCGCGGCCGCGCGGCCCGCGATGATCGTGCTCAAGGTGACGCCGTCGATGCTGGCGACCGATCTCGCGCCGACGCGGCTCGATCGGGCGCGCGAAAAACTCGCCGATCTCGTCGCGATGCGGGAGGGTGCGCCGACCGGTCTGATCGCCTATAGCGGTTCGGCGCATCTGGTGCTGCCGCCGACGCCGGACGGAGACGTCGTGCTTGCCATGGCAAAAGCGCTCTCTCCGGAAATCATGCCGCGGGAAGGCGATCGCCTGGCCGACGCGATGGTACTCGCGGCCAAATCGTTGCAGGACGGGAAGCAAGGCGGTTCCGTCGTCGTATTCGCCGACACCGTTTCTCCCGATCAGATCGCGCGGCTGCGCGGGAAGGTGCAGGTCCCATTCATCCTGTTCTCGATGACGGCTTACGCGCGCGGCCCCGACCCTTCGCTGAAGGCGGCGGCAGATGCGCTCGGCGCCGATCTCGTTTCCCCGACGCTCGATACCGCCGACGTGAGCAGGCTCGCGCGGCGCTTGGCGACCGGCGGTGCCGCTCCTGGCGTCGAGGGTGAGGGCCAGCGTTGGCAGGAAGCCGGATATTGGCTGACGCCGCTGCTCGCGGTGCTCGCGCTGGGCTGGTTCCGGCGCGGTTGGCTGGTCGCGTAGGGCCGGGATGCGACCCCTCCGACGTGTTGCCGTGATCGCGCGGTATCCGTTTCTGACGCTTGGCGGCATGCTCGTCGTCGCGATCGCCGCCGGCACGTTGCGGCTGGGTTGGGCGGATCTCTGGGCGACGCCGGATCAGCGCGGGCAGTGGCTGTTCCAGCGGCAAAGCTATGCGGAGGCGGCCGAGGCCTTTCTCGATCCGATGTGGCGCGGGACCGCAATGATGCGCGCCGGCGATTTCAAGCAGGCCGCCCAGGTTTTTGCCGGCATCGATACGGCGGAGGCCGCCTACGATCACGGCAACGCGTTGGTGATGCTCGGCAAGTATGAGGATGCCGTCCGCCAATACGACCGGGCGTTGACGCTCCGGCCCGGCTGGGCCGATGCCGAGGCCAACCGTAGGCTGGCGCGGCTGCGCGCCGATCGCATGAAGGCGCCCGGCGCCGATGCCGGCGATCAGCGCGAGGGCGCCGATAAGGTCGTCTATGACAAGGACAAGAAGCAGGTCGGTAGCAAGGACACCGAGACCGCGGGCGCACCGATGAACGACGACCAGATTCGCGCCCTCTGGCTGAAGCGGGTACAGACGCGCCCGGCCGATTTCCTGCGCGCCCGCTTTGCCGCGCAACTGCAGGCAGCGGGTGAACCGGTGCAGCAGTGAAGCCGGGTCTTGTCATCGTGTTGCTGGCGGTCCTCGTGGCATCGGCATCGGCTGTTGCCCAGCCGACCAGTCCCGACGTTCTCGTGCGGACGTCGTCGCGGCCGGAAAGCGGTGCCGTTCTCGGCCAACGCCTCGAACTCTCGGTCGATGTGCTCTTTCGGGGCGATATGCCGAGACCGCCTCGCGTGAGGGTGCCCGATATACCGGGAGCGCAGGTGTTTCGTTTCGAAACGCAGGGGACGACAATGCGCGACACGATCGACGGCTCGCCCTATGTCGGACAGCGCTTCGAATTCTCGATCTATCCGCGTCGCGGCGGCGAGCTTGAGATTCCGCCGGCGGTCGTGACATTGCTCGATAGAGAGGGCAACGAGATCGGCACAACGCAGGGCCAAACTCTGCACCAGGACATTTCGGTGCCCGAGGGGGTGGATCCCTCGCAACCCGCCATCGCCGCGCGCCGGCTGACCGTGGTCGAGCAATGGACACCCGATCCGAGTACCGCTTTCACGGCCGGTGACGCTCTCACGCGAATTATTACGCGGACGGCCGAGGATGTGCCGAGCCTTGCCATGCGCGATCTCGCTTTTACCGCGCCAAGCGGGGTCCGCGTTTATCGCGATCCGCCGCAAAGCGATGACCATATCGACCGCGGCGTGGTGACCGGACATCGCGTCGACCGAGCGACGTACGTATTCGAGACGGCCGGTTCGTTTCGGCTGCCGGCAGTCTCGCAGCCCTGGTGGGACTTGGCGTCGAACGCGCTGCGGACCGAGGAAGGCGGTGGTGTGTCGGTCACCGTCTCGGCTGCGCCGACCGCGGCGCCGGGAACGGGGTCGCCGGGACAGGCGAGCTTCTGGCGACAGCCGTCGAACAGCCTGATCCTTGTCGCCGTTCTCGGGGGGATCGTCGGCATATTTTTTGTCTTCCGGCACACCCTCCCGGTCTGGCGCGCGGCTTTAATCCGATATCGACGCCAGCGTGAGCAATCGGAAGAAAAAGCATTCCGTGATCTTCTCGCTGCCTGCCAGGGGGGCGACCCGCGCGCGGCATATCGCGCTTTTGGGATTTGGCGCATGCGGCTGCCGCCCGCGACCGCCGACGCTGCCGCCGAACCGGCTCATGACTTGGAGCGGGTGCTCTACAGCCCCGAGCGCGGCAACGCCGAATGGTCACCTGAGCGCGCCCGGACTCTCGTTCAAACCCTGCGGGCAGCGCGGCCCGCGCTACTGCGACCGGCAAATACGACCGCCATACGTGCGCTTCCGCCTCTCAATCCGCCACGGTCTGTGTGAGCCCGATAACCACCCTAAAATCGGCTAAGTCGACGCCTAAACCGTCGATGAGGTGTGCGGCCTGATTGCGTTGTACAACAGCACTCAGACTCGGGAGCAATGCTTGACAGAGCGATGCTCACAGCCAATACATCAGCCCCATACCAGCCCTGGATGCTGGATGCCTCTCGAGTAACCGTTTATACGATCCCCCGAGGCTCCTACCAACGCCCTCTTTCCTGGTCCGCCGCTGCAAGCGGGGAAAGAAGCGGTGCGCTATCGGTTAGGGTCTCAGGCCGTTGGTATTAGGGTCATTGGACGGCATTTCCCTTGCGGACCGATCGGGCTGTAATCCGAACACGCCAGATAATCTTCAAAATACTGTACCAAGATAAATCTTCAAAATGACCCCGCAACCCCCTCCCTTGCCCTTCCCCCATGCCCGCCGAACACCCTATGGACCTTGCCAAGGAAGCTGTTGTCCCGGCGCTCCATATTGTGCAACAGCCGGTCATGGCGCAGATTGATTGCCTGGACTTCTTTCTCGTTCATGGCCGAAACGTCACGGACCCGTTCTTTCTCGATCCATGTGTGTTCGGATTCCAGAAGCTTGATCATCCGCCCGCCGGTCCAGTACGTGCTGCATCGATTTCGAGAGCTCGGCGCAGCGATTACGGACTTCGCGTTGCCCCTGGCTCAGTCCTAAGGGGAGCTTCGATTCCAGCCCGTCGATGATCTTGACGCCTCGGGCCAGAAACCGCTGCACATCAGCGTCCGGCGCATCGCCGAAGCGCAGGGGCTTGCTCACTTGCCACGCCCCTGCCTCCCTGAATTCCGATGCAGGACGGTCGGCAAGCTGCGCGCGGATCTCCTTCACCATGTCGCTGATGTTCGACACCGCCCGCCAAACCTCATCAGGATGCTTCCCTGCGACATCGAAGCGTTTCGGCCGGAAAGTCATGAGAACCACTCCATCAGCTTCATTCGGGCCTTGCGGCCAAAGGATTCCGCCCACTCCTCCGTCCGCGTCGGCGCGGCGCCGGGCTCGAACGGGTCCGGGGCGTATTGGCCCTTGAACATTTTCCGGTAAGAGGTCCGGCGCAGCAGGAAGGGGTGCGGTCCTTCGTTGAGCACGATTTCAAGCCTGCTCCGGCGTCCACAAGGTAGCACTCAAAGGAAAACCCGCGCAGGCCTCCGGTTCGCCGGTTAAACGGAAATTCGAGGGCAAGGCCGCGCCGAAACCGGCGGATTCATCGAAGCCATGGCGGCAGCGGTGCAGCGCGGCGGAACGCAAGGCGGATGGCAGTTACAAGCCGCGGCAGAGGCCGCCTAAGCCGATGATGTGATTACGCCTCGCTCTTCACATTACTCGGATGCGCGGGCTTTGACGGCGGCAGCTGCGATTGCCTGATCAGCCAGCGGTAAGGGCGCCATGACAATCACAGCGCACCGCCTGAAGATTCTCGCCGTCCGCATGGGCCGTGCGATGAATGAGATAATCGCCCAAGCCGTGGGCGATCTGCCTTCGAAGTAGGGGCTTGGCCGGGCAACCGCTGACCAGCCCTGACGCGCTATCGTGCGCGCACCGCGCATAAGCTGTGCACTGCTCACAAACTGTTCACTGTATTGCGCACATACTGTGAACATTCCACGACGCGCACGCCGCGTGTCCCGGGGCGGTATCCGGTCGCGCCTATCTGTCGTGACCGCGCAAGTTATTGCGCCTGACGTTGCCGCTATGGCTGTTCGCAGCCCGGGGCGCCGGCGCCCTCGCTTTTTTGCCGGCGAGCAACGCGCTGCATCTCCTCCAACAGGTCGTGCAACGCCTGGTCCGCCGTATAGGCCATCTTGGCGAAAGCACGCAGAAAGCTGTCGGTACGCGGCAGCTGAAACAGCGTCTCGTCGCTGTCCTTCGGGGTCGTCGCACTGATCAACACGACGTTGTCGAACGGCTGTAAAACCAGTTCCTTCAGCGGCTTGCCGGGGCCGGTCACATATTCGACAACGCGGCAGCGTTCGCTGTCACGGTTCTCGGTGAGGATTGTCATTCGGTATGAGGCGCGGGTTGTCGCGGCCTCGACCAGTGCGCGCGCGAAGGGACGCAAAAACGTCTCGTCAAAACCGAGGATTGCCGTGGGCCGGTCGTTGTTCACGGACGAACGCATTTCGAGCGCGGTCCACAGCGAGGCGCGGCCCGCGAAGTAATCGGCCGAGGCGAGGTCGAGATTTATCGAGTCGATCGGCATCGGCGGCGCTGTTGAGCGCGACGACAGAAAGGCAAAGCACGCCGGCTCGCGCTTCAGCGAAATGTTCGTCGATGCCTCGAGATTGCGGTCGCTGATTGCGGGTGTCTCTGCCATGGGCGCGGCCTATCTTGCGTGGCGACAACAGGGCGAAGCTTGAACCGGCGAAGCGCGGAGGGGCACATTCCGCCGACAATCTTGCATAAACTTCCGTCGGATCGGTGTCAAACGACGCTCGCGGTAGCGGCTGCGGCTGTTGGCCGCGTTGCACCGCCGCTTTGAGCCTCCGTCTCGCGGGCGGGAGACGGGTCTCACGAAAGGCCAGCCCGGGTCATGCGTTCGATTTCGCTCTCCGCCGCTATCCATTCGGCCTCGGCCTCGGCGATCCGGCGGGCGAGCTCGGCGCGCCGCTTCAGCGCGTCGGCAAGAATCGTACCGCGTCCGCCAAAGGCGCCGGGCGCCGCCAACTTGATGTCCAGTGCCCGCTGTTCGGCCGCGAGCCGTACCGCCATCCGCTCGGCCTCACGCGACTTCCGGCGCAACGGTTCGAGCGCGATGCGTCGCTCGGCGGCGTCGCGGCGCGCGGCGCGACGCGGGTCGCCGGCGCTCGGCCCGTTGCCGCGCTCGTTGTCACGCCCGGCGGCGCTCTCCTCGCGCGACATAAGGCGGCGGCGATAGGCTTCGAGATCATCATCGAAGGGTCGTACCGTGCCACCCTCGACAAGCCAGAGGCGGTCGGCAACCAGCTCGACGAGATGCCAATCGTGGCTGACCAGCACGACCGCGCCGGTATATTCGGCGAGAGCCGCGACCAGCGCTTCGCGGGTCTCCATGTCGAGATGATTGGTCGGCTCGTCGAGGATTAACAATGACGGGGCGTCGTGCGTAACCAGCGCGAGGTTGAGTCGCGCCCGCTCGCCGCCGGACAGCTCGCCGATCGGAAACAACGCCTTTTCCTGGCCGAAGCCGAACCCGCCGAGCCGCGTGCGCACTGCTTCGGGTGTTGCCTCCGGGATCAATGCCGCGAGGTGGTCGAAGGCCGACTCGTCGGGCCGCATCTCCTCGATCTGATGCTGGGCAAAGAAGCCGCAGGTCAGCTTCGGCGACCGGGTCACCCGGCCCGACTGCGGCTCCAGCCGTCCCGCCAGCAGCCGGGCGAATGTGGTTTTTCCATTTCCGTTGGCGCCCAAGAGCGCGACGCGGTCGTCGGGGTCGAGCCGCAGATCGAGCCGCGATAATACGGGCCGGCCGGGTTCGTAGCCGACGCTGGCGCGTTCGAGCGCGACCAGCGGCGGGTTCAGCTCTTGCGGTTGCGGCAGGCGCAGCACCGGCGGCGGTGCGTCCTCGATCAGCGCGACCGGTTCGAGCTTGGCGAGCGCCTTCATCCGGCTCTGGGCCTGGCGCGCCTTGCTGGCCTTGGCGCGGAAGCGATCGATAAACCCCTGGAGCCGCTCGCGCTCCTGCTGCTGGCGGCGCGCCAGCACGGCCTGGCGTGCGGCGGCCTCGCGGCGGGCGCGCAGAAATTTCTCGAAACCGCCCGAATAGAGCGTCAGCTTGCCGTTTTCGAGATGCAGCGTCGCGGTGGTCGCGGCGTTGAGCAGCTGGCGGTCATGGCTGACCAGCATAAAGGTGTGCCGATAGCGCCGCAGATAGCGTTCGAGCCACAACGAGGCCTCGAGGTCGAGATGGTTGGTCGGCTCGTCGAGCAGCAGAAGGTCCGGCTCCGAAAACAGCACGGCGGCGAGCGCGACGCGCATCCGCCAGCCGCCCGACAGCTCCGACAGCGGGCGCTGCTGCATCGCGGCATCGAGGCCGAGACCGGCGAGGATGCGGCCGGCTCGGGAAGGCGCGGAACGCGCGCCGATCTCATCGAGCCTGGCTTCGATCTCGGCGATGCGCAGCGGTTCCGGATCGCGGTCGAGTTCGCGCAGCAGCGCGGCGCGCTCCCGGTCGGCCGCCAGCACCGTGTCGAACGGCGTCGCGATCCCGGTCGGCGCCTCCTGCGCCAAAAAACCAACGCGCCACCCGCGCGGCACGAACACGTCGCCGGTGTCGGGTAACAGACGCCCGCGGATCAGGTCGAGCAGGGTCGATTTGCCGGCGCCGTTGCGCCCGACAAGGCCGATCTTGCTGCCATCGGGAATTTGGGCGTTGGCCTCGTTCAATAGCGCTCGGCCGTGACGGCCGCCGACGCGATAAGTCAGGCCGGAAATCGTCAGCATTGCGAGGGTTCAAGGGGTTCCGTCGTTCGCCAGCACATCATCGTAGCGCACGGCGACCAGCACCAGCCCATCGGCCGGAGCGGTCGGCCCGCCGGCGCGGCGGTCGCGGGCGGCGAGAGCGCGGGCCACATCGTTCGGCAGCCAGCGGCCGAGCCCGACGAGCTTCAGCGTACCGACCATGTTGCGCACTTGATGGTGCAGAAACGAGCGGGCCGCGGCGGCGATGTGAATTTCGTCACCGGCGTGTGAAACGTCCAGTGCATCGAGGGTCTTGAGCGGCGATTTCGCCTGACAGAGCGAATCGCGAAATGTCGAGAAATCGTGGTGCCCGAGCAGATGCGCCGCGCCTTCGCGCATCGCCACGACGTCAAGCGGCGGCGCGACATGCCAGACCCGGAAGCGGTCGAGCGCCGGCGGCGCGCGGCGGTTCAGGATGCGGTACAGATAGCGCCGCCCGGTCGCGGACAGCCGCGCATCGAAATCTGGCGAGACCGGCTCGGCCTGCAAGATGCTGATCGCGTGCGGTCTCAGGTGGTGATTAAGCGCGCCGCGGATCTCGTCGGGCGGGGCGGCACGCGGCAGATCGACATGCGCGACCTGGGCCAGCGCGTGCACCCCGGCATCGGTACGCCCGGCGCCGAATATGGATATGCTTTTGCCGCAGAAGCGGCGCACCGCGGTTTCCAACGCCTCCTGGATCGACAGCCCGTTGGCCTGGCGTTGCCAGCCGACAAACCCGGTGCCGCAATATTCGATCGTCAGTCTGTAGCGGGGCACGGCAACACCGTCCCGGGCGGCAGCGCGAAACCGCGCAGAAAAATTGGCGTGTCGAGCGGCGCGCGGCCGGCGCGCTGCAGGCGGAGCGGACGGAAGATGCCCTCGCCGCAGGCGATCGACAGCCGGCTGTCGAGTACGGTCCCGGGACGAGCGTCCGGCGCGGCTCGCGGCTCGGCATCGGCCGCCAGCACCCGGATGCGCTCGCCGCGTCCCTCGAAATACGCGCCGGGCCACGGATCGAAGGCACGCACCCGACGCTCCAGCGCGACGGCGCCGTGGCGCCAATCCAGTCTGGCTTCGTCGCGGCGCAATTTCGCGGCGTAGGTCGCGCCGTCGCTCGGCTGCGGTTGCGGATGGAGCACGCCGCGCGCCAGACTATAGAGCGCTTCGGCGAGCATCCGGGCGCCGAGCGCGGCGAGCCGATCCCCGAGTTGTCCGGCGGTTTCCGCCGCCCCGATCGGGATCGCCTGCCGCAACAGGATCGGGCCGGTGTCGAGCCCCTCGTCCATTTGCATGATTGTGATGCCGGTTTCGGTGTCGCCCGCCAGGATCGCTCGCTGGATTGGCGCTGCGCCGCGCCAGCGTGGCAGCAGCGACGCGTGCACATTGATGCAGCCGAGCCGCGGCGCGTGCAGCACTGGTTTCGGCAACAGCAGGCCGTAGGCGACGACCACCGCGGCATCGGCCGGGATCGCGGCAAACTCGGCCTGCGCCGCCGGGTCGCGCAAACCTGCAGGGCAGCGCACCGACAGCCCCCGGCGCTCGGCCAATTCCTGCACGGGGGAGGGGTGCAAGCGGTGGCCGCGTCCGGCCGGGCGCGGCGGCTGCGTATAGACGGCGCGGATATGGTGGCCGGTCTTGATCAGCGCCGCCAGGATCGTCGCCGCGAAATCCGGCGTGCCCATGAAAATGAGGTCGAGCGCACGGGTCACCGCCTTTGCCCCGCCGCGAGCTTACTGCGCCGCCTCGAGTTCGCGGCCGCGCCTGGCCTTGGCGAGCTTGCGCAGGATCATGTTGCGTTTCAGCGCCGAGATGTGGTCGACGAACAGCACCCCGTTGAGATGGTCGATCTCGTGCTGAAGGCAGGTCGCGAGCAGCCCTTTCGCCTCGATTTCTCGGATCTCGTTCTCGTGGTCGAGATAGCGCAGCCGGATCTCGGCCGGACGCTCGACATCGGCGTAATGCTCGGGCAGCGACAGGCAGCCTTCGTTGGCGGTGGTCAGCTCATCGGAGCGCCAGAGGATTTCAGGATTGGCGATGCGCATCGGCTGCGCCTTTTCGCCCTCGCGGGCGACATCGACGACGATGACCCGTTGCGCGACCCCGACCTGCGGCGCGGCCAGACCGATCCCGATCGCGTGGTACATCGTCTCGACCATGTCGTCCATCAGCCGCCGCACCTTCGCATCGACGGCTTGAACCGGCTTCGCCTTGATCTTGAGCCGCGGGTCCGGCGCGGTGATGATCGGTAACAGTGCCATGATGCGGTCAGGTAGGCGGCGGGCCGGCGGCCGTCAATGCACCCGGAACCGCAGCCGCCACGGCCGCATGCAGGCGGGACGCTCGCGGTCCGGATGAAGGTCCTGTCAGGCTACCGCGTCGCGCAGCCGGGCCAGGTCGTCGAGCGAGTCAGGACGGGCCATGCACAGCACGTCGTCGAACCCGACATCGCCGATCCATTTGAGCCGGTCGCGCGCCGCCGCCTCGCCGCCGGTCAGCATGACCTGGGCCTTGCCGCCCAATGGCATGTCGGAGGCGTCGCCGTGCAGATCGACGATGACGTTCGACAGCACCGCCCGCCTGCCGCCGGCGTCGCGGTAGAACTTGATGCCGGCCTCCAGCTCCTCGGGCTTCGGATAGAGGCCGGAGGCGATCCAGCCCTGGCATTGCTCGGCGGCGTAGACGATCCAGCGCTTGTTGCGCCAGGCGCCGAGCAGGATCGCGGGGCCGCCCTCGGTGCCGGGCCACGGGGTCAAGGTGCCGCCGTCGAGCGCCTCGCCGCGCCAGGCTTGGCGCATCGTTTCCAGCGCCGGCATCAGCCCCTTGAACCGTTGCGCATAATCGGCCCCGACCAGGTCGAAATCGGCCTGGGTCGAGCCGCTGCCGAGACCGAGCTGCAATCGGTTTCCGGTCATCGCGTGCAACGACTGGATGCGGTGCGCCAGCTCGACCGGGTGCCGCACCGGGACCTGCAAAACGCAGGTGCCGATCTCGACCCGATTGGTGACGGCGGAGATGATGCTCATCAGCACCACCGGGTCGAGCGTCGCGCGGCCGCGGCCGAACGAGTCGGTAACCCACAGCCCGGCAAACCCGCGCGCTTCGACCTGCCGCGCCAGATCGGCAATGCGGTCGAGCGTATGGCCGCCGGCTGCCGGATCGGGCCGGGTGATGTTGACGACATGCACTCTCATCGGAAGGTGTCCCCTTTTAGCTAGCTCGCATCCGCTCGCTCAAACGTGTATCACACTGCGTATGGCCCGAAGGCGCCGATTTTCTTATGTCCCTCTGCTGGAAAGCGGCCTTCATGGGGTTGGTAATAATTTCTGAACTAAGTCAATAACATCTAACTGCACATGGATGGCCCTAGATACTATTTTGATAAGCCACAGAACAAGACCTGACTGCAACACCACGCAGACTAGCAAGAAGGGTAATAAAAAGGATGCAGAGGAAAGCATTGGGAAAGCGTGCCTTAGTCTTTGTGATGGCCGTAACTGAAATTGGGAATAACTCATAACAGATCCACCGATTATTCTCGCATTCACGTCAATTTTTGGCATCTGATCAAGAATGATCAATCGAACGAAAATTCTTTCGCGGGGGTTCAAAAGAAACGGGTTGACATGAAGAATGCCACCTTCGTCAATTTCCCAAGTGACATCTATATCCTGGTTCTCTGGACCGAGGGAAATAATCTCACCGTC
>JBFXDF010000092.1:0-13799 GCA_050181375.1 Alphaproteobacteria bacterium
AGCTCCAGTCGAGTTCGGGCATATATTTGAAATTCATTCCATACAAGCTCGCGACCAGGGTCGGCGGAACGCCGACCACGTTCACCACCGTCAGCACTTTGATAATGTCGTTCTGCTCGACATTGATCAGGCCGAGCGTCGCGTCCATCAGCAGCTGGATCTTGTTCAGGATATGAGTTTCGTAGTCGTTCAGCGACGTCAGATCGTGACGCAATGTATCGAGCCGCGTCTTGACTCCAACCGGAAGCTCCTCGCCCCGCATTGTCGCGACATACGGCACGATGCGCGCCAGAGCCAACAGGCTGTCGCGGATCTTTGAGGTGAGATCGCCGCTGGCGCCGAGGCGGCGCAGGATCGAGCGCAGATCGGCGTTTTCCTGGGTTCGGGTGCGGCGGTCGTGGCCGCCGACCGAGCGCGACCGGAACAACCGATGCGACAGGATGTCCAGTTCGGCCGCGATATGCTCGAGAACATCGGCGATCCGGTCGACAATCGCCTCGATCAGCCCGACAAACACCTCTGGCGCGCTTCCCCGCGCGGCGCGTCCGTAGCTGTCGAACGCGCTCAGCGGCTCGTAACGCACCGTCACCAGCAACTCGGGCGCCAGCACAAAGCCGACCGGGGTTGTCCGAGGAGCCTCTGCTTGCGATCGGGATACCAGCGGCGCGCTCAGACACACCACGTCGCCGTCGGTGCGCAGCCGGCTCGATGTTTCGATCTCACTGAGCTCGGCCTGGCTTGGCAATGTCAGCCCGCTTGCTTCCTCGACGGTCGCGCTCTCGCCCTCGGTCGGGCTCAGCAGATCGATCCAGACGACGTCGGGGGTCAGTTCGATGGCCTCGGCCTCGGCGGGCACGATCCGAGATTCTCCCTGCCGGGAATGCAAGACAAGCATGACCCGATCTACCCCCGTTATGCTCCCGCGACAGGCTTGAGTGATCCCAGCGCGGCCGCAAGATGCTTTCGTCCGGCCCCTTCTGCCCGCCGTCGCCGTCTTGCGGGGTCAACGTTCGCGCTCGGTGGTGGTGCCCGCTAAAGGCGGTACCCGATTGACCCTTGTGGCCGTTCAATCGTCGTGACTATGCCCCGCCGCGTACGCGCCGATTTCCGGATCGAACGGCACGTCGCGCCAGGTGACCCGGCCGCCGAGCCCCTCGATCAAGGCGGCGATTACATGGTCGGCCCGGATGCGCAGCCGGTCGTCCAGCGCCTGCAACGGCAAATGCCGGTTGCCGAGATGCCATGCGATGCGCAGCAACTCGGCCGGGCCGGCTGCGATCTCGATCACCGGCTCGGCGGCGGCGCGGACCCGGATATAGGTACCGTTGTCGAGTTCGAGCCCGTCGCCGTCGTTCATACGCTGAGCCCGCGCCAGATCGAGCAGAAACGGCGTCCCTGAATCGGCGACGAGCCGGATCCGGCGGCGATGCCGATCGAGAAACGTCAGGGTCACCGTGTCGATCGCAGCCTCGTCCGGCCAATGTCCGCGCGTGTGGACCGCGATGGCCCGCCGCATGCCTCGTGCCAAATCCACCTCAGCTCTGGAAAACGCCGCGCCGGCGTGCAGCCGCTCGGATCGTCGAACGGTTGCGCGCGCGTTCGCACGGCCGACATTCGGAATGGCGCCTGATATGGGGCGTCGTCCCGCGTTGCGCCACGCCGGTCGAACACATCGACATGCGCAGGACCGCCGCGAAATGCGCCTGACAGGTCGGAGCCGCGATCGATCAGCCGTTCGACCCAAGCTCCGACATCGCACATATTCGCGCCGAGAGGGGTGGTTGCGCGGTGCAGATGTCTGTGTTAGGAACCGGGCGGATTCTGCGGGGCGCGGCGGCCCCGTTTGCGTGGCTGCGCCGGGATCTCTCTACGCAACCATTACGCGACCCGCCTCCGCCGGCGCGCTGACTGGGGATCGGTTTCCATTGGCTTCCGAAGCGACCGGCGTATCCGGGCTGGCAGAGCGCTACGCGGCGGCGTTGTTCGATCTCGCCGACGAGCGGCGCGAGCTCGACGCCGTTGCCGACAATCTGCGCGAACTGCGCGCCATGCTGCAGCAGAGCGGCGAGTTGACGCGGCTGCTGCGCAGCCCGGTGCTGTCGCGCGAGGCCCAGGGCAAGGCGATCTCGGCGCTGACCGAGGCCGCCGGGATGACCGGGCTGACCCGCGATTTCCTCGGTGTCGTCGCGCGCAACAGGCGGCTGTTCGCGGTGCCGGAGATGATCGAGGCCTATCTGCGGCAGCTTGCCGAGCGCCGCGGCGAGGTGACCGCGCAAGTCACGGTCGCGCAGCCGCTCGACGAGGCGAGGCGCGCGGCGCTGACTGAGCAATTGCGCCGCGCCGTCGGCGCCCGCGTCGCGGTCGACATTCACGTCGATCCGGCCCTGCTCGGCGGCATGATTGTCCGGGTCGGTTCGCGCATGGTCGATGCTTCGCTGAACAGCCGATTGCAGCGTCTGCGGATGGCGATGCGGGCGAGCGCCTGATTATTTGGTTCCGTCATTCCCGCGCACGCGGGAATCCAGGGGATCCGGGTCGTATCGGCGGCCCTGGACCCCCGCTTTCGCGGGGGTGACGACATGAGATGAAAGGGTGGAGATGGAAATTCGTGCGGCGGAAATCTCGGCGATTCTGAAGCAGCAGATCGCCGGTTTCGGCAGCGAGGCGGATGTCGCCGAGGTCGGGCAGGTCCTGTCGGTCGGCGACGGCATCGCCCGCGTCTACGGCCTCGACAAGGTGCAGGCCGGCGAGATGGTCGAGTTCCCGAACGGAATGAAGGGCATGGCCCTCAATCTCGAACTCGACAATGTCGGTGTCGTGATCTTTGGCGAAGACAGCGGCATCCGCGAGGGCGACACGGTCAAGCGCACCGGATCGATTGTCGACGTGCCGGTCGGGCGCGGCCTGCTGGGCCGCGTCGTCGACGGGCTCGGCAACCCGATCGACGGCAAGGGGCCGCTGACCGACGTGACGCGCGCGCGCGTCGAGGTCAAGGCGCCTGGGATCATCCCACGCCGCTCGGTGCATGAGCCGGTACAGACGGGGCTGAAGGCGATCGATGCGCTGGTGCCGATCGGCCGCGGTCAACGCGAGCTGATCATCGGCGACCGGCAAACCGGAAAAACCGCCGTCGCGATCGACACGATCCTCAACCAGCGCCAAGTCAACGCCGGCGACGATGAGTCGAAAAAGCTCTACTGCATCTATGTCGCGGTCGGGCAGAAGCGTTCGACGGTGGCGCAGATTGTCAAGACGCTGCAGGATTACGGCGCGCTCGACTACTCGATCGTCGTCGCCGCCACCGCGTCCGAACCGGCGCCGCTGCAATTCCTCGCGCCCTATGCCGGCTGCGCGATGGGCGAGTATTTCCGCGACAACGGCATGCACGCGCTGATGATCTACGACGATCTGTCGAAGCAGGCTGTCGCGTATCGCCAGATGTCGCTGCTGCTGCGGCGCCCACCCGGTCGCGAGGCCTATCCCGGTGATGTGTTCTATCTGCACTCGCGGCTCTTGGAGCGCGCCGCCAAGATGAACGCCGAGCACGGCTCGGGCTCGCTGACGGCGCTGCCGGTCATCGAAACGCAGGCCGGCGACGTCTCGGCCTATATCCCGACCAACGTGATCTCGATCACCGACGGGCAGATCTTTCTCGAAACCGATCTGTTCTATCGCGGCATCCGGCCCGCCATCAATGTTGGGCTGTCGGTCAGCCGGGTCGGCTCGGCGGCGCAGATCAAGGCCATGAAACAGGTTGCCGGCCGCATCAAGCTCGAACTGGCGCAATATCGCGAAATGGCGGCGTTCTCGCAGTTCGCCTCCGACCTCGACGCGGCGACGCAGCGCCTCCTGGCGCGCGGCTCGCGGCTCACCGAACTGCTGAAGCAGCCGCAATTCTCGCCGGTGCCGGTCGAGGAGCAGGTCGTCTCGATTTTCGCCGGCACGCGCGGTTATCTCGACCGCGTCGAGGTTTCCGAGGTTGGCCGCTTCGAACAGCTCCTGCTGAGCGATCTGCGGGCGCGGCGATCCGATCTGCTGGACACGATCCGCTCGCAAGGGGAGATCACCGACACGACGGAGAAGGAGCTGACCGCCTTTCTCGACGATTTCGCCCGGACGTTTGCGTAGTCGCGATGGCCAGCCTGAAGGATCTGCGGAACCGTATCCGCAGCGTTCGCTCGACACAGAAAATCACGGCCGCGATGAAGATGGTCGCGGCCTCCCGCCTGCGGCGCGCTCAAGAGCAGGCCGAGGCCGCGCGGCCGTATGCCGAGCGCATGGAACGCGTGCTTGGCTCATTGGCCGGACGGATGGCCGGGATGCCGGGGGCGCCGCCGCTGCTCGCCGGCACCGGGCGGGACGACGTGCATCTGATCGTCGTCGCGAGTTCCGATCGCGGCTTGGCCGGCGGCTTCAACGCTTCGATCCTGCGCGAGGCGCGGCGCCGCATTCGCGACCTCGACAATGCCGGTAAAACCGTCAAGCTGCTGACCGTCGGTCGCAAGGGCCGCGACAGCCTGCGCCGCGATTACGGCCGCTTGATCCACGACAGCCTGACCGATATCGGCCGCCGCCGCGTGTCGTTCGACGAAGCGCGCGACATCGCCGGGCGCATCCTTTCGCTTTATCAGGCCGGCGAGTTCGATGTCTGCTCGATCATCTTCAACCGTTTCCGCTCGGCGATCACACAGATCGTGACGGTTCAGCAGCTGGTCCCGTTCGCCCCGCCGACCCCGCCGCCCGGCGCCGAGGACACGGTTGAGACACGCAGCGGCGCGATCTACGAATTCGAGCCGAGCGAAGAGGAAATCCTCACCGAGTTGTTGCCGAACAATCTCGCGGTGCAGATCTACACAGCACTGCTCGAGAACGCCGCCAGCGAGCAGGGCGCCCGAATGACCGCGATGGACAACGCGACGCGCAACGCGGGCGAGATGATCGATCGGCTGACGATGAACTACAACCGCACGCGCCAGGCCGTGATCACGAAGGAGCTGATCGAAATCATCTCCGGGGCCGAGGCGCTGTAAGACGCGTCATGCGCGGCACTTCCCAACCCGTTCATGGCCGGACCTGGTCCGGCCATCCACGAGGCGTCCGCTTGATCGGCGCGGTTGCTCATGCATTCCTGGCCAAACGCGGGCCAGGCGATCATTTAAGGGCGGGTATCGATCGGGCGCCGCAGCGCTCGCAAAGACAGGGCTGAGAACATGGCTACCAGTACGACACACAATAATGTCGGCACGATCACCCAGGTCATTGGCGCGGTCGTCGATGTCCGTTTCGACGGCGAGTTGCCGGCGATCCTGAACTCGCTGCACGTCGATAACGGCGGGCGCACGCTGGTGCTCGAAGTGGCGCAGCACCTCGGCGAGAATACCGTGCGCACCGTCGCGATGGACACGACCGACGGGCTCGTGCGCGGCGCCGAGGTCGTCGATACCGGCGAACCGATTACGGTGCCGGTCGGCCCCGAGACGCTGGGACGCATTCTCAACGTCGTCGGCGAGCCGGTCGACGAACGCGGCCCGGTCAACTCGAACCGCCGCTCGCCGATCCACAAGCCGGCGCCCGAATTCATCGATCAATCGACCGAAGCCGAAATCCTCGTGACCGGCATCAAGGTCGTCGATCTCTTGGCGCCTTACGCGAAAGGCGGCAAGGTCGGGCTGTTCGGCGGCGCCGGCGTCGGAAAAACCGTCATCATCATGGAGCTGATCAACAACATCGCAAAGGCGCACGGCGGCTACTCGGTGTTTGCCGGGGTCGGCGAGCGCACCCGCGAGGGCAACGACCTCTATCACGAGATGATGGAATCCGGGGTCATCGTCCCCGACGGTCCCGGCTCGAAGGCGGCGCTGGTCTACGGCCAGATGAACGAGCCTCCGGGAGCGCGGGCGCGCGTCGGCCTCAGCGGGCTGACCCTCGCCGAGTACTTCCGCGACGAGGAAGGCCAGGATGTTCTGTTCTTCGTCGATAATATTTTCCGGTTCACGCAGGCCGGCTCCGAGGTGTCGGCGCTGTTGGGCCGCATCCCCTCGGCGGTCGGCTATCAGCCGACGCTGGCGACCGATATGGGCGCGTTGCAGGAGCGCATCACGACGACCAAAAAGGGCTCGATCACATCGGTACAGGCGATCTACGTGCCGGCCGACGATTTGACCGACCCGGCGCCGGCGACCTCGTTCGCGCATCTTGATGCGACAACCGTGCTGTCCCGCCAGATCGCTGAGCTCGGCATCTACCCGGCGGTCGATCCGCTCGACTCGACCTCGCGCATGCTCGACCCGCGCGTCGTCGGCGACGACCACTATCAGGTCGCGCGCGATGTGCAGCGCGTGTTGCAAACCTACAAGTCGCTGCAAGACATCATCGCGATCCTTGGCATGGACGAATTGTCGGAAGAGGACAAGCTGACCGTCGCGCGGGCGCGCAAGATCCAGCGTTTCCTGTCCCAGCCGTTCCATGTCGCCGAGGTGTTCACCGGCACCCCAGGCGTGTTCGTCAACCTGGAAGAGACGATCAAGGGCTTCAAGGGCATCGTCGCGGGCGAATACGACGAAATGCCGGAAGCCTCGTTCTATATGGTCGGCACGATCGACGAGGCGGTGCAGAAGGCACGCCGCATGGCAGCGGAAGCAGCGTGATAGCGGCAACCTTGACCCACCAAACGCTTCGCGATGGGAGGATGAGGGTCTGATGCCGGTCCAGTTCGAACTCGTCACCCCCGAGCAGCTGCTCGTGTCGCGCGACGTCGATATGGTGGTCGTGCCCGGAACCGAGGGAAATTTCGGCGTTCTCCCGGGACATGCGCCGCTGATTTCGACGATCCGCCCGGGCACGATCGACATCTACGAGGGCAACACGATCGCCGAGCGGATCTTTGTCGCGGGCGGTCTTGCCGAGGTCATACCCGAGCGCTGCACCGTGCTGGCCGACGAGGCCGTGCCGCCCGAATCGCTCGACCGCACCCAGCTCGAGGCCGAATTGCAGACGATCGACGGCAACATGCCGATGCTGCGCGAGCAGATCGGCCGCGCCACCGGAACCGACCGCGAGCATCTCCTGGCCGAGCTGCGCCAACTGGAGCGTCAATTCGCCATCACCAGCGCCAAGTTGCGGGTGCTGCGCGAGATCAACGGGTGATGTGACATCGCATGAGCGCCTGGACGCTCGACGACATCCCGTGGGACCGGTTCGATCCGGCAAAGGTCGATCCGCAGCTGGTCCCGATCGTCAAGGCGGCGAGCCTCGTCGAGCACAATGGGCAGGCCTACGCGCACCATCTTTGCCTCGTCTTTGCCGACGACCGCGAGTTCCAGCAGACCGCCCGGCGCTGGGGCGAGGAAGAGGTGCAGCACGGCAGAGCGCTGGCTCGGTGGGCGGCGCTGGCCGACCCGGCGTTCGATTTCGACGCCGCCTTCGCCCGCTTCCGGGACGGCTATCGCGTCGATTTCGACAGCGACCGCTCGCGCCGCGGTTCGCGCGCCGGCGAGATGGTGGCGCGCTGTGTCGTCGAGATCGGCACCAGCTCATACTACACCGCGATGCGCGACGCGGCCGAGGAGCCGGTATTGCGGGAGATCTGCCGCCACATCGCCGCCGACGAGCTGCGGCATTACCGGCTGTTCTATAAAAATCTCGATCGCTATCTGGCGCTGGACGGGATCGGGCGGTTCGGCCGGCTGCGCGTCGCTCTCGGCCGCGTCGCCGAGTCGGATGATGACGAACTCGCCTACGCCTATTACGCCGCCAACGATATTGCGCGGCCTTATGATCGCCGTCGTTGCAACCGTGCTTATGCAAGCCGTGCATACGCGCTCTACCGAACGCATCATGTCGAGCGTGGGGTCGCAATGCTGCTGAAGGCCGCCGGGCTGACGCCGAACGGGCGGCTCGGGATGGTGGCGAGCAAGCTGGCATGGCGCGCGATGCGGCACCGCGCCAGCCGCCTCGCCGGAGCGGCCGCATAATATTTGCCGGAGCGCAGGCGCCTCGTCCGACCCCGCGGCCGGAGGCCGGTGGTTCCGATATCGCCGATCGACAATGATGGACGCACGGCGCGGCCTGTTTGACGAATTTGCGATCGCCGCCGGTATGCTGACCCGCTTTCCGCTCCCGGCGGAGGCGGCTGAGCCGGGCGCGATCGCGTCCGCCGGCTGGGCCTTCCCGCTGGTGGGCGGCGGCGTCGGCGCGCTGTGCGCAGCCGTGTTCCTTATTGCCGGGCTGCTCGGCCTGCCGGTCGGGCCGGCGGCGCTGCTGGCGGTCGGCACTGGTATCGCCGCCACCGGCGCGCTGCACGAGGACGGGCTGGCGGACACGGCCGACGGGTTCGGCGGCGGCGATACGCGCGACCGCAAACTCGCGATCATGCGGGACAGCGCGCACGGCACCTACGGGGTCGCCGCGCTCGTGCTGAGCGTCGGTCTGCGCGCGGCCGCGGTCGCGGCGATCGGCGGTCCGGTTTTCGCCGGGCTGGCGCTGATCGCCGCCCACGCTTTCTCGCGCGCGGTTTTGCCGGCGACGATGCTTCTGCTGAACCCGGCGCGCACCGACGGTCTCGGCGCGGCGGCGGGACGGCCGGGCCGCATTGTCGCTGTCGCCGCGGCGCTGATCGGAGCGGCTGTCGCGTTGGCAACCCTCGGGCCGCGGGCGGGCGCCCTTGCACTGCTTGTGACGGGTGTTGCGGTGGCGGTCGCCGGGATGCTTGCGCGACGCCAGATCGGCGGCTACACCGGCGACGTTCTCGGCTTTTTCCAGCAGATCGGAGAAATCGCGATGCTGCTCGTCGCGGCAGCGGCATGAGCGCCGGCAAGGTATCCCCATTCGGTGCTGGAGCGATCGGGGCCGGCTCAACGGCCCACGGCGCGCTCCAGACCGCGACGACAACGCGCTTCTGGTGGGTGCGGCACGCGCCGGTCGAGCATGGTGGCCGCATTTACGGGCAGAAGGACATGCCGTGCGACTGCACCGACGCTGCCGTGTTTGCCGGGCTCGCGCAGCAGCTGCCGCGCGACGCGGCCTGGGTCACGAGCGATCTGCGCCGCACCCACGAAACGGCGCGGGCGATCGTCCGCGCCGGCCTGCCCGGACCGGCCGAGATCCCCGGCCCCGAGGCGCCGGCGATCCCCGACCTCGCCGAGCAGAGTTTTGGCGACTGGCAGGGCCTGACCTACGAAGAGCTGAGCCATTCGCGCGGTGGCGCCTTTCACCGGTTTTGGCACGCGCCGGCGCATGAGCGCGCACCCGGCGGCGAGAGCTTTGTCGATGTAATGCAGCGGGTGGCGCGCGCGATCCATGGCGTCCTTGACGCCAATCGCGGGCGCGACGTCATCGCGGTGGCGCATGGCGGGACGATCCGCGCCGCGCTCGGTCTCGCCCTCGGTCTCGATCCGGAGGCCTGTCTCGCGTTTACGATGGAGAACTGCTCGGTCACGCGCATCGACCACATCGATGGCCCCGGCATGGGGCACGGCTGGCGCGTCGTGACGGTCAACCGCTTGCCGCGTTAAAAGGTTCGGATAGGTTTGCCGCCTGGCCGCCCGCCATTGCCGGGCTTGACCCGGCCGGGACAGGTTTGCCATGTCCGCGCGATTGGCGGTGCGGTATTTCCGATCGATCTTCTCTGTTACATCGCTCGCCCGTTTTCACAACCGGGAATCGGGCGCTATCACACGGTTACAACTCTTTACCGCCGCGAGAGTCTCGGTACATTCAGGGGTTACATCGGTCTGTCATTGTCCTTCTCACCAGAGAGCGGCGCCATCTTGATGGCGCCACCATCAACGGTGAGGTATTTCGATGACCGATTTTGCCCGGCAGATCGAGGCGGAAATTCCCCGGCTGCGGCGCTACGCCCGCGCTCTGACGCGCGATGTGACCCGCGCCGACGATCTCGTCCAGAGCTGCCTGACGCGCGCCGTCGCCAAGCAGCATTTGTGGCAGCCCGGCACCGATCTGCGCGCTTGGCTGTTCACGATCCTGCACAATCAGCACGTCAACGAGGTGCGCCGGTCCGTGCGCGAGGGCGTCAGCGTCGGTGTCGAGGACATGGCGCCGGTCCTGACCGTCGAGTCGAACGCGTACGCGTCGCTGCAGCTGCGCGACCTTGAGGCAGCCATCGCCAGCCTGCCCCAGGAGCAACGCCAGGTCATTCTTCTCGTTGGCCTCGAAGGCATGCGGTACGAGGAAGTCGCGGTCATCCTCGATGTTCCGGTTGGGACGGTGCGCTCCCGCCTGTCGCGCGGACGCGACCAGCTGCGCCGGCTGATGGAGATGGGCGACGAGGTGGAGACCCGTCCGCAGCGGGCGGTCGACGCCGCCGCCGCCAAGCGGCACGCGGTCCGGGCCGCCGCGAACGAGGCACGCCGCCGTGCCTCGCGCAATCGAGCCGCCGCGGCCTGAGCCTTCACCGGGGAGGACCGCTCCCGCGGTCCCTCCTCGCCGCCGCGAACATCGCGCTTTTCGTGTCCCGTTCGATTCCGTCCCGCCGCGCGGGCTGATATAAGGGTCCGCGCAAGACGGGATTTTTCATGTCACCGAGCCCATTCCAATGAGCGTCGCCATGGCCGCGACGGCTCCCGGCGATCTGAAACCGCTTTTGGCCAAGGTCGCGTCGGGACACGCGCTGACCGAAGCCGAGGCCGAGGCCGCGTTCGAGATCATCATGAGCGGCGACGCCACCCCGTCGCAGATGGGGGCGCTGCTGATGGCGCTGCGCGTGCGCGGCGAGACCGTCGCCGAGATCACCGGGGCGGCGCGGATCATGCGCGCCAAGGCGGTCGCGATCGACGCGCCGCCGGGCACGATCGACACCTGCGGCACCGGCGGCGACGGCTCCGGCAGCTTCAACATCTCGACCGCCAGCGCGCTGGTCGCCGCCGCCTGCGGCGTGCCGGTCGCCAAGCACGGCAATCGCGCGTTGTCGTCGCAATCCGGCTCGGCCGACGTCTTGACCGCGCTCGGCGTCAATATCGACGCCGAACCCGCTGTCATGCGCCGCTGCCTGTGGGAGATCGGCATCGGCTTTCTGATGGCGCCGCGCCATCACAGCGCGATGCGGCATGTCGCGCCGACCCGCGTCGAACTCGGCACGCGCACGATCTTCAACCTGCTCGGCCCGATGTCGAACCCGGCCGGGGCGCGCCGCCAGCTGGTCGGCGTGTTCGCTCCGGAATGGGCGCGGCCGATGGCCGAGGTGCTGGGCCGGCTCGGCGCCGAACGCGCCTGGGTCGTGCACGGTGCCGGCATCGACGAACTCACCACCGCCGGAGTGACCAAGGTCGCCGAATTCCACGCCGGCCGCGTCATCGAATTCGAGGTCGTACCTGAGGAGGCGGGGCTGAAACCCGCCCGCCCCGCCGATCTGAGGGGCGGCGAGCCGGCGCATAATGCGGCACTGATGCGCGACCTGCTGGGCGGCGCACGTGGCCCGCTGCGCGACATCGTGCTGCTCAACAGCGCCGCCGCGCTGGTCGTCGCCGGACGGGCCGAGACCTTGCGCGATGGCGCCGATCTGGCTTCGGAAGCGATCGACAGCGGCGCGGCGCGGCGGGTGCTGGAAAAGCTCGTCGCGGCGACAAACGGGAGAGAAGTCGGTGACTGACGTCCTCGCCGAGATTTGTAACGCAAAGCGCCGCGACCTTGCGCACCGGAAGGCAGCGCGGTCCGAGGCCGCGCTGCGGTCCCTCATCGCCGGGATGCCGCCAGTGCGGCCGTTCGCGGCTGCGCTCGAAGCACAGGTGAGGCAGGGCCGCTACGGGCTGATCGCCGAAATCAAGAAGGCCAGCCCGAGCCGCGGCCTGATCCGCGCCGATTTCGATCCGATCTCGCTGGCGCGAGCCTACGAGGCAGGCGGGGCGACCTGCCTGTCGGTGCTGACCGATGAACCCTATTTTCAGGGCAGCGACGAGGATCTGCGCGAAGTGCGCACTGTTTCCCCCCTCCCGGTGTTGCGCAAGGATTTTATCCTCGACCCGCATCAGGTGTTCGAAAGCCGCGCGTTCGGCGCCGACTGCATCCTGCTAATTATTGCCGCGCTCGACGACAGCCTTGCTCGCGATCTCGCCGCCACGGCGCGCGAACTGGGCCTCGACGTGCTGGTCGAGGTGCATGACCGCGCCGAACTGGAGCGCGCGCTTGCTCTCGATACCCGCCTGATCGGGATCAACAACCGCAATCTCAAAACGCTGAAGGTCGATCTCGAGACCACCGAGGAGCTGGCGCCGCTGGTGCCGCCCGGCCGCATCGTGGTCGGTGAGAGCGGCATATACGATCCGGCCGATCTCGATCGGCTCGCCGCCGCCGGGGCGCGCTGCTTCCTGGTCGGCGAGTCGCTGATGCGCGCCGGCGATGTCGCGGCGGCGACGCGCCGGCTGCTGCGGCTGCCGGATTTGTCGCACACGGACATTCATGGCCGCGCCCGCATGGTCGATGTCTCCGCCAAGGACGAGACCGACCGGGTCGCGGTCGCCGGCGCTCGCGTCGTCATGCGGCCCGAGACCCTGGCCCGCATCCAGGCCGGCGACATCGCGAAGGGTGACGTACTCGCGACCGCGCGGATCGCCGGCATCATGGCCGCGAAACGCACTGCCGAGCTGATCCCGCTGTGTCACCCGCTGGCGCTTACTTCGGTCGCGGTCGATCTCGCCTGCGTACCGGAGCGCTCTTCGATCGAGATTACCGCGACATGCCGCCTCAAGGGCCGCACCGGGGTCGAGATGGAAGCGCTGACCGCGGCCAGCGTGGCGGCGCTGACGATCTACGACATGTGCAAGGCGATCGACCGCGGCATGGTTGTCGCCGATCTGCGGCTGCTGCGCAAATCGGGGGGAAAATCGGGAGATTACGAGGCATCGGACAGCTGACATGCCGCCGTCAATTTCGCCAAATTTGTGGTAGTGTCCTAATTTGACGTGCGCTCGACCAACTCGTCTAGCAACCAAAGCCGATCGGACACGCCGGCTTCCATCGCCGGGGTGACGCGCAGCGTCCGATGCACGCGCACGAAGTTGTAATGCGCGAAGTGCAGCGACACGGCGGCGGCAAGATTCTCGACCTTCTTTGAGAAGGCATTCGTCAGCCGCGTGAACCGCCGCATCGACATGCGCATGGTCAGGTTCTGCCGCTCAACCAGGCTTGTCGAGATATGGGCTTGATCTGGGTTGCCGGCGATTACCGTCCGCTGCCGATCGGCGACCCGTGGCGGCGAGTAGCGGCCGGCGCCGACCGGCTCAGCATCGTAAAATTTAACCTCTTGCCCGTAATCGACATCCGCGCCGAATGCCCGCTCTACTGCGTCCACATAGGCCGCGAGCGCATCCGATGACAGTTGCACGCGGTTCGCCAGCCGCTCGGAAAGGTCCGTCATGAAGGCAACCGCATTCCCCGCATTCCGCTTCCCGACGCGGTAGCACGGGATCAGCTTCGTCTCGGGATCGAGCGCGACGAACGTCCACATATCACCTAGCCGGCTGCGATCGTCGCCCGGCGCAAGATGCGCCTGCTTCTTGCCGACATAAGCCCAAATCTCGTCAATCTGAATACGGCGGCATGGCAGCTCGCGCATCTGCTCGTCCATTAGCCGGGCGCACCCGTCGCCAACCTCGACCAGCAACCGGCAAATTGTGTCGCGGTGCGTCCCGGTCATCCGCTCCGTGCTACGGATCGAATTGCCCTCGACCAAGCAGTTGATGATCTGGACGCGGCGGGCGAGCGGGACGCGGTTCATGGCGAGAGACCCCTTGATGACCTCTCGAATGTACCTACATTGTGGGTACATAACAAGGGTTTTCTTGACA
>JBFXDF010000093.1:0-13640 GCA_050181375.1 Alphaproteobacteria bacterium
GCCGCGCCCCCTGATGCCGCCCAGCTCGGCCGGCTGCGCCGTCCGCCGTTGGATCGCCTGCTCCAAGGTCATGATCTGGCGCTCGCGCACCCAGGTGCCGAGCAGATAGGTCGGATAGCCGGCGTCGCACAGCATATCGACATGCGCCCCGCCGTCGCCGAGCGCGATCAAGACGCCGGGGTCGGTCAGATTGTCGGCGACGAGTTTTTCGTCGATGTTGAACTGCGCCAGGACGTAGCCGATGTCGAGCCCATCCTCCAGCGCCAGGTCGAGGAACGTGTCGAGCGGGTCCTTGCCGCGGGAATCTGCGCCACGCGCCTGGGCGACATCGGCGATCGTCCTGCCCTCGTATTGTTTCAGCTCGGGCTTATGGACCTCGTGCACGGTGACGCGGCGCCAGTCGCCGCTGAACCCGGTCGCGTTCTTCATTTCCTCGCGAAACGCGTTGCGGAACGCCGGGTCGGCGTAGACCGCGCGCTGCGCGTTCTCGGATTTGTCCGCGAACACCCGGCCCCAGCTCTTGTAGGCGGCGAACGAGAACGGGTTGCGCATGTTGATCTCGCGGGTCAGGGCGAGCGGCGAGGTCTGCGGCACCGCGCCGGGATAAGCCTTTGCGCGACGCCGCGTCTCGGGGCATGCGTCGGGGATGTCGTCGCGCTGAAACAGCGCGAGAAACGTCACCGGCCGGCCGCTCTCGCGCGACAGAAAGCCGAGCAGGTCCTCCTCCTCGTCGCTGAGCACCGAAATCTTCTGCGTCAGCGCGATCTCGATCGCGCCTTTGCCGGCGTCTTTCAGGGTATTCGCGTAGGCTTTCAATTCGTCGCGGCTGGCGTTGCGGCAGGCCAGCGGACGCGCCTGATACCCCATGTGCTGGTTCAGCACGGTGGTCGAGAAGCCGAACGCGCCGTGGCCGACCGCCTCGCGCAGCAGCGCCGCAATCGTGGCGGTCTCTTCAGGGGTGGCGCCGCGCTCCATCGAGGCCTCGCCCATGACCCAGTGACGGAACGGGGTCAGCGGCGCGAGAAAAGCGAGGTTGAGCGCCGAGCCGCGCGCCTCGGCGGCGTCGAGAAACTCGGGAAAAGTCCGCCAGTCCCAGGTGATGCCGCGGTCGAGCACCTCGAATGGGATGCCCTCGACATTGACAAGATCGCGCATCGCGATTTCGCGCGCCTCGGGCCGGCACGGCGCGATGCCGACGCCGCAATTGCCCATCACGACCGAGGTGACCCCGTGCCAGGAGGACGGGCTGATCGCCGGGTCCCAGCAGATCTGCGCGTCGTAATGCGTGTGCGGGTCGATAAAACCGGGCGCGACAACAGCGCCGGACGCGTCGATCACCTTCGCGGCACCGTCGCCGATCTTGCCGATCTCGGCGATTTTTCCGTTTTTGACGGCGATGTCGGCCTGGCGCCGCGGCGCCCCGGTGCCGTCGATCACGATGCCGTTCTTGATCAGCAGGTCGTGCGCCATCGCCGCGTCCCTCTTTGTTGCGACGGCCTTGGTAGCGCGATCAGCGCCGGTATGTGAAATGCAAAAACCGAGACGTTGTCAGTCAGCGGGCGCCGTGCACCGGCCCCGCCATCGGTCAGGGTAGGCGCGAAACTCCGTGCTACTCGGGCAGCGACAGGCTGAGATCGACGACGAAGCTGAGCGCCGCGAAGAGAGCGAACAGGATCGCAATCACGAGGGCGCTGAGCGTGCTGCTGTCGTCGGAGGGGCGAGCAGGCCGCGAATGGTGGAAGAATGCGCTCGGGGTCATCCCAACCTCCTGGGACGATGTTGCTGCGTTGCACAATAGTACGTTTGGGACCGCCGGCACATCCCGCGTGCAGCCGGTATGTCAGGCATTCATTGCGCGAATGGCTCGGCCATCGTTCACCCCGAACGGCGATACGCGTCGCGGGTCTTTCTCCGAACGGCGCGGATGCTTAAGATCGGCCGCTTCCCGCAAGCCGCCCAGCGTGGAGGACCGGCCCGTGACGATCCGTACCCCATACCTGCTGTTCATCGGCGATGCGCCCGACCAGCTCGCGGCCAAGACGGCCGACGGCATCGCGTATTGGCGGCCGGAGATCTGTCTCGGGCAGCTGCGCCTGCCGGGCTGCAACGCCGATCTCCGGCTGCCCGACATGACCATCGAAGAGGCCGCCGCCGCCGGGGTCAAGACGATGATCGTCGGCACGACGAACCGCGGCGGCGTGCTCGGCGAGGGGTGGGAGGACCTGCTGGTTCGTGCGATGGAACTCGGGATGGACCTGGCCAGCGGGCTGCATCACCGCCTGGCGGACATCTCGGCGCTGCGCGACGCCGCCGCGCGGCTCGGGCGCCAGATCCACGACGTGCGCCATCCGACCCGCGAATTCGCGGTCGGCAACGGCGTCAAACGCCCCGGCAAGCGCCTCCTGACCGTCGGCACCGACTGCTCGATCGGCAAAATGTTCACGGCTCTGGCGCTCGAAAAGGAGATGCGGACGCGCGGTCTCAAGGCCGATTTCCGCGCCACCGGCCAGACCGGCATCTTTATCGCCGGCGACGGCGTCTCGATCGACGCGGTCGTATCCGATTTTGTCTCCGGCGCGGTCGAATGGCTGTGTCCGGCGAACGACCCCGACCATTGGGACCTTGTCGAAGGCCAGGGATCGCTGTTTCACGCCTCCTATGCCGGGGTGACGCTGGGGCTGATCCACGGCGCGCAGCCCGACGCGCTGGTGATGTGCCACGAGCCGACCCGGAAGCACATGCGCGGCCTGCCAGGTTACAAGCTGCCCGACCTCAAGCCGTGCATCGAGCGCAATGTCGAGGCGGCGCAACTGACCAACCCGGCGGTTCGCTGTGTCGGGATCAGCGTCAACACCGCGGGGCTCGACCCGGCGGCCGCGCGCGACTACCTGCGCCGAACCGAGGACGAGTTGGGCCTCCCTTGCGTCGATCCAATGCGCAGCGGGGTCGGCGCGATTGTCGATCGCATTACCGGCTGAGCGGGCATGGCGCCGCACCCGCAGCGTCTGGCGGTCGTGCGCCGGTCGTGGCCGCTGGCCGCGCCGTTCGCGATCTCGCGCGGCAGCAAAACCAGCGCCGAGGTCGTGGTCGCCGAAGTCTCTGACGGCGAGTTTCGCGGGCGGGGCGAATGCGTGCCGTATCCACGCTACGGCGAAAGCGTGGACAGTGTCGTCGCGGCGCTCGAAGCGATGAAAGGCGCGGTGTTTTCCGGGCTCGACCGCCGCGAATTGCAGCGTGCGATGCCGCCAGGGGCGGCGCGCAACGCGCTCGACTGCGCGTTCTGGGACCTCGATGCCAAGCGTGATGACCGCCGCGCCGCCGACCTTGCCGGCATCGCTCCGATGCGCCCGGTCGTTACCGCCTATACGCTCAGCCTCGACACGCCGGAGCGGATGGCCGAGGCCGCCGCGGCGCAGCGCCACCGGCCGCTCTTGAAGCTGAAACTGAGCGGCGACGGCGATATCGAGCGGGTGCGGGCGGTGCGGGGAGCAGCCCCGGCGGCACGGCTGATCGTCGACCCGAACGAAGGCTGGCGCGAGCGTCATCTCACCGAGGTCATGCCGGCGCTTGCCGAATTCGGCGTGGTGCTGATCGAACAGCCGCTGCCGGCCGATCAGGATGACGCGCTCGCCTCGGTGCCGCACCCGATCCCGATCTGCGCCGATGAATCCTGTCACACCACCGCCGACCTCGACCGGCTCGCCGGAAAGTACGATGCGGTCAACATCAAGCTCGACAAGACCGGCGGGCTGACCGAGGCGCTGGCGCTCGCCGCGGCCGCGCGGGAACGGGGGTTCACGCTGATGGTCGGCTGCATGATCGGCACGTCGCTGGCAATGGCGCCGGCGCTGCTGATCGCGCAGCAGGCCGAGATCGTCGATCTCGACGCGCCGCTGCTGCTCGCCGCCGACCGCGTGCCGGGATTGCGCTACGACGGCAGCACCGTATATCCGCCTGAGGAGAGGCTTTGGGGCTGACGGCGATGGCTCGATCCCCTGGCGAGCGTCCCGGGGAGCAGGACGTACTGATCGTCACCGACCCGCAGCGCGATTTTTGCCCCGGCGGCGCTCTCGCCGTGCCGTATGGCGACGACATCATGCCGGCGGTGAACCGGCTCGCGCGACGCTTCGCGCATGTCGTCGTCACGCAGGACTGGCATCCGCCGGGCCACACCTCGTTCGCAAGCAGCCATGTGGGCCGCGCCCCGTTCGATGCGGTCGAGCTCGATTACGGCGCGCAGACCTTGTGGCCGGAACATTGCGTGCAGGGTACGCCGGGCGCCTTGTTCCACCCCGATCTCGACATCCCGCACGCCGAACTCGTCATCCGCAAGGGCTATCACCGCACGATCGACTCGTACTCGGCATTTCGCGAAAACGACCGCAAAACACCCACCGGCCTCGCGGGCTATCTGCGCGAGCGCGGCTTCGCGCGCGTGACGTTGTGCGGTCTGGCGACCGATTTCTGCGTGTTCTATTCGGCGATCGATGCGCGCGAGGCGGGATTTGGCGTGACCGTCGATCTGGAGGCGTCGCGCGCCATCGATCTCGAAGGATCGCTGTCGCGTGCGCTGGCGGCGATGCGCGAGGCCGGTGTCGAATTGCGCTGAACCGGCCGCTCGGGGGTCAGGTCCGGACGAGATTGGAAAAATAATCGTCGATCGCACGTACCAGGGCTTGCGCGAGGCGGCGCTGATGCGAAGGGGTCGCAAGCAGCCTTTCCTCCTCCGGGTTCGACAGGCAGCCGATCTCGACCAGGGCCGAGGGTATGTCGGGCGCGCTCAGCACGGCAAAATCCGCCGACCGGTGCGGTTTGGGCAGCAGCGGGACGTCGCGGCCGGTCTCGGCGACGAGCGCGCGCGCCAGCGCCAGCGATCGCTTGTTCGTCTCGCGGCGTGCAAGGTCGAGCAGGATCGCGCCGATGACCGGCGCCTGTTTCCCGATCCTGGATCCGGGAACGAAATCGTCCCTGTTCTCGCGCGACGCCAGCAGCGCGGTTTCGCGGTCGGAGGCTCCATCCGACAGCGTATAAACCGACAGACCGCGGATGCTCGCCTCGGGCAGGGCGTCCGCATGGATCGACAACAGCAGCTCGGCTCCCTGGCGGCGCGCCCGCGCGACGCGCTCGCGCAGCCTCACGAGAACATCTCGCCGCCGGGTCAACACCACCCGGTACCGGCCCGACGCCTTCAGCTGGCGCTCCAGTTCGCGCGCCATCGCCAGCGTTACGGTCTTTTCCTTGGTGCCGCGTGGGCTGATCGCGCCGGGATCGACGCCGCCATGCCCGGCATCGAGCGCGATCGTCCGCGGCTTGCGCCTCGGCCTTGCTGTTTCGGCTTTCGGCCGGTTGCGCACGGAGAGCGCGCCAGCCGCCGCCGGATCGGCCGCCCGGAAGCAGATCGCGACCGCGGCGACGAGCGCCAGCAGTCCCCGCCGAGCGATCGTCGTGTCCCGCATTCCCCCATTTCCCCGCGGTGCCCTCACCGGGACAAGAGGGCGGCCGATCGCTCGACATTATACCGGTTCCGGGTCGCCCCTGCCGTCGTAGCGCCGCCGAGCCTCGTGCGAGGCCGGCTCGTTGCTCGGTAGGCGTCGGCCGAGGTGGCGTGCCACGGCGGCGAGGTCCGTCGGCTCGGCGGCGACCGCGCGATGCTCCTCGATGACGATGGCGACCGCCTCGCGCACCTGCGCTTCGCTGTGCGCGGCGGTCAGAAAAAAGCGCAGCCGGGCGGCGCGCTCCGGGACGGCCGGATACAGGATCGGCTGCACGTTGATGCCGCGCGCGAACAGCGCCTGGGCGAGCTTGCCGGCCTTTATCGAGCTGCCGGTGATCACCGGGACGATTGCCGCCCCGATCGAGCCGCCGACATCGAGACCGCCGCCGCGCGTCAGATCGAGGAACAACCGGGCTCGGTCGTTGAGCCGACGCACGCGGTCCGGCTCCCGCTCGAGGATTTCTACGGCGGCCAGCGCGGCGGCGGCGGCCGGCGGCGCCATGCCGACCGAGAAGACAAAGCCGGGCGCGGTTCGCTTCAGGTATTCGATCAGCTGCTTGCGGCCGGCGATATAGCCGCCGCACGAGACCAGCGCCTTGCTCAGCGTGCCCATCCAGATATCGACCTCGCCCGGGTCGATCCCGGCCCGGTCGGCCGATCCGAAGCCGCGCGAGCCGAGCACGCCGAGAGCATGCGCCTCGTCGACCATCAGCCAGGCACGGTGCCGTCGCGCGACACTTACAAAGGCGGCGAGATCGGGTACGTCGCCATCCATGCTGTAATGGCCCTCGATGACGAGCAGCGCGTTGCCGTGGCGCGCGCGGGCAGCAGCCAGCGCCTTGTCGGCCGCGCCGGCATCGAGATGATGGAACGGGACGCGGCGGGCGCCCGACAGGATCGCCCCTTGCACGATGCTGTTGTGGATCAGCGAATCGTGCACGATCAGGTCGTTGCGACCGAGCAGATGGCCGATCACGGTGACGTTTGTCGAATGGCCGCCAACCAGGGCGACCGCGTCCTCGGCGCCGTGAATGCGCGCCAGCGCCCGCTCCAGTTCGCGGTGGATCGGACGCTCGCCGGACACCATGCGGCTCGCCGACACCGAAGTGCCGTAGCGGTCGATCGCCGCCTTCGCCGCCGCGGTAATGCGTGGATCGCCGTTCAGGCCGACATAGTTGTACGACGCGAAATTCGTGTAGGCGCGGTCGCCGATCTCGGTCTCGGCGCCGGCAATACCCTGATGAACGCGAAAAAACGGGTCGCCGATGCCGAGGTAATCCGCCGCTTCTTCGATGATGCGGATGTCGCGATACGATTCAAGCCGCGATACGTCGAGTCGGCCGGCATCCGCGCCGGGGTCGCGCGCCATGGCCGGCTGCGCCGCCGGAACCATCCGCGCCGCCGCTGAGGATAGCTTTTCGACGAGCCGCGCCTTGGCTTGAGCGGACAGTCCGAACAGATCGCGGCTTGCCGTCATCCGGCTATTCCGCGGCTTCCGAGTTCAACTCCGGCGGATCGCACGGCTCGGCCGCGTCGGCCACGGCGGCGAGCCGATCGTCGTCCCCGGCTTCGTGACGCTCGGCCATGCTCAGCAGCTCTCCGGTCTGCGGCCGCGCCGCGACGGCGTTGGCGAGCCGCGCCGCGATCGACGCCACGCTGGTGCCCTCCGCGAGCGACATCAGCGGCAGGTCGACGCGCAACCGGCTCTCGAGCGCCAGGCGCAGTTCGACCGCCATCAGCGAATCCATCCCCAATTCCGACAACGGCCGGAGCGGGTCCACCGCGGCGGGCGGCAGCCGCAGGATGCTTGCCGCTTCCCCGGCGATCGCCGTCTTGAGCAGCGCCACCGCTTCCTCCTGGCTCAGTCCGGCAAGCCGCTCCAGCAGCGAGTCGTCCCGCGACAACGCAGTTTCGGCGCCGCGAATGTCGGCGAACAGCGGCGCGGCGAGAATCGGCAGGAACCGCCGCGCATCGCTAAAGCTGGTCTCGGCGAAGGCGACAACCGGCAAATCGCTGGCGAGAAGCGCGGGCAACGCCGCGAGGGTCTGCGCCGCCGGCATCGGTTTGGCGCCGAGCCGTCGCGCCAGCGCGTCGCGTGTCTCGGGGCGTTCCGCCAGATAGCCGGCGTCCTCGATCGGTCCCCAACCGACTGCGAGCGCCGGCAGCCCCTCGGCCCGGCGCCGCCGCGCGAGCGCCTCGAGCGCAAGATTGGCCGCGACGTAAACGCTCTGACCGGGCGCGCCGAGCAGCGTCGTCGCCGACGAGAACAGCACGAACATTTCGATCGGATCGGCGCGGGTCAGCCGATCGAGCAGGATCGCGCCGCCGAGCTTTGGCCGCAGCAGGTCGCGGATCGCGGCGCCGTCCAGTTCGGCCGCCATCCCATCGGCGATCGCGGAGGCGGCATGGATCACCCCCCGCAACGGCGGCCGGTTTTGGCGGATGTCGTCGAGCGCGGCCGACAGCGATGCCGGATCGGCGACGTCCACGGCATAGATGCAGGCATTGGCGCCGAGGGCGCGCAATTCCGCGACACGGTCCGACGCCCCAGGTGTGTCGCCGCCGCGGCGTCCGAGCAGCGCGATCGCGCCGGCGCCGTGCGCGGCGAGCCAGCGCGCCGCCGCGAAGCCGAACCCGGAAACGCCGCCGGTGACGAGATATGTTCCATCGGCGCGCAGCGCGAGTTCCGACGGAGGCGGCAGGCGGATCGCGGCATTGTCGTCCGGCGTCAGCACCAACTTGCCGATATGTCCCGACGCCTGCATCAGACGGAAGGCGTCGGCAATGCCGGCGAACGCAAAGCGGCGATGCGCCAGCGGACGAATCTCGCCGTTGCTCAATGCCCCGGCGATCTCGCTCAGCAACGCGCCGGCGAGGTCGGGTCGCTGGATCGGCAGCTGGTCCACGTCGATAGCGAAATAGGAAATATTCTGCCGCAACGGGCGCATGTGCACGCGGCGGTTCTGGTAGAAGTCGCGCTTGCCGAGTTCGAGAAAACGGCCGAACGGCTTCAGCAAGCCGAGGCTCGCCTCCATCGCCTCGCCGCTGAGCGAATTCAGCACCACATCGACGCCGCTACCGCCGGTGATCGCCCGCACCCCGTCGGCAAAGCCGAGATCGCGCGAGTCGAGCACGTGGTCGGCGCCGGCCAGGCGCAGGAACGCCCGTTTCACCGCCGATCCGGCTGTCGCGATCACGGTCGCGCCGCGCAGCTTCGCGTACTGGATGGCGGCCAGGCCGACGCCGCCGGCGGCGGCGTGGATCAGCACGGTCTCGCCTTCGGCCAGTCTTCCCAATGTGCCGAGCGCATAGATCGCGGTGACAAACGTCACCGGTATCGTTGCCGCCGCCGCAAAGCTTGTCCCGTCCGGGATGCGGGTGACCGCGTGGGCCGCCGTTGTCGCGCGTGTCGCGAGCGCCGCCGGCGCGAAACCGGCCACCCGGTCGCCAACCGCCAATCCTTCAACACCGGGCCCGATCTCGCGCACGATCCCGGCGCACTCGAGACCGAATGTCGGTCCGGCAAAGCCGTCGATCAGCGCCTCCTCGGGCAGCAGCCCCATGCCCCACATCACGTCGCGGAAGTTCAGCCCGGCCGCGTGGACGTCGATCGAAACTTCACCCGGTCCCGGTGCTCGCTCGACAGCCGGCCGCCATCGCAAGCCATCGATGCCGCTCCGCGGCCCCGTGTCGAGCGCCAGTGCGGTGCGCGGAGCCGCCCAGCGCGGCGGCAGGCCGCGGCGCAGGCGCGGCACATGACGGCCCGACCGGGTCCAGACGATCTCGGTTTCCGGGGTTGCGGCGGCGAACTCCCGGACCAGCGCCCGCCCGCGCTCGGCCCAGTCCATCGACGCAGAAAAATCGACCAGCCGCAGCGCCAGACGGGGGGTTTCGTTGAGCAGCACGCGCGCGAAGCCCCAGACCGCTGCTCCGACAATGCCGCCCTCCGGCGATGATCCGCCATTGCCGGCATCGTCGTTGCGCGGAGCCTGCTGCGCGCCGGCTGTCACGATCCACAGCGGCGTACCCCGTTCTGCGGCGGCTGCGGCGAGCGGCGGCAACATCGCGATGACGCGCGCCGCCTCCTCGACCGGATCGTCGGCGTCAACGGCGACGAGCACCGCGATCTCGCCGGGATCGGCGGCGTCGCTCGGGATCGCCTTCGGCGCCGTGCCAACGGCGGCGAACGCGGCCGGATCGACTTCTCTGACGCAATGCCGGCCGCTCTCGAGCTGCTTGCGAAAATCGGGGTCGGCGTCCCGATCGGTCACAATCAGCGCAATCGGCAAAGGCGCGGCGCCATCGGCTGCTGGCTGGGGATCAACCGGGGCTCGTCCCCAGAAAACCGAGCTGGGCCAGGGACCGCCGCCCACCACGGCGGCGCGCGGAGCATCGAAACCGGCGACCGCCAGCTCGACAGCCCAATCCTCGCCGGAGCAAAGCGGAGAGCCGCCCGCGCTTCCATCGCGACCGCGCCACCATTCGGGCGCACGGCCGAACACCAGGTCCCACAGCGGATTGGGGTCGGGATCGACCGCAATCAGCAGGCCGCCAGGCGCCAACAGATCGCGCAGCGCGGCGAATGCATGGTTGTCAAGCCGCAGACGGGCACAGGCATGGGCCGCCAGGATCACGTCGAAACGGCCGCCGAGGGGGTCGGCCTCGTCCCCTGGCGTCCAGCACGCCGTGCCGGCTTCGGGGGTCTCCGAAACCACCGACTCAAGCCGCGCGACCTGCTCGGTGTCCGTGGCGGCCGCCACGTAGCGGAACGCCGCGCCGGAGTGAGCCAAGCGGTCCAACGCGCGGCGCGTCAGCCCGCCATCGGCGCCGATTTCCAGCATATGCAGCGTTCGCGCAGGGGGCCAGCACGCCGCAATCTGCCCCAATGCCGTGCAAATCAGATCGATCCCGGCGCTGCTGATCGGCGAGGCGCGCAGCAGATGCTCGATCATCGGAGCCGGTGCGCCGGCCGGCGTCAGACCGCCCGAGAGCAGGCCAGGAAGCTCCTCGGCGGCGGCCGCGATCAGCGCCAGTTCGGATACCAGCTCCGGTTGTTCGGCGAGCAACAGGCGCCAGATTTCCGGCACCGGAGGCAGGTCGTTCCGGCCGTAAACCGTCCAGACCCGATCCGCTTGGGCGGCCGCCCCGAGGCGCCGCAGCAGGCCGAGCAGCGATTCGAAAAGCGGCACGGCATCCGATGCGATGGCGCCATTCTCGATGATCTCGTCGATCGTAAATGGGTCATCCGCATCGATAATGCCTCGCAGCGCCTCCACCGCCGTCGCGGCGATCAGCGCCTCCAGCAGCAATTTCGTTTCGGTCTTCGCCGCGGCGTCATCGTCCGAAGCCGTGGCCAGCGGCATCAGGATGTCGGCGACCGCCGACAGCACAGCCGGCGCCATATCCTCGCGCAGCGGCGCGGGGACCAAATCGACGCGCAGCGCAGCCTCGTCGGGACCGGTCCGCCGCGTCAGCTCGACCCGGCGGAACCAGCAATCCGACAACTCGGCGACGACGGCCCCGGTTTTGTCGAACAACGCAATCTCGGCGGCGGCCGACCGAACCCCGAGCCGGGTGACCCGCAAGCGCGCGCTGTGCGGCACGCGCCCGAACGGCGCCGGCACTCGCACCCGTCCGAACCGCCACGGCAAAAAACTTGCGCCAGTGCCATCCTCGGAATGCGGAGCGCGGCTCTCCGCGATCAGCCCCAGCAAACCCTGCAGTGCGCCGTCGAGCAGCGCCGGATGAACAACATATGACGAGAGGTCCTCATCGATGACCGAAGGATCGAGCCGCACCTCCGCCTCTCCGGAGCCGAGCAGCTCGATGCGGCGCACGGTGCGAAAGCGGCTGCCATAATCGAGGCCGAGCCGAGCCGCGAGGCTGTAGAGCGCCGCGCCCTCTATCCTCGCGCCGCCCGGCCGAGCCGAGCCGAACAGCGGCGGCGGAATGACGCCGCCAGCCGTCGCCAGCCGCGCCGCCGCATGCAGCGTCGGCCGATCCTGCGCGAGACGCGGACGGCTCGTCAGCTCCCAGTCTCCGTCCTCGCCGACCTCGGTGCAGCGGACCTCACGGGCTCGTCCGTTTTCGAACGGCAGCGGCCGGCGCAGCTCGACATCGACGACCTCGATCGCGGACGCATCGGGCCGACGCAGCCGCGCCGCGGCCAACGCCATTTCGACGACCGCCGCGCCCGGCAGCACCGCAACCCCTTCGACCGAGTGATCGGCCAGCCACGGCAGGATGTCGGCGTCGAGATGATTGAGCCAGGACGGCGCCGTCCCGGCCTGCCGAAAACCGAGCAGCGGGTGATCGCAAGGCGGGTCGATCGGATTGCTCGCCTCGGCGGTGCGCTCGAACCAGAACCTTTCCTTGTTCCACGGGTAGAGCGGCAGCCCGTCCGGTTGCACGGAACCCCCGAACCGCTCGGCTCCGACGATGTCATGTCCCGCGACATGGATTCGGGCAGCTATCGCGGGGAACGGATCCGCCCCCGTCTGGTGACGGGTGAGCGTGCCCAGGACGCGGCCCTGAGCCTCCGCAACACGCAGTGCGTCGTGCAGATAGGCTTGCAGCACCGGGTGCGGGCCGATCTCGACGAAGATGTGGCACCCGTCGCCGATCAGCCGTGCCATTCCCTCCTGGAAGCGGACCGATTTGCGGATGTTGCGCCACCAGTATTCGGCATCGAGTTCGCCCGGAGCGGCCGGTTCCCCGGTGACGGTCGAGATCAGCGAGGTACGCGGCGCGCCGGAGGTCAGGCCGGCAAGATCGGCGAGCAGGTCGCCGCGGATCGGGTCCATGGCCGACGAATGAAACGCGAAATCGAGATCGAGGGCGCGGAATGCGACGCCGCGGCGGCGCGCTTCGGCCCCCAGCCTGGTAATCGCGTCCTCCGACCCGGACAGCGTGACCGATTGGCTTGCATTGATGGCGCCGAGTTCAAGCGGGCTGCCGATCTCTGAGAGCAGCGCGCGCGCCGCGTCGGCGCCCAGCGCGACGGCTGCCATGCGGCCGCGGCCGCGCGTTCGTTCCTGCTGCCGGCTGCGCGCCACCACGACTCGCGCGGCGTCGGCCAAGGATAGGGCGCCGGCGGCCCAGGCAGCGGCGATCTCGCCGACGCTGTGGCCGATACAGGCCTCGCTCTCGACGCCGATCCCGCGCAGCACCGTCACGATGCCGACCTGCACCGCGAAGAGCAGCGGCTGCGCGATATCGGCGCGTACCAGCTGTTCTGCATCGGCGCCGCGTTCCAGCATCTCGCCGACCGACCAGCCAAGCCCGGGACGCAACGCGGCATCGGCGAGGCCGACCGCGTCGCGGAACGCGGCGCTTGCCGTATAGGCGTCGCGCCCCATGCCCGGCCACTGGGCGCCGTTGCCGGCGAACACAAAGGCGAGCTTCGCATCCCGCACGGCGGTGCCGGTCACGATCCCCGTGTTTTCGGCGCCGGCGGCGAAATCGTTGAGCGCAGCGACGATGTCGTCCCGGTCGGCGCCGAGCGCGACGAGGCGCTCCGGCAAATGCTCGCGGCGGCGGGCGGCGCCGCGCAGCACCGAGCCGAGCGTGTCGCGCGGCGCGGTGGCGAGCGTGTCGCGCCTGCTTGCGGCGAGCGAGCGCAGCGACGTTGCGCTGCGCGCCGAGATGACGAGCGGCAGTAGTTCCGTGTCCGCGGCAGCTTCCATCTGCGGGCGGCGGGGCGGCATGCCCAGAACGGCGTGCCCGTTGGTTCCGCCAAAACCGAACGAGTTGACCGCGGCGCAGCGCCCGCCCGCGATACGCTCGATGTCGCGCAACAGCCGCAGATTGAGTTCGTCGAATGGGATCTTCGGGTTCGGCGTGTCGCAATGCAGCGACGGGGGCATGACTCCCTGTTCGAGCGCCAGTGCGGACTTGATCAGGCCGGCCATTCCGGAGGCCGGTTCGAGGTGGCCGATATTGGTCTTGACCGACCCGATCGGCAGAGTCTCGCGGCGGCCCCGGCCGAGCGCGCGCCCGACCGCGGCGGCCTCGATCGGGTCGCCGGCCGGCGTGCCGGTCCCGTGCATTTCAAAAAACGCGAAATCGTCGGGGCCGACGCCGGCACGCTCGCATACGCTGCGAATCAGCGCGCCTTGCGCCGCTTCGATCGGCAGCGACAAGCCGA
>JBFXDF010000094.1:0-13557 GCA_050181375.1 Alphaproteobacteria bacterium
GCCGAATTCGCGTCCGGCGGCGTCAAACGCCTCGGTGATCCCGTCCGTAAACAAAAACAGCGAGTCGCCCGGGGTTATCACGGTTTCGCAACAGCCGTAGCCTGATTGCTCCTCGATCCCCATCGCGATCCCGGTCGCGTCGAGAGAACAGCGGCGGCCATCCGCGCGCAGCAGGAACGGCGGGTTGTGACCGGCGTTGCAGTAGCGCAACAGCCCGGTCGTCAGGTCGAGCACGCCGTAAAACAGCGTCACGAACATGCAGGCGGTGTTGTGCGTCGCGAGAAGCCGGTTGGCCTCCGACATCGCGGCGCTCAGGTCGCTTCTGCCGCCGATGCCGCGCATGACGGTGCGTGAGACGGCCATGAACAGGGCGGCCGGAATGCCTTTGCCGGACACGTCGGCCACCGTAAAGGCGAGCCGGTTCGGGTCGATCAGGAAATAGTCGTAGAAATCGCCGCCGACCTCGCGTGCCGGGTGCATCTCGGCGTAAAGATCGACATAGGCGACCGGACCGGCCGCGATCGACGGGGGCGCCCACGGAGGCGGCAAAATCGATTGCTGGATTTCGGCGGCCGCGCGCATTTCGGCCCGGCGGTTCTGCTTGGCCCGGATCTCGCTCGCCATGCCGGCAAAGGCGCGCCCGAACGTGCCAAGCTGGCCCGGCAAGTCGGTCAGCTTGTCGAGCAGGGCGCTGTCGAATTCATCGCGCCCGAGCGCTTCGGCCGCGTAGGTCAGCAGGGCGAGGGGGCGGTTCATGTCCGCCAGCCGGCCGCCGAGTTCGCGGATCACCGCGAGGGCGATTGACGGAAACTCGGCGCTGAGCCGCACGAGGCTGCGCCGCTCGATGCGGGCGACCACGACATCGCTGCGCGCGATCACGGTCGCGGTGCGCGGCATGTCGGTAAAGACGCCGAGCTCGCCGACGAACCGGTTGGGGCCGACCGTCGCCAGCCGCACCGGCCCGGTCGGCAAGGCGACAAACACGTCGACCTCGCCTTCGAGGATGACCGCCGCGAAGCCGCCGCGCTCGCCCTCGCGCATCAGCGCCGCGCCGCGCTTATAGGCGACGACGCGGAAGCGGGCGGCGACGGCGAGCAGCGATCCGCGATCGAACCGCGCGAAAATCGGATGCGGCGCCAGTACCCGCGCGATGTCCTCGGGCGGAACCGCGCGCGATCCGGCCGCGGGGGCCAGCCGGGACACGGTTCGCCGCACGCCGGCGAGGCGGTGTCAGCCTCCCGATCGCACGAGCCGCCCTGGACGGGCGCCGGTCTCCTCGCCGTTTTCGAATGTCGCGATGCCGGCGACCACGGTGGCGCGATAGCCGTCGGCGCGCTGCACCAGACGACGTCCGCCGGCCGGCAGATCGTAGGCAATTTCGGGCTGATGCAGCTGCAGCCGGTCGAAGTCGATCAGGTTGACATCGGCGCGCAGACCCGGCGCGAGCCGGCCGCGATCGTGGAAGCCGAAGAAATCGGCGGTCGCGCTGGTCTGCATTTTGACAAGCCGTTCGAGCGGCAGGCCGGGACCGCGCGAGCGGTCGCGGCCCCAATGCGTCAGCATGAAGGTCGGCACGCTGGCATCGACGATCGCGCCGCAATGCGCGCCGCCGTCGCTCAACCCCAGCAAGGTGGCCGGGTCGGTCAGCATCTCGCGGATCGGCGCGTGATCGCCGGCGGTGTAGTTCGTGATCGGGAAGAACAGGAAGCGGTCGAGGCCCTGGGTCAGGTAGTCGTAGGCGACTTCCTGCGGGGTCGAATTGCCGCGCGCCGCGATCGCCGCGACGCTGCTTTCCTGCGGCGGCTCGTAATCGGGCGGGGTCCCCATGACGTACATGCGGTCCCAGCGCCCGACCATGTTCTGCCGCGCCTGCGACAGGCGGGCGAGCTGGCGCTCGGACGGCTCTTCCGAGAGCAGCTGCCGCCGCGTTTCGGGGTCGCGCAGCCGGGCGAGACGCTCGGCCGCCGGCAGGTTTTCCAGCGGTATGTAGCTCGGCCGGATCGCGAACGGGTTGAACGAACCCGCCACACCCATGATGATCCCGACCGGCCGCCCGGCGACCTGCGCGGTGATCCGCGCGCCGGCGGCGCGGGCCGCGTGGACGCTGCCGATCAGCCGGCGCCACCGCGCCGGGTCCTTGACCCGGTCGGTCAACAGGAACCATACCGGCCGGCCGGTCTCCTTCGACAGCCGCGTCATCCAGGCGAACTCGGCTTCCTCGTCGACAAAATCGCTGTTCATGCCGAAGGCGCCGCGGCCGGCGTCGCCGAGCGCCCGGCCGATGCTGAACAGCTCCTCCTCCTCGGCGAAATGGCCGGGCACCAGCTCGCCGGCATTGGTCTTGTGCGAATAGGTGCGCGAGGTCGTGAAGCCGAACGCGCCGGCGCGCACCGCCTCTTCGGTCAGACGCCGCATCTCGGCGATGTCCTCCGGGGTGGCCGCCTCGCGGTCGATGCCGCGCTCGCCCATCACATAGACGCGCAGCGGGTGGTGCGGCACCTGCGCCGCGACGTCGATTGTGCGCGGCATGCCGGCGAGGGCGTCGAGGTATTCCGGAAAGCTCTCCCATTCCCAGTTCAGCCCCTCGGCGAGGGCGGTGCCGGGGATGTCCTCGATCGCCTCCATCAGGTCGATCAGCCCGGCGCGATGCTCGGGCCGCACCGGGGCGAACCCGACCCCGCAATTGCCGAACAGGATCGTCGTGACGCCGTGCCACGACGACGGCGCCAGCACCGGGTCCCAGGTCGCCTGGCCGTCGTAATGCGTATGCACATCGACCCAGCCCGGCGCGACCAGCAGCCCGTCGGCCCCGATCACCCGCCGCGCCGGTCCGGCCTTGCCGCCGACCGAAACAATCCGCTCCCCGTCGATCGCCACATCGCCCGTAAAGCGCGGCGCGCCGGTGCCGTCGACGATCGTGCCGCCCCTGATGACGATGTCGTGCATCGCTATTTCTCCCCTCGGTCTGGCTCGGCGCGGCGGTTTGCGTCGTGCGTCTTGCGGCGCCGCGCGGCGTGTGGCGAAATATACCATGCGGATCGCCGATGTCGCCTGCATCGCGACGCGGTCGTTCTTCCGGGAAGGCATGCGTCGGCGGCAATGCCCTTCGTGGTCGGCCCGCGCCGCGGAGCGCGAAGGCGGCCTCGTTCGATCCGTTTTGCGCGGAAGGCGTGTTTATCGTGTCGTCATTGCCCGGATTAACCAAAGATGGATTGCCCGGTTGCGACAAGCGCCGAATGTCCTCGCAACCGCCATGGGCGATGTGTCATGCAGCGGTTTACCAAATGCTAGCGAGCATTCCATAACCTGCCTCGCATCCGAACGGATCCGTGATTTCCCATGATCGATGCCGACAACCGCGATATTGTCGCCTGGCCGGCGGCTCAGCGGCCAATGCTTACGGTCGTTGTGGACACCGAGGCGGAATTCGACTGGGCTGCCTCGACGACGCGCCGCGCCGCCGGTGTTACATCGGTAAAGGCGCTGCGCCGGGTGCAGCCGCTGCTCGAGAAATACAATGTCCGGCCGACACTGGTCGTAGACTATCCGGTCAGTACGATACCGGAAGGATACGAGGTGATCCGCGACCTGCACCGATCCGGTTTCTGCGAGGTGGGAGCCCATTTGCAACCCTGGGATGCGCCGCCGTTCGAAGAGGAAATCACCGAAAAAAATTCCTACGCCGGCAATCTGCCTGCCGCACTGGAGCGCGAGAAGCTGGTCCGGCTCACCGCCGCGATTGTTCAAAACATCGGGGTCCAGCCGCGTATCTATAAGGCAGGCCGATATGGGGTCGGGCCGGCGACGCCGGGATTGCTGCGGGAACTCGGTTACCAAATCGACGCGAGCGTCGTCCCCGGCACTGATCTGCGCCGGCATCTCGGCCCGGATTTCTCGCGATGCCCGGCCCACCCGTACTGGTTCGGCGGCGATCTCGCTCTGCTGGAGGTACCGATGTCGGTTGGCTATACCGGGCTGGCTGCCGGTTTCCCGGGGATGGCGCGGTTGCTCACGGCGCTGCCGTCCCGCGCCGCGCCGCTCGTGCGGGGCGTTCTCGCCCGTCTGCGCATCCTCGATCGGATTGTGCTAACGCCGGAAGGAATCACCTTCGACGAACACCGTCGCTTGACAAGGGCGATGCTGCGCCGGGGATATCGGGTTTTCAGCCTGACGTTTCACAGCCCGTCGCTGGCGCCGGGCAATACGCCGTATGTGCGCGACGCCGCGCAGCTGCAATCGTTTCTGGGGCGGATCGAGCAATATCTCGAATTCTTCATGACCGAGGTCGGCGGTCAGGCGGTTACACCGTTCGAAATCAAGGAGCGGGCATCGCGCCTGGCCGCCAAGCCCGGCCGCTTGGAGCTGGCGGCGTTGGCGCGATGAGCCGCCGGGAGCCGGGACGGGCCGGTTGCGCCCGCGCTGTTAAGCGGCGCCAAAATGGCGGCGCGTTGCGGTAAATCCGATCTTAAAGGAGAAGGCAATATTCAGCAGAGGTTACAGCCCGCGTCGCGGCAATCTATAATTGTAACACCGATCGACAAGCCGCAAGGAGGGGGTTACCGGATGATCGGCCGAATCGCCCGGCGGATGGCCGGCCGGCTCTGGTGGGGGTTCCGCAACAAGGTCAACCGCGTCACGTGGAATTTTTTCGCCTGGCGGCGCCAGCCCCAAGTGCCGCCGGTCGCCGAAGGACGGATCGTCTTGGCCGGCAAGGGCGATGAAGCGGTTGGCGAGCGTCTGGCGGTTTTGCGCGGTGCCTCCGTGGAGCAGTATCGCGGCTGGCTCGAGGCCGGCCATTGGGTCTTTTACGCCGTAGGCTCGGACGGGGAGATCCAATCCTGGATCTGGTTCACCTTCGCCGAGGGCGGTCCGCAAATAGCGCCGTTCGATTTTGGTCTCGGCATGAAGGTCCCCGGCGGGACCGGCTTTCTCTGGGATGCCTATACCGTGCCTTCCTACCGCCGGCGGGGCTTGTACAAGGCGCTGCTGATGGCGGCCGTCGAAGAATGCTATCGCCGCGGCGCGACGCAGGTCTGGGGCCACGCCAATGTGACCAACGCGTCCCGCAAGGTCATCCGGACCACCGAGCTGGCCGGCGAAGCGACGATAAAGGCAATACGTATCGGGCCGTTCTGCCGGATCTCCACGGCGGGCTTTCATCGCACGATATCGGTGCACGGCGTCGTCGACATGGACGCACTCCTCCCATCCGCGGGGTGACCGGCTTCGTGTGGACTCCCCCGGACGCTCCCATCGGATGAGTTAGCGGGGCGCGGGGCGCGCCGCTCGCGGCGCACATCGTACACCGTGAGTTGCGGTGGGTGGCCGAGGCGAGCCGCCGGCGCGGCGCCATCGTGCCACAAGGAACGTCGCAAAAATTTACACTCCGGCGGGGCTGTCCCATCCTTTGGGATAGCGCGCCTATTCGCGATGGCACCGGTGATTGGCGCATTGGAGCCGGGAATCCCTGGCGTATCGAACCGGAACGCCACTCCGACCGGCCGGGAGCGCGACGCGCCAACAACGCAGCCCGATCGAAGGTTCCGCGGGTTGTCGGAAAGTTTTACAGCGTCCGTGAGGCGCGTTTCGTGCTTTTCGCTCGCAGCGGAGCCGCAGCAATACCAAGGACGGTTCGGACCGAAACCAAAATCCCGGCCTCCGCGGTTGGGCGCCTTAAGAAGAGCGGCGTCGGTATATTTTACATTTGTGTTCGTCAGCCCTCCTGCATGCGATTGAAATTGCTCAATCCTCTGCATTGGCAGGGTAATTGCATTATGGCTGGGCGAAATGGATTTTTATGGCCCCGAGGGCGATAGGTCATAGCCGGCGCATCCGGGTTGAGTTGACGGCCTTCCAGGATTTCGCGCTGGGAACAAGGAGATAGATCGTGGATGTTCATGAGATCGGCTCACGCGAGGGTGCTGCTGCCATGATCGCGGAGCTGAGCCGACGGATCAGCGAGCGTTTCCCGGATCACCCGTTTCGCGGTGTCAATAAAGACAATTTCGAATCGGTCAGCGCCGATTATCTCGCGATGTCGATAGCCTTCCCGTTCATCCAGGCGGGAGCCATGCACGAGACCTATAAGGCCGCGCTGCGCGCCGGCGGCGACACGGACAAGAACGCCGAGATTACCGGGGCCGTCGGCGCTTATCTGGTTTGGGACGAGGTTGGCGGTCATAAGCTGACCCTGGAGAGCGGCAACGAAGGTCTCCTCCAGCTCCCCGCCACCCGCCGGAACTATCACGCGCACTGGCTGCGCCAGGATCTCCGCGCCATTCTCGGCAAGGACGTGAGGCCGCATCGAAGCCCGGCGACCGCCCGCTACCTGGACCAGCTGTTCGACGGGCTGTCGGACGCGCGCGGAAATCGCAACGTCGCCTTCATGATTGGGTTCGAGTCGCATGCTCATGCGATGATCACCGCATTGTGGGATGCGGTATGCTCGTCGTTCGATCTGCCCCATGACGAGCGCCTCGTCTATTTTTACGGCCATGTGGGCGGCGAATCGCCGGCCGAGGCGGTTCACGTGGAAATGACCCGGATGATGGTCGCCGAACTGGTTCCCGCCGACCGGCGGGAGGAGTTTATCGAGCTGTGTCTCGAAGGCTATGCGCTGAATTTCAACTGGTGCGCGGCAATAACCGCGAATGCCGCCCGGAAAGCATCGGAAACCGTAACGCAGGTCAAGCACCCGCTCGCGTCCGCCGTTGCGCTCAACGGTCATGCCGTGTGGAACCACGCCAACGTGGCGTAGGCACCTGGCGTAAGCACCCTGCGCCGCCATTAACACAGCAGCGGCGATCGGCGGGCGCCGCGTCCGGATCGGACCGAAAATGCCTGCCGGACGCCGTTACGCTGCTGATGGCGTCTCGGTTTGAATTATGAAGTCGTCATTCCGGGGCGCGGGCATAGTCCGCGAACCCGGAATCCAGCCCCCATAAGTCTCTACGGACTTGAAAGCGGTGGTGTTTCTGGATTCCGGTCCCCACCCGGAGCCTGCCCTCGGACCGCGCGAAGCGCGGACCCGTGGGGGCGGCCCCGGAATGACGATGTTGCCTGTTACACCCAACCCGAGACACCACCCGCCGCCCGCCGCGCGGCTCGGTTGACATTGGCGGGCGGTTTCGCGGATCGTGCGCCGCCGTTTTTCAGCCTGACGGATCAGTCGCCATGCCCCAATCCGATCTCGCCGCCGCGGTCGACGCCGCCTGGGAGAACCGCGAGTCGATCTCGCCGGCCACCAAGGGCGAATGGCGCGACGCGGTCGAAGCCGCGCTCGACGGGCTCGACGACGGCAGCCTGCGCGTCGCCGAGCCGGCCGATCGCGGCTGGCAGGTGCATCAATGGCTGAAAAAAGCCGTGCTGCTGTCGTTCCGTCTCAACGACATGGTCGAAATCCCCGGCGGCCCGGTCGATCCCGAACGCGGCGCCGCGAAGTGGTGGGACAAGGTGCCGTCCAAATTTGCCGGCTGGTCGTCAAACCGCTTCCGCGACGCCGGGTTCCGTGCGGTGCCCGGCGCGATCGTGCGGCGCTCTGCCTATATCGCGCCGAACGCCGTCTTGATGCCGAGCTTTGTCAATGTCGGCGCTTACGTCGGCGGCGGCACGATGGTCGATACCTGGGCGACGGTCGGGTCCTGCGCGCAGATCGGCAAAAATTGCCACCTGTCGGGCGGGGTCGGGATCGGCGGCGTGCTCGAACCGTTGCAGGCCGAGCCGGTCATCATCGAGGACGATTGCTTTATCGGCGCGCGCAGCGAGGTCGTCGAGGGCGTCATCGTCGAGCAGGGTGCGGTGCTGGCGATGGGCACCTTCATCGGCGCGACGACCAAGATCGTCAACCGCGCCACCGGCGAAATCCATATGGGCCGGGTGCCGGCCTATTCGGTCGTCGTGCCGGGGTCGCTGCCGGGCAAGCCGTTGCCCGACGGCAGCCCCGGCCCGAGCCTTTATTGCGCCGTCATCGTCAAGCAGGTCGACGCCCAGACCCGCGCCCGCACCTCGATCAACGAATTGCTGCGGGATTGAGGCCAGGGCCGATCGTGGCGGAAACAATCCGATCGAAAAACCCCCTCTCCCCCATCGGGGGAGAGGGTTGGGGTGAGGGGGCAGGCAACCGGAAAGCGGCCGACACCCTCACCCGTCTGCGCGCGCCGCGCGCAGCCACCCACTCCCGCGATGCGGTAGAGGGGTGTGGGACCGTATCGCAATTACGGTCGATCCCGTCGAACTCGCCGCCGAGCTGATCCGGCGGCCGAGCATCACACCGAAGGACGAGGGGGCGCTCGACATCGTCGCCGGCCGCCTCGAACAACTCGGCTTTGTCTGTCACCGGCTCGTGTTCGACGATCCCGGCCCCGACGGCGAGGCGACCGCGCCGATCGCCAATCTTTACGCGCGGTTTGGCGACGGGCGGCCCAATCTGTGCTTTGCCGGGCATACCGATGTCGTGCCGACCGGGCCGGTCGAGGGCTGGTCGTTCGAGCCGTTTGCCGCGTCCTTGCGCGACGGCGAATTGTGCGGCCGCGGCGCGGTGGACATGAAAGGCGCGATCGCCGCCTTTGTCGCCGCCGCCGAGCGGTTTGTCGCGGCGCGCGGCCAGGGTTTCGCCGGCTCGATCAGCCTGTTGATCACCGGCGACGAGGAGGGGGTCGCGGTCAACGGCACAAAAAAGGTGCTGGAATGGTTGCGAGCGCGCGGCGAAGTCATTGACGCGTGCGTCGTCGGCGAGCCTACCTCGGCCGATGCGCTCGGCGACATGATCAAGATCGGCCGGCGCGGCAGCATGACCGGGCGGCTCGTCGTCGAGGGCGTGCAAGGCCATGTCGCCTACCCGCATCTGGTCGATAACGCGGCGCACCGGCTCGTCGCCTTGCTGCACGCGCTGACCTCCGCGCCGCTCGACGGCGGCAGCGAGCATTTCCAGGCTTCGACGTTGCAGGTCACGACGATCGACATCGGCAACCCCGCGACCAATGTCGTGCCCGGCATCGCGCGCGCAACGTTCAACATCCGCTTTAACGATCTCTGGTCGAGCGCCACCTTGCGCGCGGCAACCGAGCGGAAGCTGGAGGCGGTCGGCGGCAAATACCGGCTCGTCTGGGAGGTCAGCGGCGAATCGTTTCTGGTGCCGCCGGGACCGGTCAGCGAGAGCCTCGCCGCCGCGATCGGCGCCGTCACCGGCCGGACGCCCGAACTCAGCACAACCGGCGGCACGTCGGACGCCCGCTTTATCCAGGCCTATTGCCCGGTCGCCGAATTCGGCCTGGTCGGCCAGACGATGCACAAGGCCGACGAGCGGGTCGATATCGCCGACATCGCGCGCCTCGCCGCGATCTACGAAGCCTTCCTCGACCGGTTTTTCGGTGCCAACCGAAGCTAGGGCGATATTCGATCAGGTTCGACCACATCCGAGCCGCATCCCATCGCCGGGCTCAACCCGCCTGTGTCCGGCAACGACACGAAATTCGCCACATTGCGGGAGTATCAAGCCGTCGGTGCCGCGGGTCGGAGCGATACGGTCGGGGCGTTTGCTGTTCTTTTGCTGAAAAATCCACCCTCCGCCGCGGCGAAAACGGCGCGGCGCAAGGGTCCGCGTCTGCGTTTGCTGCTGATTCGCTGCAGAAACAGCAAACCGGCGTCGGAAGACGGCGTCGCCGGCACGCGCGCCCAGGAAATTCAAGCCGATCCAGCATGCCCTTGCCGCCGTGGTTGCGTGCGTCGGGCTGCCGAAATCAGCGGGAGGCGTGCTGCTGCAGCCGCGGCACCGAGCCGATCGCCTCCAGCCTGCGGACAAGTTCGCGCGCGACCGGATCGTCCGGGAACTCGGCCAGGAGTTCGTTATAGCGCCGCAGCGCCAGCGGGAAATCCTCGCGCACCCGCGCCTCATAGGCAAGGCAGCTCAGCCGCGCGAGGCGTATCGCGTCGGGTTCTGGCTCCAGCCGCGACCCCGCGCCGAACGCGCCGAGCAATTCGTAAATCGCGATCCTGGTACGGCGGCCCTTTACGGCGACCTCGTCGATCGGCCGCACGCACAGCCGCTCCCCGGCCTCGCGGTAGACGCTGTGGCTGATGCAGATGCGGCTGCCGTATTCCTTGTTTATCGCCTCGAGCCGGGCCGCGACATTGACGCCGTCGCCGATCACCGTGTAGCCCATGCGCTCGGTCGAACCGATATTGCCGACAATGACCGAGTCGCTGTGTATCCCGATGCGCAGGTTGAGCGGCTTCTGCACCTCGGCCGCCCAGCGCGCGTTGAGGGCTTTCATCCCCCGGTCGATCCGCAAGGCGGCGACGCAGGCGCGCCACGCATGGTCGTCGAGCAGCGCCGGCGCTCCCCAGAACGCCATCACGCCGTCGCCGATGAACTTGTCGATCGTGCCCAGCTCTTCGTTGACCGAATCGGTGACGAGCTGCAGATAGGCCGACAGCCGGGACATCAACTCGTGCGACGGCACTTCCTCCGACAAGGTCGAAAACGCCTCCAGATCGGAAAAGAAGATCGTCAGAAAGCGGCTGTGCCCGCCGAGCGTCAATGTCTGGTCCGAGTTGATGAGCTGTTTGACGAGACCGACCGGCACGAACGCGGCGAACGACTTGATCGTCGTATCGAGGGTTTCGATCGCGTGCGACAGCACCGCCACTTCCTGGATGCGCGATATGACCGGGGGCATTTCGTCGCGCCGGAAATCTTGAATCCTGGTGACCTTCTGCGCGAGTTTTTCGAGCGGGGACGCGATCACGGCCGACAGGAAATAGATAATCAGTATCTCCAGCGCGATCGCGACGACCCCGAAACCCAGCAGACGCTGGTTGTTTACGGTCAACGCGCCGCTGAAATCGCGCAGCGGCGTTATCGTGAACAGGCGCCACGGTTTGCCGAACCCCGGCGGGAACCCGGTCAGGCTGGCAATGTAGTCCCGACCGTCGTGGGAAAACGAATACAGGCCTTCCGTATGGCGCGCCCGCGAAAAGGCGATTTCCGGAAGATCATCGTCCAGCAAGGCGATGTTTTGCAGCTCCACTCGGCCGCCGTCGTTATCGTAGGTTCGGGCGCGCTCGGAATTGGCGATGACGCCGCCGCTTTTATCGAGGATGTAGCTGAGCGTGCCTGGGCTGATTTTGTGGGTGGAGAGATATTTGGAAAGCCCGTCGAGCGATATATCCGCGGCGGCGACCCCGGCGAGCGCGCCTCCCGAATAAAACGGCGCCGCGACGGTAATCCCGATCAGGTCCAATACCGAGAACACCTCCGGATCGGAGATAACGAGCGCGCCGTTGCTTGCGGCCTGCTCGTACCAGTAGCGCCGCCGCGGATCGTAGCGGGTGGGCTGCGCGGCGGTGCCGATCTCCTTCCCCGCATGATCGAGAAATGTGTAGCGTTCGACGGAAGATGCCGAACCGTCCGGCGGATCGATCGAACGGACGGCGAATTTGGCGCCTTCCGGGGGCGCCGCGCCGTTGACCCTGAACCCCTCTGCGAGCCGCCGCGCTTGCCGGAACGAACCGTCGGCCAAGCCGGCATAGGTGGCGATGATCGTATGGCTGTGGCGCAGCATGCTCAGCAGGTAGCGCGACGATGCTTCCTGCGCGTAAAATTGCGGTTGCTCGGCGCCGAGAACAGCCGCGTTGCGGACCAGCGAATCGATCGGATGGATCGCATCCTGGATGCTCTCGATCGCGTCGACGCGGAACCGCTCGACCAATTTCGCGGCTCCGTCCCTCGCGATCGACTGGCTCGTAACGTAATTCGCGACGACGATCGTCGAGAACACTGGCACGGTCAGCACCACGAACATCGTCAGGATGCTCGGCCTGAGCCGCACCTTGTCGAACAAGAGCAGCCTCATCCGCGCGCCGCTGTTAATGACCGTTCCGGGGAGTGGAATGCCGGACAACAGCCCCACCGATGCACGACAAACATGGCCGCGCGGCTCCTGAAAAGCGCCGAAGCGGGGAGTATTCTCCGTTCCGCGTCCCGTCTCCGGGATGTGTAGTTTGAACTATTCCATCCTAACCCGAAAGGGCGCGGGAGATCGCGCGGTTTTCTACTGGATGCGGCGCGTCTAAGGTGCCGTTTTACAAACCACGATAAGCGCCGCCGATGGACCTGCATGAGGAATCATTCGATCCCGCCGCTTCCTGCCCGCTCGACGGCATCCGGGTTGTCGATCTGTCGCGGCTCGTCGCCGGCAACGCGGTGTCCTCGCAGCTCGCCGATTTCGGCGCCGAGGTCATCAAGATCGAGGACACGATCAAAGGCGACCCGCTGCGCGCCTGGCAGAGCCGCGGGGTCAGCGTCCACTGGAAGCTTTACGCGCGCAACAAGAAGAGCGTCGCGCTGAACCTGCGCGACCAACGAGGGCGCGAGCTGCTGCTCGATCTGGCGGCGTCGAGCGAGGTGCTGATCGAGAATTTCCGGCCCGGCACGCTCGAAAAAATGGGGCTGGGCCCGGAGGTGCTGCACGCGCGCAACCCCCGGCTCGTCATCGTGCGCGTGTCGGGTTGGGGTCAGGACGGGCCATATCGCGACCGCCCCGGCTTTGGCACGCTGGTCGAGAGCGTGTCGGGTTACGCGGCGCGCACCGGCTTCGCCGATCGCGAGCCGGTCCTGCCGCCGACCGCGCTCGCCGACATGATCGCCGGGCTGTACGGCGCCTTCGCGGTCATGGTCGCGCTGCGCCGGGTCGAGGTCGAGGGCGGTGCGGGGCAGGTGATCGACCTGCCGCTGTTGGACCCGATCTTCTCGTTCATCGCGACCGAGGCGCCGGTCTACCGGCTGACCGGCGAAATCCGGCCGCGCACCGGCAGCCGCTCCGAGACAACCAGCCCGCGCAACGTCTTTCGCACCAAGGACGGGCGCTATATCGGCATCTCGGCCTCGATCCAGGCGATGTCGGAGCGGCTGTTCCGCGCGATCGGGCGCGCGGACATGATCGCGGACCCGCGTTTTCGCACAAATAGCGATCGGGTAGCACACGCCGAGGAATGCGAGGCGCCGATCGCCGCCTTTATCGCGGCGCGCTCGCTCGAGGAGAACATGGCGGCATTCGCCGCGGCCGAGGTCACCGCCGCGCCGGTCTACGATATCGACCAGTTTCTCGCCGACCCGCATGTGCGGCAGCGTGGGATCGTCGTCGAAGTCCCCGATGCCGATCTCGGCCGGATCGCGATGCACAACATCATCCCGCGCCTGTCGGAAACACCGGGCCGGCTGCGTATGCCGGCGCCGCGCCTGGGTGAGCACACCGCGGAAATACTGGGCCAGTTCGGGATCGATTGCGCGACGCTCGACGGGCTGGCGCGCCAGGGGGTTATCAGGTTGGGTGACGCCGTCAACGAATCTCCGTAGAACACAATCCCGCGCATGCTGATTCGGCGCAATTCGGGTGATCGTGTGCCGGTCTAAAGCAACCGGAACGCAATCCTGGCCGAAAAAGAATGCAGTCTCCGGGTATAATTGGAGAATTGCCGATGACGGGCTAGCGTTGTTCGCGCCGGATGCTATGATCGGCTGATGGTCGGGGGGCGATTTCTTTTTGCGGGTGCGCTTCT
>JBFXDF010000095.1:0-13446 GCA_050181375.1 Alphaproteobacteria bacterium
CTGAAGGCCGGCCGCGTGCCGTGCGCGCCGGTGCGCACCGCCCCCTTGGTAATGCACGACAAGCACATGCACGAGCGCGGCTTGCTCGCCGAAATCGACAACCCGGAGCTGGGGAAGATCACCTTGCCGACCTCGCCGTTGCGGCTGCACGGATTGGACAAAGCGCCGGCCGCGCCGAGCCCGACGGTCGGCCAGCACAATCGGGAGGTCTATGGCGGCTGGCTCGGCCTGTCGGAAGCTGACCTGAAGGCGCTGAAGGAGGAGGGCGCGATCTGACCGGGCGGCGCGGAGGAGAGGCGGGCCTGTCGCGCGACCCCCCGAGCAAGCGGGCGATCCGCAGTTGTTAAGGCGGTAAAGCGGATGCGCTCGTAATCGACGCCGGGGCTACCTGCTTACTTCGGCCACATCGCTGCCCCTCCGCCGTCGCCAAGATCGGGTGATGATCGGGGTGCCGCGCTTCGTCAGGGGGCTGCGATTGACGGAACAAGCGGGGTAAGCTAGCACTAGGTCACGAGATCGCTTCCGGAGAAGGATGTCCACGATGCCGGAGACCGCGCCGCTGAAGGCGTTCTGGCAGCCGGGTTGAACCAGCTGCCTGAGACTCAAGGAGTTTCTCTCGGTCCGTGGGATCGAGTTTCAATCGATCAATATTCTCGAAGACCCGGCGGGGCGGGCCGAACTGGCGCGTCTCGGCGCGCGCTCGATCCCGGTATTGTCGCGCGGCGACAGGTTCGTGTTTGCGCAGAATATCGCGCAGGTCGTCGAATTTCTTAAGCTCGACGAGAAGACCGGTCCGGTCTTGTCGCCGGCCCAACTCGTCGAGCGGATGACGCGATTTATCGACGCCGCGGTCATGCTGGTGCCGCTGATGCCCGACGACCGGCTCGACACCGAGGTGCCGAACCGGCCGCGCCAATACCGCGTGCTGGCGCATCACATGTTCCGCATCCCGGAATCTTTTGTCGAGATCGCCGGCGGCGCGTTTTTCAGCGAGGCGCTGCCGGTCGCGACCCCCGATCCGGCCGACATGGCCAGCACCGAGGCGCTCGCCGCGTACGGCGGCCGGGTGCGCGGCAAGGTCGAGGCGTGGTGGCGCGATACGCCGGACAAAGCGGCACAGCGGACCGTGGAGACCTATTACGGGCCGCAGAAGCTGCACGACGTGCTCGAACGCGCGACCTGGCATATCGGCCAGCACACGCGGCAATGGATGATGCTGCTCGACATGGCGGGCGTCCAATTCGAGCGGCCGCTCGGCGACGCCGATTTCGCCGACCTGCCGATGCCGAAGCAGGTCTGGGACGGCTAATCCCGCGATGCTCGGCGGGGCGCGCAAGCCACCCCGCCGAGGTCTCCGATCCCTTATGACGGCATCTGGCCGAGATAGTCGCGCTTGCCGACGACCACGCCGACATGGCGGATGATGTCGTAGGCGGTCGTGCAGTGGAACTGCACCTGCAACATCGCGAAGTGATACAGATAGTTCTGCGCCTTGAAATCGCGCGGCTGGCCGCCGACCGTGACGGTGACCTGCGCGTCCTCCCTGCCGTCGAGCTGGTTCGCCCGCACCGCTTGCAACGCGGCGACCGTCTTGTCGATGCGCGACTGGATCTCGGCAAAGCTGTTGTCCTGGTCGGGCAGGCTCGGCAGGTCGGTGCCGGCGACCCTGAGCGCGCCGAGCGCGTGGTTGCATACCTGCCGCACCTGGCGCTCCAGCGTGAACATGTCGGGGTAGAGCCGCAGATTGAGCACCACGCTCGGGTCCCATTTCTGCTCGGTCGTGTGCGCCTCGGCCTTTTGCAGGACGTTCTTGAGGCCGCCGAGCAGCTGCAGGCACACGGGCACAAAGCCGGTATACATCGAGATGGCCATGGTAGCTTTCCCCTCGTGACAATGGCGGGTTATGCCGCCGGCGATCTTAGCGGCTGGCACCGGGGGCGGGAAGGCGCGGCCGACGCATTCGGGCGGAACCGCCTGATCGCCATCCCCGTTCGGTACAACGGAGGTGGCCAGATGATCGCAGGAATATTCAAGGCGCTGCTGACGCCGGTGTTGCTGGGGCTGGGTCTCGCGATGCTGATCCGTCTGTTCGCGGGCAGGCGCGCGCATTAGACTGGATGCCGCCGCGCTTCCCGGGAGCCGGCGCGACTGGACGTGTGGCAAGGCATCTCGGTGAGTTTTACAAGTTTCGCTGCTGCAAGACTTTGCAAGCTGACGCTGCTGGGCGTCGCGGCGGTGGCGGTCATCGTCGTGATGCGGCCGAAGCGCGCTCACTAGCGGCGGAGGCCGCGGCAACCGGCTGCGGCGCCGGTCGCCGCAAGGCCGGGCTGCGCGGGTTCTGGTTCACCGACAGGTGCCTCGCCCTGTAGACTGCGCCTGCAACGACCGCGAGGGACGCCATGGCCGAGATCACGATAACCCCGCTTCACCCATCGCTCGGCGCCGAGGTCGCGGGTGTCGATCTCAGCCGCCCGATCGACGCGCCGACCGGCGAGGCGCTGTCGCGAGCGCTGGCGGAGCACCTGGCGCTGGTATTCCGCGACCAGTCGCTGACCCCGGACCAGTACCTCGAGGCGGTGACGGTCTTTGGGCCACCGATGCGGCAGCATTATTCGCAGCACCACATGGAGGGCCATCCCGATATCGGGATGATCTGGCATCGCAACGGCCAGCGTCCGGCCGAGCGCTGGCACACCGACCACACGAACCGCGAACGCCCGCCGGCCGCGACGATCCTCTACGGCGTCGAGATCCCGTCATCGGGCGGCGGCACCAGCGTCGCCAATATGCGCGCCGCCTACCAGGCGCTGCCGGAAGACGAGCGCCGCCGGCTCGATGCGCTCAAGACGGTCAACAGCCTCGACCTGCACCACACCGACACGCTGCCCGAGGATTTCGAGAAATTCGGCAAGCCGGTGGTGCATCCGATGGTGCGCACGCATCCGGTGCACGGCTCGCGCGCGGTCTATTTCCACATCACCAAGGCGCATCGCATCGAGGGCATGACGCCGGACGAGAGCCGCGCCTATATGGAGGATCTGATCGCGCGGATGATCCGGCCCGAGATCACCTACCATCACGCCTGGCGCAAGGGCGACGTGCTGGTGATCGACGACCGCGCGACGATGCACCGCGCGCACGGCGATTACGACCGCAGCCAGAGCCGCGTCCTGTGGCGCATCATCGTCGAGGGCGATCGGCCCGTCCTGGTCTGAGGCGCGAATTCCCTGCTGGCAGGGAATTCAGCAGGGAATCATTGCGACCGGCTCCGCTCCCGAGCCGATTTCTCGTGGATTCGCAATACGATACGCGCCGATTCCCGCGGCATGTAACAGGGAAGTGACGCACGCGAACAGGGAACCCGGAAGCGGAAAACAGGGAATATTCAGGGAACCTCCGCGAAACCGGGATTTGGCCGCCGCGCCGCCTCCGCTCTGGCCGAGCTTCGACGCATGGTAACGGGCGATTGTGGCGATTTTTGCGTCGGCGGGGCGGCTTCTCTCCGCGCGGGCTTCTTGGGATGTCCTTAGCCCCCAGGGGGCAGCGATCCCGCATCCGGCGATACCCGAGTGCCTGCCGGCTTGCCCACATCGTTTGCCCGGCGGCGCCTTATCGCAAATTCCGTGCCGATCCACCGGCCGGCCACAATCAGCCCGATGCCGACCACGGCGGCAATCACGATAATTTCCAACTGGACGGCCATGTTGGCTCCGGGCCTTGCTTCCAGCAAAACATATGGGAACAAAAATACGGCGCGTCAGGTCTATGGCTGTTACACTCAAACCGAGCCACGACCTGCAACGTCGTTCGCAGACTTCGATAAAAACTTCGTATCCGTCTGAACAAAGAAGGCGTAGCCGCAACCCGGACTATCGGCGCAGGCGGGCGAGCATGTCCTGGATCATCTCGGTCTGGACCTGCTGGATTTCGAGCAGATGCGCCCAGTGCTGGTGGATCAGCATGTCCATCTTTTCGCTGACCGCGCGCACTTCGAGTTCGGCCTTCAAATTGACCTGATAGTCGTTTTCGGCGCGCAGGCGGTCGCGCGCTTCCTGCCGGTTCTGGCTCATCATGATGATCGGCGCCTGGACTGCCGCCAGCAGCGACAGCGCCAAGTTCAGCAGAATAAACGGATATGGATCGAACGGCTCGAACATCAGATAGATGCTGTTGGCGGTGATCCATACCGCCATGAACACAAAGAACAAGATGATAAAGCGCCAGCTGCCGCCGAACTCGGCGACATGGTCGGCCAGCCGCTCGCCTATGGTCAGCGAGCGGTCGTATTGCGGGTTTAAATTTTCCGCGACCAGCGCCCCGTCGCTCAGGCTGCGCATGACCTCTTCCTCGAGGGCGGAAAGCTCGCCGCGATCGCGTTCCATCTCGGCACGGACATACTCGGCGCGAAACCCGTTGTGGCAGGCGTGACAAATAAAGCCGCCGGGGTCCCATGCCGCCGCTTGTTGGACGATCAGCGCGGCGATCTTCGGGCGCACCAAACTGGCGGGCAGCAGATCGTGCGCGTTCAAGGTCCTGCCGCAAATCTGGCATTTCGCTCGCGCGGCGCGACGATGCCGGGCGCCGGCGGGCGCGCTGGCCTCGGGCTGGGAGGATTGAGGGTTCGGCATAGCTTTTACCTCGACCGTGTCGCGGGCTTTATCATAGCGCCGCGTAGGCGTTGGGCGCGGCGATCGGCAGCGAAAGACGCCCGACCCGCGCGAAACCGCTGCCGAGCGCCGGCAAATCGGATATTCTGAGGCCGACGCCGCGAAGGTACGCGCGCAACCGTCGATTGCCGGCGCACGAACCAGGAGGAAACCGACGATGCTGCCACCAAAGGAAAACGAACTGATCACCCGTGTCGGCGCCGGGACGCCGATGGGCGACGCGATGCGGCGGTACTGGATCCCCGCCTGCCTGTCGCGGGAGATCGCCGAGCCGGACTGCCCACCGGTGCGCGTCAAGCTGCTCGGCGAGGACCTGGTCGCGTTCCGCGACACCGAGGGCCGCATCGGCCTGGTCGACGAATTCTGTCCGCACCGCCGCGTGTCGCTCTATTTCGGGCGGAACGAAGAATGCGGGCTGCGCTGCGTCTATCACGGCTGGAAATTCGATGTCGAAGGCAATTGCCTCGACCAGCTCAACGAGCCGCCGGAACATCAGTTCAAGCAGCACATCCACCTCACCGCCTATCCGACCGTCGAGCTGGGCGGCCTCGTATGGGCCTATCTCGGCCCCGCCGACAAGATGCCGCCGCCGCCCAAATTCGCCTGGACCCAGGTGGACGAAAGCCGCCGGCACGTCTCGAAGGTCATCCAGGAATGCAACTGGCTGCAGGCGCTGGAAGGCGGCATCGACACCTCGCACGCGCCGATCCTGCATCGCCTGCTGACCGACAACTCGACGCGCGGCGGGATCAAGCCGTCCAGCCCGTTTGTCCGCGGCGCGGCGCCCAGGCTCGTCGTCGATGTCACCGATTACGGCTACCTCTATGCCGGCATCCGGCCGCTTGGCGAGTCGGAGGTGCACATCCGCAGCTACCATTTCATCATGCCGTTTCATCAGATCCGCCCATCGCGGTCGGATTCGGGGATCCCCTGCGACGCCGGCCACATCTGGGTGCCGATGGATGACTACAATTCCATGGTCTACAACTGGATGTACGCGACAACCGACCAGCCTCTGACCGAGGAAGACCGGCGCGAGTACGGCATCGGCAATGGGCCGGATTTTGTCGACCAGACCACCTTCCGGTCGAAGCAGAACCGGTCGAACAATTACGGCCTCAACCGCGAGGTGCAGCGCACCGAGAGCTACACCGGCATCGACGGCATCAACCAGCAGGACCGGGCGCTGCAAGAGACGATGGGGCGCATCGTCGACCGCTCGAAGGAGCATCTGGGGCCGGCCGACAAGGCGATCGGTCAGACGCGGCGCATGCTGCGCGCGGCGGTTATGACCGTGCAGCAGGGCGGCGATCCGGCCGGCACCGGCACCAGCTACTACCACATCCGGGCCGGCGAGGAGGTCTTGCCGCGCGATGCCGACTGGCACGCGATCCTCGCGCCCGACATCACCAAGGAGAAGATTCTCCAGACGGTGTAACCGGCGCGGCCGCCGCCCGCCGCCGCGTCACGAGGCCGTGCCGGGGGCGGGCGGCGGCACCCGCGCGAGCAGCGAGGCGAGGCCGGCGACGATCGCGGCGCCGATCAGCAGCAGCAGCACCTCGTCGATGCCGTCGAACAGGATTGTCTCCGGCACGCCCAGGGTTTGCGCGCCGCTTCCGGTCTTTGTCGCGAGCCGCGACGACAGCAGCGCCGCGGCGCCGGCGACCCCGAGACTGGTGCCGAACATGCGGAGCAGGTTGAGCAGACCGCCCGCCTGCCCGCTGCGCTCGCGCGGCGCGGCGCTCATCGTCGCGCTGTTGTTGGGCGCGATGAACAGACCGAGACCCGCGCCGAAAACCGCGAGCCCGACCATCACGCCGGTCAGGTCGCCGGCGGTGCCGGTCAACGCCTCCGAGAGCAGCAGCAACCCCGCGACACAGACCGCCATGCCGCCGGACAGCACGGTGCGCACCCCGAGCCGATCCTGCAGCCAGCCGGCGAACGGAGCGACGATTCCCAGCGCCAGCGGCACGATTGCGAGGCGCAATCCCGCCGCGAGCGGCGTGTCGTGAAAGCCGCGGACGAACGCAAACGACATCAGAAACAGCATCGCGTACAGCATCCCGTAGGACAGAACGACCCCAAGAATGCCGGTCGCGAACGGGATGCTGCGAAACAGGGTCAGGTTGACCAGCGGGGCCGGCGCGCGGTGCTCCCGCCGGATGAACATCGCCAGCAGGACGACAGAAAGTATCAGGCTGCCGAGGATCGCCGGCGAGGTCGGCCCCCAGCGGACGCTTTCGGTGATGGTCAGCAACATCAGCGCCAGAGCCGGCATCAGCAGCAGCGCGCCGCGCCAGTCGAACCGCCGATCGGGGCTGCGCTCGGTGCTGCGCGGTATGACGAACCAGCCGAGCGCGGCGCCCGCGATCGCGAACGGCACGCTGGCCCAGAACACCCAGCGCCAGTCGAGTTGGCTGAGCAGCACGCCGCCGACCATCGGGCCGATGCTGACCCCGACCGCCTGGGCCGCGGCCATGATGCCCAGCGCGCGCTCCTGCCTGTCCGGGCCGGCCGCCCGGACCACGATCACGACGGCGTTGGCGCCCAGCATCGCACCGCCGATGCCGAGCAGCGCCCGCAAGGCGATCAGCTGCGGCAGATCGGCGGCGAAACCGCACAGCAGCGAAAACAGCCCGAACAGGGCAAAGCCGAGCAGATACAGAAGCTTGCGGCCGGCGATCTCGACCAGCCTGGCGAATACCGGCAGCGAGGCGGCGAAGGCGAGCTGGTAGGCGATCGCGACCCAGCTCACGACCCCGAGCCGGGCCAGGAAATCGTGTTCCAGGGTCGGCAGGATCAGCTGGACGATGCTGGCATCGAGCTGGCCGATAAAGGAGCCGATGCACACCGTCCCGACGACGATCCAGGGATAGGAGGCGCGGCGGGTGAAGAAGGCGGCGGGCGCCGGCTCCCAGCCATTCGGAAGCGCCGCCCGCGATGGAGGCGAAGGGGACGGGCCGACCGCCTGATTTTGCATGGGCCTGGAGAGTGCGGTTGCCGGGTGTCAGTCTCCGCCTAGCCTAACACGATGCCGGGCGGGCAAGCCGATTATCCGCGCCGACCGGGCGGCGCCGCATCGTATTTTCGCCGAGGTTTTACCGCTTGGCGCCTCAGGGCGCCCCTCGCCGCGATCCCGGGTCCACCGAGCGGCGATCCGTCACGGCCTGACCGGCGACCAGGCGGGTTTCGATCCGACCGGGCGCCGCTCAGGACCGACGCGGAAGTCGCCGGCGCTCCGCCCGAAACCGTCGATCCGCCGATGCCCGATGGGCCCGCGCCGAACCCGGCGGAACCGCGAAACCGGCCGGCGATCGCGATTATTCGGCGGCCGCCAGCGCGGGCGGCGTCGGCGCGCGAAAGCGGGCGAGCAGTTCTTCTTCCTTGGCCTTGGCGCGCCTCAGGTTCTCCTCCTTGACGTGCCCGAAGCCGCGGATCTCGAGCGGCAGAAGAGCGAGGTCGACGGCGGCCTGATGGGTTTCCGACGACACGCCGCGCGCGATCTCGTCGAGAACAGCCTCGTACTCGGCGATCAGACGCCGCTCGGCGCGACGCTCGGCGGTGCGGGCGAACGGGTCGAACGGGGTGCCGCGCAGCCGGCGCAATTTTGCCAGCGCCCGGAACGCGCCGAGCATCCAAGGGCCGTACACCTTTTTCTTGAGGCGGCCGGTGGCGGCATCGCGTTCGGCGAAGAGCGGCGGCGCGAGATGGAAACGCAATTCGTAGGGGCCTTCGAACTGCTCGGCGACGCGCGCCGCGAAACCGGTCTCGGCGTAGAGCCGGGCGACCTCGTATTCGTCCTTGTAGGCCATCAGCTTGAACAGCGCGCGGGCGGCCGCCTCGGTCAGCGCCGTTTTTCCGGCGCAGCGCGCGGTCTCGATGTCGCGGAGATGCCGGATCCGGGCGGTGTAGCGCCCGGCATAGGCCGCGTCCTGATATTGCGCCAGGTACTCGGCCCGGCGCGCGATGGTCTCGTCGAGGCTGTCCGACCGGCGATGGCTTTCCGGCACGGCGCCGGGCGGCAGCGCGCGGGTTTCGACCGCGGCGCGGTCCACGGCGGCGCGCCGGCCCCAGGCGAAGGCGCTGCGGTTGAATTCGACGGCGACGCCGTTCAGTTCGATCGCGCGCTCGATCGCCGCCGCCGCGACCGGCACAAAACCCTTCTGATAGGCATAGCCGAGCATGAACAGATTGCTCGCGATCGAATCGCCGAGCAGACCGGTCGCCAGCCTTGTCGCGTCGATAAACTCCGCCCCGCCCTGCCCGACGGCCGTGACGATGCCGGCGCGCAGGTCGCGGCTCGGAAACGGCAGGTCCGGGTTGCGCGTGAAATCGCCGGTGATCGTCTCGTGCGCATTGACGATCGCGCGGGTCGTGCCGGGGGCGAGTTTCGACAGCGCCTCGGCGCCGGCCGACACGACCAGGTCGCAGCCGAGCAGCAGATGCGCGCCGCCGGCGGCGATGCGGACGGCGTGGATTTGGTCCGGATGCGCGGCGATGCGCACGTGGCTCATCACCGCGCCGCCCTTCTGCGCCATGCCGAGCTGGTCGAGCACGGCGACGCCTTTGCCTTCCAGATGCGCCGCCATGCCGAGCAGCGCCCCGATCGTCACGACGCCGGTGCCGCCGACCCCGGTGACGAGAATGCCGTAAGGTTCGTCGAGCGGCGGCAGCGCCGGCTCGGGCAATGGCGGCAGGTCGTCTTCGGCCAGGTCGGCGGGGCGGCCTTTGCGCGGAGTGCCGCCATGCACGGTCACAAAGCTCGGGCAGAACCCTTTGAGGCAGGAAAAATCCTTGTTGCAGCTCGACTGGTCGATCGCGCGCTTGCGGCCGAATTCGGTCTCGACCGGCACGACCGACAAACAATTCGACGCCGCCGAGCAATCGCCGCAGCCCTCGCAAACCAGATCGTTGATAAACACGCGCTGGGGCGGGTCGGGAAAACGGCCGCGCTTGCGGCGGCGGCGTTTTTCGGCGGCGCAGGTCTGATCGTAGACAATCGCGGTGACGCCGGCGATCTCGCGCAACTCGCGCTGCACGGCATCCAGCTCGTCGCGGTGCCGCGCCGTCATGCCGGGCGGGTATTTGTGCGGCTCGTCGCTGACGATGACGACCCGGCGCACGCCCTCGGCGGCGAGCTGCGCCGCGACCCGCGGCACCGTCAGACCGCCGTCGAGCGGCTGGCCGCCGGTCATCGCGACGGCGTCGTTGAACAGCACTTTATAGGTCATCGTGACTCCGGCGGCGACCGCGGCGCGGATCGCCAGGATGCCGGAATGCGTGTAGGTGCCGTCGCCGATATTGGCGAACACATGCGGCGTCTCGACAAACGGCGCCTGCCCGATCCACGCCGCGCCCTCGCCGCCCATCTGGGTAAAGGTCGCGGTGTTGCGGTCCATGAATTGCGACAGGTAATGGCAGCCGATCCCGGCCAGCGCGCGGCTGCCTTCCGGTACGCGGGTCGAGGTGTTGTGCGGGCAGCCGGAGCAGAAATACGGGGTGCGGGCAAACGGAACCACGTTTCCGCCCGCCGCGCCGATCTGCCGCTCGCGCGCGTCGAGCCGCGCGACCCGCTCGGCCAGCCAGGACGGAGCATCGCCGAGCGCGGCGAGGCGCCGGGCGATAACTCGCGCGATCTGCGCCGGCGACAATTCGCCGTTCGACGGCAATATCCACTCGCCGGTCCCGTCGAACTTCCCCACCACAAGCGGGCGCCGGGCGGCGGGCCAGTTGTAGAGCTGGTCCTTGAGCTGGGTTTCGATGACGGCGCGCTTTTCCTCGACGACCAGCACCTCCTGCAAGGCCTCGGCGAAACGGCGCGCGCCCTCCGGTTCGAGCGGCCAGGGCATCGCGACCTTATAGAGACGCAGCCCGAGCGCGGCGGCCTCCGCCTCGCCGATGCCGAGTTCCTCCAATGCCTGCCGGACGTCGAGATAGGATTTTCCAGTGGTCGCGATGCCGAAGCGCGCCTTCGGAGGATCGATGACGATGCGGTCGAGCCGGTTGGCGCGGGCGAAGGCGATCGCGGCCGGTATTTTATAACGGTGCAGCCGCATTTCCTGGTCGAGCGGCGGGTCCGGCCAGCGGATGTTCAGACCGCCCGGCGGCATCGCAAAGTCCTGCGGCAGGACGATGTCGACCCGCCCCGGATCGACCGAAATCGAGGCCGAGCTGTCCATCGTCTCGGCGACGGTTTTCAGCGCCACCCAGCACCCGGACCAGCGCGACATCGCCCAGCCGTAGAGGCCGAGATCGAGAATGTCCTCGACCCCGGCCGGGTTCAGCACCGGGATCAGCGCGTCGATAAACGCGAATTCGGACTGGTGCGCCAGGGTCGAGGATTTGCAGGTGTGGTCGTCGCCGGCCAGCGCCAGCACGCCGCCACGGGGCGCGGTGCCGGCCGAGTTGCCGTGCTTAAGCGCGTCGCCGCTGCGGTCGACCCCCGGTCCCTTGCCGTACCACACGGCGAAAACGCCGTCGTATTTCGCGCCGGGGAACAGCCCGATCTGCTGGCTGCCCCAGACCGCGGTGGCGGCCAGCTCCTCGTTGATCGCCGGCTGAAACTTGATGTGGTTGCGCTCGACAAAGCGGCGCGCGCTCCACAGCGCCTGATCGAACCCGCCGAGCGGCGAGCCGCGATAGCCGGAAATAAAACAGCCCGTGTTCAGCCCGGCCGCCGCGTCGCGCTGGCGCTGCAACAGCGGCAGGCGCACCAGCGCCTGCGTCCCGGTCAGATAGATCCGGCCTTTTTCGAGGGCGTATTTGTCGTCGAGCGTGACCGCCGCCAACGCATTCGGCCCCGTCATTGTAGGCCCTGTGGCTGTCGGCACTGTCGTTGTCGGCCCTCGGGCCATCGCGGACTCCCGCCAATCCTTGCTGCGCAACGGCACAAGGTAGTCCCTGCGGGGGGCCGGCTCAATGAGCGGCGCCCCGCCGCAGTTTGCCTCGGCGGGCGCGTTGCCGACGCGGCCTATTCGACGATGTCCCCCTTGAGACCGCCGACGAAAGCGAGAACCTCGCCCCGCTCCGCCGCCGGGACCTCGAATGTCGCGAGCGTGGCCTCGACATGACCGATAAAGGCCTGCCAATCGCCCTCGTCGATACCCATGCCCTTGTGCGATGTCTTCATATCGCGGCCGGTATAATAAAGCGGCCCGCCGGCGCAGGCGCACAGGTAGTCGATCAGCAGCTGTTTTTCCCGCCGCACGCCATCGAGGCCGCGGTTTTTCCAGAAGCGGCCGAGGCGGTCATCGGCCATCAATCGCCCAACCAAATCGTCGGCGACCGCCGCGATGGCGTCGTAGCCGCCCAACCGCTTATAGAGACTGTCCGTCATGTTCCCCTCCTTCTGATGTCGATTCGGCTGGCTTGGGCGGCGGCGCCTCGCGCCGCTCCGGCCCGCGACAGGAAGAACCCGTCGGTCGATGGCCGACGCGAGGCATCTAATCTCCTTCGTTTAATTATCTTGAACTGTATGGTGCCGCGAGTCACCGCAAAGGTCTTTTTTACGGACGCGTGATGCGATCCGCGGTTTGCCGCCGGCCGTGCCGCCTGACGCCGCATGCGCGATTTTGCTCGCAGCCGCTTCTTGTCCCGATGCGTGAAACTAGGCGGAGCGCAAGACAATGCGAGGCGACGGCGTTGCGCGGCCACCGCGACCGGAGTAAAGGTCGGCAATGCTTTTTTTAAAACGGCGAAAATGACAGCAACCGATCCGCGTCGCGTGCCGTTCAGCCCGGTATTGCTTGCCTCGCTGCGCCAGCATCTCGGGGACCGGCTATCGACTTCGCCCGCGATATGCGAGCAGCACGGCAAGGACGAATCGTACCACGCGCCGCACGCGCCGGATGCGGTTGCCTTTGTCGAAACCACCGACGAGGTAGCGACGATAGTCGGGCTGTGCGCCCTGCATGACACGCCGGTTATCGCGTTCGGCACCGGCACCTCGCTCGAAGGTCATGTCGCAGCGCTCCATGGCGGGGTCAGCATCGATCTGACGCAGATGAACCGAATCGTCCGCGTCAACGCCGAGGACCTCGACGCTACAGTCGAGGCGGGTGTCACGCGCAAGCAGCTCAACGAATACTTGCGCGACACCGGGCTTTTCTTTCCGATCGACCCCGGCGCCGACGCCTCGCTGGGCGGCATGGCGGCGACCCGCGCCTCGGGAACGAACGCGGTGCGCTATGGAACGATGCGCGAGAATGTTCTGGCGTTGACCGTCGTGCTGGCCGACGGAAGGATCATCAGGACGGCTCGGCGGGCGCGCAAATCGGCGGCGGGATACGACCTGACCCGCCTGTTTGTCGGCTCGGAAGGCACGCTCGGGATCATCACCGAAGTGACGCTGCGGCTGTACGGGATCCCGGAGGCGATGTCCGCCGCGGTCTGCGCCTTTCCGACGATCGCGGCGGCGGTCGACACGGTGATCCAGACGATCCAGACCGCGGTGCCGGTGGCGCGGATCGAGTTGCTCGACGAAGCGCAGATCGATGCCATTAACAAATATTCAAAACTAGATCACAAAGTTGCACCGACACTGTTTTTTGAATTTCATGGCAGCAATGCGGCGGTTGCAGAACAGATTGAGACGGTCAAGGCGCTTGCGACCGACCATGGCGGCGATGACTTCCGCTGGGCGGTCAGCCCCGAAGAAAGGTCGAGACTGTGGCAGGCGCGCCACGATGCGTATTACGCGGCCCTGGCTTTGCGGCCGGGATCAAAGGGTTGGCCGACGGATGTCTGCGTGCCGATCTCGCGGCTGGCGGAATGCATCGGC
>JBFXDF010000096.1:0-13404 GCA_050181375.1 Alphaproteobacteria bacterium
AACAGACGGATCGCACTCGACAGATTGCCGCTGCGCTCCGCGTCGATTTCGGTCAGCAGCGCAGTGACGGGCATTTTCCGCCGCGCGGCGATCGCGCGTAGGGCCTGCCAGAATGCCGGCTCCAGCGAGACGCTTGTCGCATGCCCGGCGATCCGGACGGAATGCTTGACCAGCGCGGCCTTGTTCATTGGCTGTGCACCTCGCATCCGCAAGAAGCTCCGTGTCTTCCCGGCATATACCCCACCGGAATACGCACGGCTTGAAATAGAGCGGGCGATCCGCAAGGATCGGCCCCGGAGCAGGGGAGCAATGCCGGTCTTGCGCCGCGCGCCGGCAGCGGCGGACCCTGACGATTGCTCGGCAGGCCGGTGAATGCATTGACAGTGAACGAGATTTGGTCCGCCGCCGTCAAACTCGCGAGAGCGGCGGTCTCGCCGCGCCCTTGGATTGATCCCGGCGATGATCGGTAAGATGCTGGGGTTGTTGTCCGCCGACATGGCGATCGACCTGGGGACAGCCAATACCCTCGTTTATGTGAAGGGTCGCGGCATCGTGCTCAACGAGCCGTCGGTCGTCGCGATCGCCAGCATCAAGGGCCGCAAGCAGGTCCTGGCGGTCGGCGAGGAAGCGAAGCTGATGCTTGGCCGCACGCCCGGCAACATTCAGGCGATCCGGCCGCTGCGCGACGGCGTCATCGCCGATTTCGAGGTCGCGGAGGAAATGATCAAGCATTTCATCCGCAAGGTGCACAACCGGCGCAGCTTCGCCAGCCCGCAGATCATCGTCTGCGTACCGTCCGGATCGACCGCCGTCGAACGCCGCGCGATCCAGGAATCGGCGGAAAGCGCCGGCGCGCGCCGCGTCTTTCTGATCGAGGAGCCGATGGCGGCGGCGATCGGCGCGGGACTGCCGGTTACCGAGCCGACCGGGTCGATGATCGTCGATATCGGCGGCGGCACCACCGAGGTCGCGGTCCTGTCGCTCGGCGGGATCGTTTATTCGCGCTCGGTGCGGGTCGGCGGCGACAAGATGGACGAGGCGATCATCGGCTACATCCGGCGCTACCACAGTCTCCTGATCGGCGAGGGCACCGCCGAGCGGATCAAGAAGGAGATCGGTTCGGCGTGCCTGCCGGAAGAGGGCGAGGGCCGGATCATGGAAATAAAGGGGCGCGACCTGATGAACGGCGTGCCGAAGGAGATCGTCATCACCGAGCAGCAGGTTTGCGAGAGCCTCGCCGAGCCGGTCAGCCAGATTGTCGAGGCGGTCAAGGTCGCGCTCGAACACACGGCGCCTGAACTCGCCGCCGACATCGTCGACAAGGGGATCGTGCTGACCGGCGGCGGCGCGCTGCTCGCCAATCTCGATTTCGTGCTGCGCCACGCGACCGGCTTGCCGGTGTCGATCGCCGAGGATCCGCTGAGTTGCGTGGCCCTCGGAACCGGCCGCGCATTGGAGGAAATGAAGACGCTGAAAAACCTTTTGGTCAGCATCTAGCGCGCGCTAATAACCGCGCGGAGTGCTTTGGGCGGGGATGCCGGGGGGAATGACAGTCGCAGCGCGCGGCAGACGCCGCGGGCGCCCCAATGATCCGTTCGCCGTCCGCAGGACGGTCGAGGGCGCGCGTTGATGCGCGGGCTGGCGCAGTTGCGCGCGACCCTGCAGCGCACGACGCCGACGCTGCTGATCGTCCTTGCGGTGGCGATCGTTCTCGTCGGCAAGGCCGATCAGACCGTGCTGGAGCCGTTGCGCATCAGGGCGATCGATGCGGCCGCGCCGGTCCTCGATGCGCTGTCGCGGCCGCTGAGCGCCGCCGCCGCGGCGGTCGAACGCGTGCGCGGCATGGCAACCCTCTACCAGGATAATCTCCGTCTTGCCGAGGAGAACCGCAAGCTGCTGCAATGGCAGCAGGTCGCGCTGAAACTTTCCGCTGAAAACAACGCCATGCGCGGCCTCTTGAAGGTCGTGCCGGAAAACGGGGTGTCCTACCTGACCGCGCGGCTGATCGGCAATTCCGGCGGCTATGTCAGGACGGCGCTGGTCAATGTCGGCACGGATCAGGGAGCCGCGCGCGGACAGGCGGCGATCGCCGAAGGCGGCCTGGTCGGGCGCCTGACCGAGATCGGCAGCCGCGCGGCCCGGGTCCTGCTGATCACCGATCTCAACTCGCGCATCCCGGTCGCGATACCGGCGTCGCGGACCAGCGCCGTGCTTGCCGGCGACAATTCTGACCGCCCGCGTCTGGTCTTCGCGAGCGAGCCGAAGGCGATCAAGATCGGCGACCGCGTCGTCACCTCGGGCGATGGCGGCGTGTTCCCGCCCGGTCTGCCGGTCGGCGTCGTCGCGGCGCTCGATCATGCGGGCGCGCGGGTCGAACCCTATGCTGCTTTATCGCAGCTCGACTACGTGCTGCTGGTCGATTACGGGTTGGCGGACGGCCTGCCGCATCCGCCGCCGGCCGGGTCCGGTCCGCAGCGCCAGGGCAAGGCGCCCGACGCCGATGCGAAGCGGGTGCGCTGAACCGTGCCGCCGCGTCTCTTCAACCCTGCGGCCCGGCCGCGAGCGAGCGTGGGCCTTTCGCGGCTTCTGCCGACCGCAACCGTCGTTCTCGCCGCCGTGATCGGTCTGTTGCCGCTGCCGATCCCCGGATACGCCGCGCTGACCCCGGCTTTCGCGCTGATGGCGGTATACCACTGGTCGGTCTACCGGCCCGACCTGCTGCCGCCGATCGGCGTGTTCGCTGTCGGCTTCGCGCAAGATCTGGTGACCGGCGCCACGGTCCCGGCCAGCGCGCTGGTGCTGCTCCTCGCCCGCGCCGCGGTGCTGCGCTACCGCCGCCATTTCGTCGGCCGGCCGTTTCCATTTGCCTGGGCCGGGTTCGCGTTGCTCGTTGCCGCCGCGGCGCTCGGGTCGTGGGGGCTTCACAGCCTGCTGCAGCTTGGCCTTTTCGATCTGCGTACCGCGATGGTGCGCGGCGCGCTGACGATAGCGCTGTTCCCGGCGGCCAGTCTGTTGCTGGGACGCGGCCAGCGCGCGTTTATCGGCGCGTCGGCGTAATGCGTTCGCGCTAGGACCGCCGTGCCTCGCGACACCAGGCGCGACACGCTTCTCACCCGCCGCGCCGCCCTGCTCGCGGCGGGGCAGGGGGTGCTTGGGGCCGCGCTGGTCGCTCGCCTGTACCAGCTGCAAATCCTGGAGAGCGACCGTTATGCGACCCTCGCCGAGGATAACCGCGTCAATCTGCGGCTGCTCGCGCCGGTGCGCGGACGGATCCTGGACCGTTTCGATGTCACGCTGGCCGACAACCGGCGAAATTTCCGTGTCGTGGTCGTGCCGGAACAGGCCGGCGATCTCGCGGCGACCCTGCGGGCGCTGAGCGGCGTCATCGAGCTGGGCGAAGCCGAACAGCGCGGCGTGCTGCGCGAGGCGCGCCGCAAGCACAGCTTTGTTCCTGTCGTGATCCGCGACAATTTGAGCTGGCAGGAGGTGGCGCGCATCGAGGTCGCGGTTCCGGAATTGCCGGGCGTGTCGATCGAAGAGGGGCTGGTCCGGAATTATCCCTACGGCGCGCTCGCCGCGCACGTACTTGGCTACGTGGCGGCGGTTTCCGAAAAGGACCAGACCGGCGACCCCCTGCTCGAGCTGCCCGATTTCCGCATCGGCAAGAGCGGCGTCGAGAAGTCGCAGGACGAGCGGCTGCGCGGTCTGGCCGGCGCCAGCGAGATAGAGGTGAACGCCTATGGCCGCGTCGTGCGCGAGCTGTCCCGCCGGCCCGGCCAGCCCGGCGAGGACGTCGTGCTCGGGCTCGACATCAAGATGCAGGAGTTCATCGCCCGCCGCGTCGAGCGCGAGCCCAGCGTCGCCTGTGTGTTGCTCGATGCCGCGGTTGGCGACGTCCTCGCGATGCTGTCGAGCCCGAGCTTCGACCCGATGCAGTTTTCGACCGGGCTCAGTCACGCCGCGTGGCAGGCGCTGTCGACCGACGAGCGCCACCCGCTGCTCGACAAGGTTGCGGCCGGCGTCTATCCGCCCGGCTCGACATTCAAACCGGTCGTGGCGCTCGCGGCGCTCGGCGCCGGCGTCATCACCCCGGAAACTCCGGTCCATTGCCCCGGCCACATCGATCTCGGGACCGCGACATTTCATTGCTGGCGGAGCGGCGGACACGGCACGCTGCGGTTGCGCGAGGCAATCAAGCAATCGTGCGATGTATTTTTTTACGAGGCGGCGCGGCGCACCGGGATCGACCGCCTGGCGGCGATGGCGCACCGTTTCGGGTTCGGTAAACCGTTGGGTCTCGACATTCCCGGCGAGCGCGCCGGCTTGATCCCCAGCCCCGAGTGGAAACGGAGGACTGCCGGGGGCGCGTGGTCGACCGGCGAGACGATGATCGCCGGGATCGGCCAGGGCGCGGTGCTGGCCACCCCGTTGCAGCTGGCCGCGATGACCGCGCGGCTCGCGACCGGCCGGGCGGTTGTCCCGCATCTGGTGCGCGATGGCCCGATGCAGCCGGGGTCGCTGCCACCCGGCGCCGACGAGACAACGCCGTCCTTTCCGACGCTCGGCGTCGATCCGGGCCACCTCGCGCTGGTGCGCGACGGCATGAACGCCGTCGTGAACGAGCCGCGCGGCACGGCATATGCCGCCCGCATCACCGATCCTTCTCTGGCGATGGGCGGCAAGTCGGGCACCTCGCAAGTGCGCCGCATTACCCAATACGAACGCGATCGCGGGGTCCGCAAGGCCTCGCAGATTCCCTGGAGGGAGCGCGATCACGCGCTGTTTGTGGCGTTCGCGCCGGTTCAGGCGCCGCGCTATGTCTGCGCCGTCGTTGTCGAACATGGCGGCGCCGATGCCGGCGGCGGGTCGGCGGTCGCGGCTCCGATCTGCCGCGACGTGCTGCTGGAAGCGCAGCGGCGCGACCCGGCGCGCCGCGTCCCGCCTCCGGATGCGGTGGCCGAGAGCATCGTTGACAGCCTGGCGCCGGGATCGACGGCTTCGGCGGGCGGCGGCGCGCGATGACGCATTCCTCGTTGGGAATCGGGCGACGCGAGCCGACGCTGGCCGACAGGTTGCGCGGCATTCAATGGGGTCTGCTGCTGCTGCTTTCGATGATCGCGGGGATCGGGTTCGCGATGCTGTATTCGGCCGCGAACGGCGAATTTCATCCGTGGGCGTCGCGCCAGATGATCCGCTTCGCGATCGTGCTCGTCGCGGTCATCGCGGCCGCCGTCATCGACATCCGCGTGTGGTTCCGCGCCGCGTATTGGCTCTACGCGGCCGCGCTGGCGCTGGTCTTCGCGGTCGATTTGCGCGGGTTTGTCGGGATGGGCGCGCAGCGCTGGATCGATTTCGGCTTTTTGCAGCTGCAGCCGTCGGAAGTCATGAAAATGGCGCTGGTGCTGGCCCTGGCGCGCTATTTTCACTGTCTGGCGCCGGACAATATCGGCCGCCTCCGGTACTTGCTGGTTCCGGCGATGATGATCGCCGTACCGGTGGCTCTGGTGTTGAAGCAGCCGGATCTCGGCACCGCGATGATGCTGCTCGCGGCCGGGGGCGCCTTGGTGTTTCTCGCCGGCGTTCCCGCGTGGATTTTCGCGGCGGCGGCGGCGGCGGCGGTCGCGGCCGCGCCGCTGGCCTGGACAATGCTGCGCGGCTACCAGAAGAGCCGGCTCTATACGTTTCTCGATCCCGAGCGCGATCCGCTCGGCGCCGGGTATCACATCCTGCAATCGAAGATCGCGCTGGGGTCGGGGGGACTGTTCGGCAAGGGTTTCCTGCAAGGAACGCAGAGCCATCTGAGTTTCCTGCCCGAGAAGCAGACCGACTTTATCTTTACGATGATCGCCGAGGAGTTCGGTCTGGCCGGCGGTCTGCTCCTGCTTGCTCTCTATTTCGCTGTCCTTGCTTATGCGTTCGCGATCGCGCTGCGCAGCCGCAGCCGGTTCGGCCGTCTGCTCGGGCTTGGCATCGCGACCAATTTCTTTTTGTATGCGTTCATTAATACGGCAATGGTTACCGGGTTGATACCGGTGGTCGGGGTCCCGCTGCCGCTGATCTCCTACGGCGGCACGGCGATGATCGCGGTGCTGGTCGGGTTCGGGGTGCTGATGAATATCGGCATCCACCGCGACGCGCAAATCAGCCGGCACGGCGAAACGCGGTTCGGCTGACGGGAAGAGCGCGCCACGACCCCGGCGAGGGCGGCATCCTGTTGCGGAGGGTTGAGGACCAGATGGCCGAGAACGAAGCACCCGAGGCCGGCCGCCATCTGCACGTGACGGTGCTTCTCGTCGCCTCGCGTCGCGCTCTCGACAACGCGCTCGGCGAACTCGGGTTTGCCGAGGACGACGACCGCGTCATCGAACACGACGGCAGGCTGGCCTTTCTGACCTGCACCCACGAGGACGATTGCGACGATCTGTTTGCGCTGATCACCGAGTTGTCGGCGCGCGGCGAGAGCTGGGAGTTGCAGTCGCGCATCGATACCGAGGCCGGCCGCGCCGTCTACCAGTCCTTGGCGCGGCACCGGCCGGTCGAGGCGGTCGAAGCCGCGGTGGACGAGGAAGCCGAGCCCGATGCGCCCGACAGCCCGGCGCTCGATGTCGAGACCGGCGAGGGTCTGCAATCGCTGAAGCGCGTCCTGCGGCGAATCGAGCCGGCCGAGGTGTTCGCCACCATCCGCCCTGGACTCGAGGGACGCGCGACCGCCCGGATTCTGCGCCGCGGTTCGCGCCGTCTGCTTGCGGCGGCGACCGCTTCCGACGAAGCGACATTGCGCGGCATCCTGCGCGAGATCCTGCCCAACGTGATGCTCGATGTCGCGATGAAGCCGCCGAGCTGAGCCGCGGTTCCGCGACCGCCGGCAAGGGATCCAATTCCGGCCGCCGAAACCCTTCCCGATCGCCTGCCGCGATTGCCCGAAGCCAGCGGCGGCGCTACATCGAGCGAGGCAAAAGGACAGGGAGCGGATCATGGGCGCCGAGGCGGGTGCGGCAGCAACCGGGTTTGCGGGCGGCGAGTTCCGCGGCCGGGTCTACGACAGCATCCTCGAAACGATCGGTGCGACGCCGCTCGTGCGCCTGCGGCGGCTCGCGGACGAGGCCGGCGTGCGGGCCGATCTGCTCGGCAAGTGCGAGTTCTTCAACCCGCTTGCCTCGGTCAAGGACCGCATCGGCCTGGCGATGATCGAGGCGGCCGAGGCGGCGGGCCGCATTCGGCCCGGCACGGTGCTGGTCGAGCCGACCTCGGGAAATACCGGGATCGCGCTGGCTTTTGTCTGCGCCGCCAAGGGCTATCGGCTGATCCTGACGATGCCCGACAGCATGTCGGTCGAACGGCGCCGGATGCTGCGGCTACTCGGCGCCGAACTCGAATTGACGCCGGCCGCGGACGGAATGCGCGGCGCGATCGCCAAGGCCGAGGAGATCGTCCGCGGTCTCCCCGACGCGTTCATGCCGCAGCAGTTCCAGAACCCGGCCAATCCCGAGATCCACCGCCGCACCACCGCGGAGGAAATCTGGAAGGACACGGCGGGCGCGGTCGATGTCGTTGTCTGCGGCGTCGGCACCGGCGGCACCTTGACCGGGGTCGGTTCGATTTTGAAACCGCGCAAGCCCGCATTGCGCATGGTCGCGGTCGAGCCGGAGGAGAGTGCGGTGCTCTCGGGCGGCCCGCCCGGCCCGAACAAGATTCAGGGGATCGGCGCCGGCTTCATTCCCGAGATTCTCGATACCTCGCTGATCGACGAGATCCTGTGCGTCAGCCACGATACGGCGCTGCGGGTGGCGCGCCGGGCCGCCCGGCTCGACGGGCTGGCGATCGGCACCTCGGCCGGCGCGGCTCTCGCCGCCGCCCTCGAAATCGGCGCCCGGCCCGATATGGCGGGCAAAACCATTGTGGCGGTCCTGCCGGACCACGCCGAGCGCTATCTCTCGACGGCTCTGTTCGACGGGTTGTGAGTCGCGATTTCCGTTTCCGTACCCGATATAGGATAGCGGCGTCCCGAGCAGGGTCGCCGGCTTCTGGGCAGGCAATCCGATGGAACTGAGCGAAGAGCAATTCCGGCGTTACGCGCGCCACCTGATCCTCGACGAAGTCGGCGAGGAAGGGCAGGAAAAGCTGCTGTCGTCGCGCGTCCTGGTGATCGGCGCCGGCGGCCTCGGCTCGCCGCTCCTGCTCTATCTCGCCGCCGCCGGGGTGGGCACGCTCGGCGTCATCGACAACGACCGGGTCGATCTGACCAACCTGCAGCGCCAGATCGTGCACGCGACCGAGCGGGTCGGCGACCTCAAGGTCGAGAGCGCCCGCGCGACGCTGGGCGCGGTCAACAACGATGTCCGGGTCGAGGCGCACCCGGTGCGGCTCGGCCCCGATAACGCCTCCGACATTATCGCCCGCTACGACCTTGTCGCCGACGGCAGCGACAACTTCGCGACGCGCTATCTGCTGACAGACCAGTGCTTCCGGCTGCGAAAACCGCTGGTCGCCGCCGCGCTGTCGCCGTTCGAGGGCCAGCTCTCGACCTTCCGCCCGCATCTCGGCGCCGGTCATCCCTGCTATCGCTGTCTGTTCCGCGAGCCGCCGCCGGCGGACCTAGTGCCGCGCTGCGAGGAAGCCGGCATTCTCGGCGCCGTCGCCGGGGTAATGGGCACGCTGCAGGCGGTTGAGGTTTTGAAGGAGCTGCTTGGGCTCGGCGACAGCCTCGACGGCACGCTGTTGATGTACGAGGCGCTCGCCGCGCGCTTCCACCGGATACGAATCGGCAAGGACCCGGAGTGTCCAACCTGCGGCCCCGCCGCGGCCGATGCCGCCGGAACCTCCGCCGGTCAGGCCCATGTCGCGGCGGTTTCCCCACGGGCTTGACCGTCGCCGGGCTACAATCCTATCGCTCGCGCGGACGACAGGGCCGCAGGAGGGGAAACATGGCCCGGCACAGGAGATTTATACCCGGCGGCCGTACCCCCACCCTTCCCTCCCCCGCTTGCGGGGGAGGGTTAGGGTGGGGGCATCGGCGTGGCTCTCGGGCGGCTGGTACTAGGGGCGCCATTCTCGGCGCCATCCTGCTGCTGGCCGCGGCGCATGCGCCGGCCGCCGAGGACGAGGCCAACGGTTTGAAGGTGCCGCGGTTTGTCAGCCTGGACGCCGACAAGATCAATCTGCGCACCGGACCCGGCCAGCGTTATCCGATCGATTGGGTGCTGACGCGCCGCGACATGCCGGTCGAGGTGATCGCGCAATTCGAGAACTGGCGCCGGATCCGCGAATGGGACGGCACGACCGGCTGGGTGCAGCAGAATTTGCTGACCGGCAAGCGCCACGCCATCGTCGCGAAGGGCGAGATCAGATCGATCCGCCGTCATCCCGATCCGGCGTCGGCGCTCGTCGCGCGCGCCGAGCCCGGCGTCGTCGGGCGGCTGACCGAGTGCCGCGATTCCTGGTGCCGGATCGAGACGCAATCGGTCTCCGGCTGGGTGCGCCGCGCCGATCTGTGGGGCGTCTATCCCGACGAGAAGGTGCCGTAACAAAAGCCCGAGACGTATTTTGAATCCCCCTCTCCCCCAGTGGGAGAGAGGGTTGGGGTGAGGGGGCGAATGCCGGACGCGGTGGCCGTGCCCTCACCCGGCATTGAACAACTATGCGAGATACTCCCGGCCCGCCTCTCGCGCGGCGATCGCCTCCGCGAGCGCCAGGGTGCGCCGCGCAGCCTCGACGTGCAGCGCCTCGACCAGCCGTCCTTCGTGGCGGATCGCGCCTTTTCCGGCGTTGACGCCTTCGCTATACGCGGCGACCAGGCGGCGCGCCCGCGCGATCTCGTCCGCGCTCGGCGCGAAGGCGGCGTTGGCCGGCTCGATCTGCGCCGGGTGAATCAGCGTCTTGCCGTCGAACCCGAGGTCGCGCCCCTGCCGGCACGACATCGCGAACCCCTCCGCGTCGGCAAGATCGAGCTGCACGCCGTCGAGCACCGCGCACCGATGCGCGCGCGCCGCGAGCAGCACGAGGCCGAGCGCGGTCATCAGCGGCAGCCGGTCGCGCGTCTCCCGCGCGTTCAGGTCTTTCGTGAGGTCCGAGGTGCCGAGCACGAGGGCTCCGGGACGCGGGCCGGCGCCGGCGATCTCGGCCGCTCGCAGCACCCCGAGCGGCGTCTCGATCATGCACCACAGTGCAAGGTGCGGCGGCGCGCCGAGCGCGTCCAAAAGATCCGATGCCAGCCGCACGCGGTCGGCGTTCTCGACCTTCGGCAACAGCACCGCGTCGATCGGCAAGGTCGCGGCGATCGCGAGATCGGCATGCCCCCACGCCGTGTCGAGCGCGTTGACGCGCAGGATCAGCTCGCGCGGCGCGTAACCGCCGTCGATCAACGCCGCCGCCACGCTGGCGCGCGCCGCCTCCTTGGCCTCCGGGGCGACGGCGTCCTCGAGGTCGAAGATCAGCCCGTCCGCCGGCAGGGTCCGCGCCTTTTCGAGTGCGCGCGGGTTCGAGCCGGGCAGGTACAGCACGCTGCGGCGCGGTCGCCCCGCAAGCCAGGGAGATGGCGCGGACATCGGGCTCTCCGTTCGGTGCTGCCGCTGGACCACCCGCCGATATAATTGCTCCGGCAGGTTTCGGGAACCTGCTCGCGGGAGCCTCGCCATCGGCCTTGCCTCCGTACCCGGTCTGGCACGGCTTCGGTTATTTCTCGCTCCGTGTTCGGAGCCGTCGACACGGCGCCTCGAAAGGCGAAAGAATATATTAACGTTGTCGGCCTAAATCCTGTCCGGCGATCCGCCGAGAACGACGGGTCCGGGAGGTGACCACATGCGTCGCGACCGCACCGAGATCCGTCCGCGCGGTATAGCCAGCCGGGTCAACCGGCGCGACCTTCTGCTGCTGTCGGCGTTCGGTTTCGCGGCGGGCCTGCCGGTACTGGCGTCGGCGGCGCGGCCCGCCGGCGAGCTGACTTACGGGATGCATGTATCGCTTGCCCCGAGCTGGTTCGACCCGGCCGAGGCCACCGGAATGATTACGCCGTTCATCATCCTGTACGCGCTGCACGACGCGATGATGAAGCCGATGCCGGGCAGCAACCTGGCGCCGAGCCTCGCCGAATCGTGGTCGGTCAGCGAGGACGGCCGCAACTACCACTTCGTCCTGCGCGACGGCGCCAAATTCCACAACGGCGATCCGGTCAGCGCCGACGATGTCAAATTCACCTTTGATCGCTACCGCGGCACCGCGCACGAGCTGATGCGCCAGCGCGTCGCCGCGGTCGAGATACAGGATCCGCGGCGCGTCCGGTTTCGCCTCGCCGAGCCGTGGCCCGATTTTCTGACGTTTTACGCGACGACGACCGGGGCCGGCTGGATCGTTCCGAAAAAGCACATCGAGAAGGTCGGCGAGGAGGCGTTCAAGAAGGCGCCGGTCGGCGCCGGGCCGTACAAATTCGTGTCGTTCAACCCGGGGCTCGAACTGGTGCTCGACGCGTTCGACGGGTACTGGCGCAAAACCCCGGCGGTAAAGCGGCTGACCTTGCGGGTCATCCCGGACGAGGCGACGCGATTGGCGGCGCTGAAGAACCGCGAGGTCGACATCGTCTATTCGGTGCGCGGCGAACTCGCCCGGGAGCTCGAGCGCACCCCCGGTCTGGCCCTGAAGCCGGCCCTGGTTCAGTCGGATTGGTGCGTCTATTTCGCCGATCAATGGGACCCGAAATCGCCGTGGCACGATGCGCGCGTCCGGCGCGCCGCCAATCTCGCGATCGACCGCGAGGGCAGCAACGCGGCATTGATGCTGGGACACGGGCTGGTCAGCGGCAACCCGATCGTGCCGGCCCATTATGATTTCTACTGGCAGCCGCCGCCGCCGGTTTACGACCCGCAACGGGCCAGGCAGCTGCTCAAAGAGGCCGGTTTCCCCAACGGCCTGAATGGCGGCGAATATTTCTGCGATGCCGCCTACGCCAATCTCGGCGAGAGCGTTGTCGACAACCTCCTCGCGGTCGGCATCCGCACCCGGCTGCGGCCGATCGAGCGCGCCGCCTTTATCAAGGGGCTCGGTGAGAAGACGTTTAAAAATCTGATCCAGATCGGTCCCGCCGCGTTCGGCAACGCCGCGACCCGCATCGCGGCGCACGCGGTCAAGGGCGGCATCTTTTCTTATGGCTCGTATCCCGATATCGACGAGCTGTATCGCCAGCAGGCGGTCGAACTCGATCGCGCGAAGCGCGAGGCGATGCTGCATAAGATCCAGCAGATCATCGACGAGCGCGCGATGTTCGCGCCGATTTGGGATCTCGCGTTCATGAATGGCGTCGGGCCGCGGGTCGGAGAGTCGGGGTTCGGATTGATCGCCGGTTTTCCCTACACGGCGCCCTACGAGGATGTGACGCTGAAACCCGTCTGACGCGGGACGGCGGCGGCGCCGCTGGTCGCGTCGTGCCGGGCGACCAGTTCGCGAACAAGGGGGATCAGCTCCTCCCCGTATTGCACGGCATCGGGGCGCGGATCGTAGCCGCGGATCAGCAGCCTTGTCGCGCCGAGCTTGTAATATTCGAAGAGCGCCCGCGCGACGGTTGCGGGGCTGCCGACCAGCGCTGTCGAGTTTCCCTGTGCGCCGGTCGCGGCGGCCAGCGGCGTCCACAGACAGGTGTCGTGCATCTCGGCCTCATCGGCCGCCCGCAGCAACCGCTGCGAGCCGATATTTTGCCGCTTTGGCGCCGGGACGCCGCCGCGGTTGCGCAGCACCCGATCGAGGATCGAACGGGCCCGGTCCCAGGCCGCGGCGTCAGTGGCCGCCAGGATCGGCCGCGTCGACAGGCTGAACGCCGGTTCGCGGCCGCGAAGCGCCGCCTCGCGCCGCACCCGATCGATAAAAGCGGCGGTGTCCTTGAGCGGTTCGCCCCACAGCATGTAGACATCGACATGGGGCGCCAAGGCCCGGATCGCCGCGTCCGAGCCGCCGCCGCCGTAAATCGGGATGTGCGGCTGCTGCCGGCAGCGGATTTCGGAAAACGTCTGATGCGTCCGGTAGAACTCGCCGTCATGGTCGAACGGCTGCGGCTCGGTCCAGGTGCGGCGCAACAGCGAGATGTATTCGGCGGCGCGGCGATAGCGCGTGGCGGGGTCTGTCCAGTCGCCGTCCTTCGCCTGATCCGCGTCGCTGCCGCCGGCGATGATGTGCACGGCCAGCCGCCCGCCGCTCAACTGATCGAGCGTCGCGAGCTTGCGCGCGGCGAGCGGCGGCGCGACAAATCCCGGCCGGTGCGCCAGCAGGAAGCCGAGCCTCTCGGTGACCGAGGCGGCGTGCGCCCCGATCAGAAACCCGTCCGGCGCGTCCGAGAAATAGCCGATCAGCACGCGATCGAAGCCGGCCCGCTCGTGGATGCGCGCGGTCTCGGCGACGGTTCCGGCGTCGAATGGCGGGCCG
>JBFXDF010000097.1:0-13341 GCA_050181375.1 Alphaproteobacteria bacterium
GGCCGCAGATGCTCGACAAGGCGCGAATGCACGGTCTGTGTGCTGGTCGCGAGGTTCGCGACCAAGAGGCTGATACCCATGCTGCCGCCGAGATTGCGCATCAGGCTGCGGATCGCGGTGGCCTGCGTCAGGATGTTGCGCGGCAGGTCCGACAGCGCCAGCGTGTTGAGCGGCACGAACGTGCAGCCGAGACCGAACCCCTGCAACAAACCGGAAACGACGACCGGCACCGGGTCCATCAGCAGCGAGAATTGCGACATCTGCCACATCGAGACGGCGGTCAAGAGAAACCCGAACAGGATCAGCCAGCGATTGTCGATCCGGTTGATCAATCGGCCGACCATGAACATCGCGACCATGACCCCGACTCCGCGTGGCGCGGTTACCAGCCCGGTCGTGAAGGCGGGGTAATGCATCAGATGCTGCAGCATCGTTGGCAGCAGCGCGAGACACCCGGTCATGATCAGCCCGACCGCGAACATCATCACGGTTCCGGCAACAAAATTGCTGCTTTTCAGCAGGTCCCGGTTGAAAAAGGACGGTCCGGTGGTGGTCACGGTGTGGACGATGAACAGATAGAGCGCGAGCCCGGCGATCGCCGCCTCGACCCAGGTTTCGGTCGAGCCGAACCAGTCATTCCGGTTGCCGCGATCGAGCATCAGCTGGAACGCCCCGATCGCGATGCTGAGGGTGAAAAAGCCGAAAAAGTCGAAGGCGTCGCGGCGCGGGTTCGGCGTCCAGCGCATGAACGTCATGACGCCGATGCTGCACAATATGCCGATCGGCAGGTTGATATAAAAAACGTAGCGCCAGCTGTAGTATTCGGTGAACCAGCCGCCGAGCACCGGCCCCATCATCGGGCCGAGCACGGTACCGGTGCCGAAGATCGCCATGGCGGTGCCGTGGCGTTCCGGCGGGTTGATGCGCAGCAGCGTCGCCTGCGCCAGCGGGATCAGCCCGGCCCCCGCCATTCCCTGGATCGCGCGGAAGATCACCAGCTGGCTGAGGCTCGTCGCGATGCCGCACAGCGCCGAGGCGGTGGTGAACACGCCGATGCAGATCAGGAATACCGGCTTGATGCCGAACCGGCCGGCGAGCCAGCCGGTCAGCGGCATCGTCACCGCGGCGCAGACGATATACGAGGTCAGCGCCCAGGCGATCTGCTCCTGCGAGGTCGACATGCTGCCCTGGATATGCGGCAGCGACACGTTGAGGATCGTGTTGTCGAGCCCCTGCATGATGTTGGCGAGCATGATCGACAGCGTCAGCATGCCGCGATGCGGCACGGCGGGCGCCGGGAGGGGCGGGCTTTCGCCGCTCCTCATCGGGCGCTCCGGCGTTCAGGCACCGCGCCGCCCTCGCCCGCCCGCCGGCTTCCCTGTAGGGCACCCTCTCCCGCAATGCGGGAGAGGGAGGACCCATCGCCTCGGCGATGGGGGGGGTGAGGGTGCATCGGCGGTGCGGTCCTCAGGCCGCTTCGGCCTGCGCGACGGTCGGGGCGTCGCCGGCGACGGTGGTGCGCCGCATGTCGCGCACCAGGCTTTCGTCGAAACGACGCACCCGGTGCATTACCTGGCGGTTATCCCACATCACGAGATCGCGCGGCCGCCATTTGTGCGAATAGACGAATCGCGGCTGGGTCGCGTGCTCGGTCAGATCGCGCAAAAACGCGCGGGCCTCGGGCACCGGCCAGCCGAGGATCGTTCCGGCGTGCGACGACAGGTAGAGCGACTTGCGCCCGGTCACCGGATGCGTGCGCACGAGGCGCTGCCGCACCGGCCGGAACATCGCGCGCTCGTCGTCGGTCGCTTCGAAGCCAAGGAGGCCGCGCGAGTACAAGAGGGAGTGCTCGCAGACCAGCGGCTCGCACTGGGCCTTGGTCTCGTCGTCGAGCGCGTCCCAGGCGGCGCGCATATCGGCGAACTCGGTATTTCCTCCCGTTGCGACGGTGATGCGCCCCGAAAGGAGAGAATATTTCGCCGGGACAGCACGGAATGAACTGTCCGAATGCCAGAGCTGGTTGCCGAGATTGAACAGCCGGCGCCGGTCGTCACGCGCCAACGGCCTGTGGTCCTGGCCGAGATTGGACACGTCGTTCATCAGCGGGTCGAGCCGCTTTTCGTGCGGCTTTGTGACGTTGCCGCCGGCCGAGTTCTCGATTTCGCCGAAATTACGGGTGAAAGCGATCTGCTGCGCGTCGGTGATGTCCTGATCGTGGAACACGAGGACAGCGTAGCGGTCCATCCCGGCCTCGATCGCCGCGACCTCATCGGGGTGCAAGGGCCGCCGCAGATCAACCCCCGACACCTCGCCGACGAATACGGGATGGATCCGGCGGATCGAAACGGCCATCGCAGACACTCCCGAAAACTGTTTTGTAACCGCTGCAGTGCCGCCTCGTCGCGAGGCAATGCCGCAAATCTGGCATGTGCCCCGGCCGAATGCAGACCGCTTCTGTTTCTTACTCCGCCGCCGCGGCCGGTTCGCAGAGTTGCGACAGCGCGGCTTCGAGGATCGGCATGCCGATCTCTCCGGGCGATGTCAGCACCGATTCCGGGTGGAACTGTACCGCCGCGATCGGCAGGGTCCGGTGCTCGATCGCCATGATGACGCCGTCCTCCTCGGTCTCCGCCGCGATCGCCAGCGCCGCCGGGAACGAATGCCGTTCGGCGTAGAGCGAATGATAACGCCCGACCGTGAAGCGCTGCGGCAGACCGACCAGAAGGCGGCTCGGCAGCCGGCGCACCGGCGAGGGTTTGCCGTGCATCGGCACCCCGAGCACGCCCAGCGAGCCGCCGAAATATTCGACGACGCCCTGCAATCCGAGGCACACGCCGAACATCGGGATATTGCGCCGCAGCAGCAGGTCGAGCGTCTCGCGCATCGCGAAATCGTCGGGACGCCCGGGACCCGGCGACAGCAGGACCATATCGGGCCGCAAGCCGTCGCGCAGTCGCGCCCGCGCGAAATCGTGGCGCAAGGTCGTGCACTCGGCCCCGGTCGTGCGGACATACCCGGCCAGCGTGTGCACGAACGAGTCCTCGTGATCGATCAGCAGCACCTGCTGCCGTCGCGCGGTCGCCGGCGCGCGGGTGGTGGGGCTTTGGGGACGGCCGGCATCACCGCGAATGGCCGAGAGCAGCGCCGCCGCCTTCAGCCGGCATTCGGCCTCCTCGGCCTCCGGATCGCTGTCGTACAGCAGCGTCGCGCCGGCGCGGATTTCCGCCACCCCGTCCCGCATCCGCAAGGTGCGCAGGGTCAGCCCGGTATTCATGTTGCCGTCAAACGTGAGGCGGCCGATCGCGCCGCCAAACCAGCGCCGCGGCGAGCGCTCCTCCTGCTCGATCCAGCGGATCGCCCACAATTTCGGCGCCCCGGTCACGGTTACCGCCCAGGTGTGGCTCAGAAACCCGTCGAGCGCATCGAATTCCGGCCGCAACTCGCCCTCGACGTGGTCGACCGTATGAATGAGCCGCGAATAGATTTCGATCTGGCGGCGGCCGATCACCTTGACGCTGCCCGGCACGCAGACCCGCGACTTGTCGTTGCGGTCGACGTCGGTGCACATCGTCAACTCGCTCTCGTCCTTGGTGGAGTTGAGCAATTCGCGGATGCGCTCGGCGTCCTCGAGCGCGTCGCGGCCACGCGCGATCGTGCCGCAGATCGGACAGGTCTCGATGCGCCTTCCCTCGACGCGCACATACATCTCCGGCGAGGCGGAGACCAGGAACTCGCCGTCTCCGAGATTGATCAGCGCGCCGTAGGGAGCGGGATTGGCGCGGCGCAGCCGCCGGAACACGAGGCTCGGCGGGTCAGGGCAGCGGGTTGAGAGGAGCTGGCCGCAGACGACCTCGAACAGATCGCCGCGCATGAAGGCTTCCTTTGCGCGGCGGACCAGCGCGGCGTACTCGCCGGGGCCGTGATCGCTTTCCGGCGGCAATGGCAGGGTAGGCTCCGAGCGATACGGGGCCGCTGGCGTCGCGCGCGGCAGACCGGCGGTCGATCGCCCGCCGACCTCGAACTCGTAGCGATGGATCGCCGATTGCTGCCGCATGTGATCGACGATCAGGATTTCGTCCGGCAGGTACAGCACCAGATCGCGCTGGTCGTCGGGCCGCGTCAGCCGGAGCGGCATCGGCTCGAACTGGAAGACGAGATCGTAGCCGAATGCGCCGTACAGCCCGAGGTGCTCGTCCCCAAATTCTTGGTCCTTTGGGCTGGCGAACAACTCTCCGAGCGACCGCAACACCGAAAAGACCGAGGGTTGCCGGCTGCGCTGCTCCTCGGGAAAGCGCTCGCCGCTTTCGCGTATGTCGCCCGCGATGCGGTCGGCGGTGCTGTCGCGGACGCGCACGGCGTCGAGCCTCGCCAGATGATCCGCGATGGCGGGCAGCAGCACCCGGCCGCGCCGGTTAAGCGCCTCGATCGTGAAATCGCGTCCGCACGCGGTCAGCACGAGCGGCGGGTCGACAAACCCCATGTCCCACCGCGTGTACCGCCCCGGAAACTCGAAGCTCGACGAGAACAGCACGCCGCGCCGCTGGTCGAGCCGCTCGGCCAACGTGCTGTCGGCCGGGTTGTAGGGCTGCACCGAGGTCTCGCGGCGTACGCGGACCCCGCCTCTCGTCTCGTAGGTCAGAAGCTGCACCGAACCCTCCGGGTTGGATCGCCTTGGAGCCTGCCGGAGCCGCCGCGCCGCTACGCGAAGGGCCGCCCGGTGCTCCGCGGCGGCCCATTTACAAGACAATCGTGGCCGCCCGGGTTACACGGGCCACCACCAGATCGCTGAACGCAGGATGCGCATGCGGCGCTATATAGCAGCGAGGCGGCGCGAAGACAATCGCGCATGCGGCCGTGGTTTTTCGGAACGCGGGCGTGTCTAACCCGCCTCCGGCCGGAGACCGGCATTCCGCACCCGGCGGCGTTTCCCGGCGTGCTATAGTGTCACGGAGCGTGACCGGCGCTTGCCGCGCCCGATATTGCGACGAGATACCGGTTTCGCATGGGGTTGGCATTGCAGATGCGCGTCTTCCGCGCCGATCGGGCCTGAAATGATCGCCGAGATCGGGCATTTTTCGCTGGTTCTGGCGCTGTGCGTCGCCGCCTTGCAGGCCATCGTGCCGCTCGCCGGCGCGCGCCGGGACGACCCTGCCCTGACCGCCTGGGCGCGCCCGGCGGCGCTGACGCAGTTCCTGTTCGTCGCGATCGCGTTTGGCGCTTTGACGCAGGCTTATGTCGTATCCGACTTTTCGGTCGCAAATGTCGCGGCTAATTCGAACAGCCTGAAGCCGCTGCTCTATAAGATCAGCGGCGTGTGGAGCAACCACGAGGGATCGATGCTCCTGTGGGTGTTGATCCTGGCGCTGTGCGGGGCCGCGGTCGCGGTGTTCGGCCGCAACCTGCCGCCGCCGCTGCGCGCCCGCGTGCTCGCGGTGCAGGCCATGATCGGCGTCGGGTTCCTGCTGTTCATCCTGTTCACGTCGAACCCGTTCTTGCGCCAGTTTCCGCCCCCGCCCGAGGGCGTCGGCCTCAACCCGATCCTGCAGGACCCCGGTCTCGCGTTTCATCCGCCGTTTCTCTATCTCGGCTATGTCGGGTTCTCGATCGCGTTCTGCTTCGCGGCCGCCGCGCTGATCGAGGGTCGCGTCGATCCGGCCTGGGCGCGCTGGGTGCGCCCCTGGACGCTGGCGGCGTGGTGCGCGCTGACGATCGGCATCGCGATGGGGAGCTGGTGGTCCTACTACACGCTCGGCTGGGGCGGGTGGTGGTTCTGGGACCCGGTCGAGAACGCCTCGTTCATGCCATGGCTGGTCGGCACGGCGCTGTTGCACTCGGCGGTTGTCGTCGAGAAGCGCGACGCGTTGAAGACCTGGACCGTGCTGCTCGCGATCCTCGCGTTTTCACTGAGCCTGTTGGGCACGTTTCTGGTGCGCTCGGGCGTGTTGACCTCGGTGCACGCCTTCGCGTCAGACCCGCGCCGCGGCGTGTTCATCCTGCTGCTGCTAAGCCTCTATACCGGCGGTGCGCTCTTGCTCTTCGCATGGCGCGCGCCACAGCTTCAAGGCGGCGGGCTGTTTACGCCGATCTCGCGCGAGGGCGGCCTCTTGCTCAACAACCTGCTGCTGACGACGGCGGCGGCCACGGTCCTGCTCGGCACGCTGTACCCGCTGTTTCTCGACCTCGTCGCGGGACAGAAGGTCTCGGTCGGCCCACCCTTCTACAATATGACCTTTGTCCCGATCATGGTGCCGCTGCTGGTCGCGATGGCGGTCGGCCCGATGCTGCCGTGGAAGCGCGGCGATCTGGGAGCGGCGCTATCCCGGCTCAAGCTCGCCTTCGCAATCACCGCGGCAATCGCGCTGATCGTGCTGATCGCGAGCGGCGCGAAATCGGTTGGCGCGGCTTGCGGGCTGGCGCTGGCGGCATGGCTGTTCGTCGCGACCCTCGTCGAATGGGCGGACCGCATCCGGCTGTTCGACGGACCCATCGCGAACGTCTGGCACCGCGCCCGCCACCTGCCGCGCGCCGCATGGGGGATGACCCTGGCGCATGCCGGAATGGCGGTCGTGATCGCCGGCATCGCCGGATCGTCCTCGTGGACCGAGGAAAAGATCGTCGCCGCCCGCCCGGGTCAGTCGTTCGGCCTCGCCGGCTATAAAATCGCGCTCGATGCCGTCAACCCGGTCAGCGGACCCGATTACGCCGCGATCCGGGCCGACATGCGCCTGATGCGCGACGGGCGCGAGATCGCGACGCTGCACCCGGAGCGGCGCAATTTCGCGAACGGCACGTCGAGCCATGTCGCGATCCGCACCAATCTTCTGGCCGATGTGTATGCGGTGATCGGCGAGCCGGAGGGCAACGGCACGTATGTCGTGCGGCTGTACTACAACCCGCTGGTGCCGTGGATCTGGCTCGGCGCCGTCGTGATGGCGTTTGGCGGGCTGATCTCGCTGTCCGATCGGCGGCACCGGATTGGCGCCCCGACGCGACGGTCCCGGCCGGTTGCGGCCGCGGCGCCCGCTCAGGCGGCCGAATAAGCCGGGGTTCCCGGTCGATGATGCGGCGAAGCTGGATGTATTTGCTGCCGGCGGCGGTGTTCGCGCTGGTGGTGATCTTTCTGATCGGCGGTCTCAACAAGGATCCTAATCTGCTACCGTCGCCCCTGATCAACGAGCCCGCTCCGGCGTTCTCCTTACCGTCGCTCGCTGGCGACGCCAACGGGCTTTCGTCCGCCGACCTGACCGGCAAGGTAAGTCTGGTCAATTTTTTTGCATCGTGGTGCGTACCCTGCCGGGTAGAGCATCCAGTGTTGAACGCCCTGGCACAGTCAAAGCGTGTGGCAATCTACGGCATCAACTACAAGGACAAGCCGGAAGCCGCGCGGGCCTGGATCGCCGAGTTGGGAAATCCCTATACGCGGATCGGTGCCGATAGCGGACGGGTTGGCATTGAATGGGGCATCTACGGGGTTCCAGAAACCTTCGTGGTCGATCGGTATGGACGTATCCGCTACAAGCAGGCACTGCCACTCACGCCAGACGATATTGAGCGCAAAATTCTGCCGCTCATCGCACAGCTCGAAAAATGAAATTGGAGCGGTTCATCAATTCCAACCGCCATCCCGGCGAAGGCCGGGACCCATCAGGCAATCGTACGCGACGTCGCCAAGTGGATCCCGGCCTTCGCCGGGATGGTGAATTTTTTTCCCCCTGGCGCTCGGCGCAGCGGCGCCGGCATAACAGCGTTCGCCTGACCGCTTGGTTCCTGCTGACGGCGGCGATGGTCCTCGTCATCGCCCCCGCACTCGCGGTGCGGCCGGGCGAGATGCTGACCGACCCCGCGCTCGAGGCGCGGGCGCGAGAGATCGGCCAGGAATTGCGCTGTCTGGTGTGCCGCAACCAGTCGATCGACGATTCCGACGCCGATCTCGCGCACGATCTGCGCGTTCTGGTGCGCGAGCGCCTCGCGGCAGGCGACACGAATGAGCAGGTGGTCGCCTATATCCGCTCGCGCTACGGCGATTTCGTGCTGCTGCGCCCGCCATTCGAGATAAGCACCGTGCTGTTGTGGGGCGGGCCGCTGCTGATCCTGCTGCTCGGCGGGTTCGGGATCGTCCGGTTCTACCGGGCGCGAGCGCGGGCGGGCGCCTCGGACGCGGCGGCGCTGAGCCCCGACGAGCGGCGCCGGTTGCAAGCGCTTCTCGGCGAGGAGACATGAGCATCACGGTTGCGATCGGGCTGGTCGGGCTGACCTCGCTGGCGGTCGGGTTGCTGCTGTTGCCGCTGCTGGCGCGCCAGCGCGCGCCGCGGTCGCGCGATGCCTACAACCTGGCGGTCTACCGCGACCAGCTCGCGGAGATCGACCGCGATCTCGGGCGCGGCCTCATGAGCGCGGAGCAGGCGGAAACCGCGCGGGCCGAGGTCGGGCGCCGCATTCTCGCGCTTGATGGCGAGAAAACGCCGCCGCCGGCCAACCCGAAGGCGCTGATGGCTGCCGTCGCCGCGATCCTGGCGATGCCGGTCGCGGCGCTGTTGATCTATGCCGCAATCGGTTCGCCCGGAATGCCGGACCAGCCATTCGCGAGCCGTACGGATAGCGGGACGGGAAGTTCGGCTGACGCCGCGGCGAACGCCAGCATGCGGGAGGCGCTCGCCAAATTGCGGGATCACCTGAAGGCAAAGCCGGACGATCTGACGGGCTGGCTGCTGCTGGCGCGCTCGGAGGTCGGCCTCGGACGGTATCGGGAGGGGGCCGAGGCGTATGCCCGCGCCGCCGAGCTGTCGCCCAACCGCGCCGACATCGCCGCCGAATGGGGCGAGGCTCAGGTCATGGCGGCCGGCTCGGTCACGGCGGCGGCGGCGAAGGCGTTCGAGGCCGGATTGAAGGACAAGGCGAGCGCACCGAAGTCGCGCTATTACCTCGCGCTGGCAAAGCTGGAACGGGGTGATCCGCGCGGCGCGCTGCGGGACTGGGCCGCCCTTGCCGCCGATTCGCCGCCCGATGCCCAGTGGCAGCCGCTGCTGCGCCAGCGCATCGCCGAAGTGGCGAAGGCGGAAGGCCTCGACCCGGCCGCGATAGCGCCGTCCGGAAACCCTGCCTCGCCCGCGGCCGCCGGGGATGCCGCCCCGCGCTCGGCCGAGACGGGCATGCCGTCGCAGGAGACCGTCGCGGCGGTCGCGAAGGCAACGGACGGCGGCTCCCCCGCCGAGCGTCGCGCGATGATCGAGGGCATGGTCGCGCGGCTCGCATCGCGCCTCGAACAGCAGCCCGACGATGCGGAAGGCTGGGCGCGTCTCGGTCGCTCGTACATGGTAATGCAACAGCCGGCAAAGGCCCGCGACGCCTACGCCAGAGCCGCCAAGCTCCGGCCCGGAGACGCGGCTCTAGCGCAGGCCCTCGCCGAAGCAACCCGGGCCGCGGAAGTCCCGGCTCCGCGACCATAGATCGTGGCGGAAGAACCGGCCCGAGCGATGGGTGCGCCCGACGGATTGCCGTTCTTCGAGCCTCTGTCGCCGGCCGGCGGCATCGGAGTGGCGCGGCTCGACGTTTCGCGGCCGTTGTCGCCGGAACTGGTCGAGACGATCCGCGCCGCTATTCTCGCGCATCGCCTCGTGGTGTTTGCGGGCCAATCGCTGAGCCGCGAGCAGCAGGCCGCGTTCGCCGCCAATTTCGGCCGGGTCGAGGCGCACGGGCGCGAACGCGGTGAAGACAAGCGGCGGGACGTCGCGCATGTCATGTCAAATATCGGAACCGACGGCGCGCCGACGATCCGGTTCTCGCCGGCCGCCAATTACCACTGGCACACCGACAAGCCGTATCGCCCAGCGCCGCCGTCACTGACGCTGTTACACGCGGTCGAGGTCCCGCCCGCCGACGCGGGGCGCGGCGGCGAGACGGAGTTCGCCGATACATCTCTCGCCTACGACGCGCTGGCGGACGACGTGAAGCGCCGGATCGCCGGATTGCGGGTGGTTTTCCGCCCGGCTTTCGATCCGAGCCTGCCCGAAGTCGATCACCCACTGGTGCGCACGCATCCGGAGACCGGCCGCAAGGCGCTCTATATCGGCAATCACGCGACGGGCATTGCCGGGATGACCCCGGCCGAAGGCACCGCGCTCCTCGCCGAGCTTCTCCTACACGCGACCCGGCCGGAATTCGTCTACGCGCACCGCTGGCGGCCGGGCGATCTAGTCGTATGGGATAACCGCTGCCTGCTGCACCGGCTCGTGCTCGGGGACGGATTGCGACGATACCGCCGGGTGATGCACCGCAGCACCGTGGCCGGAACGCCACCCTTCTGAGCTTGCCCGGGCGGCCGCGGGCAGGCCGCGACCGGAGTACCGCGGCAGCCGGAATGCGCCGTCAGGACCGGGAACCGGATTCTGTCGGGGCAAGCGTTGTCAGCGACAGAGCGTGGACGCGGGTTGCCAATTCGTCGGCCAGGATTTGATAAACGAGCCGCTGCCGCGCCACCCGGTTCAGACCGTCAAACGCGGCCGACACAATCGTCACCGCGAAATGCGTCTCGCCTTCTGGGCGGGCTCCGGCGTGCCCGGCGTGGCGGTGCGACTCGTCGACAATCTCGAGCCGGATCGGCGCGAGCTTCTCGGTGAGCTTCTGGCGGATCGTCGCGGCGACGGTCATGGTAACCCAGGGTTGACTTGCGCGGCTGCTTGCAGACGCGCCGCGGCCGCGAGAAATCCGGCCAGATCGTCGACGACATGGTGGATGTAGTCGGCGTCGGATTCGGCCGACGCCCAGTCGAGCCCGTTGCGCATCCAGGCGGTCGTCATGCCGAGTTCGGCGGCTGGCGCCAGGTTGCGCGCGATGTCCTCGACCATCAGCGCGCGGCGCGGATCGACCGCGTGGCGCCGCAGCAGCAGATTGTAGCCGGCGAGCGACGGTTTCGGATCGAACTCGGCCGCCGCGATATCGATGATGCCGCTGAACGAGGCGGCGAGGCCGAGATGATCGAGCAGCCGCTCAGCGTGCCGAACCGAGCCATTCGTGTGGATAATCTTGTGCCCGCGCAGCTCGGCCATGGCGGCGGCGAGCGCCGGATCGGGCGGAACGCACGACAGATCGATCTCGTGCACGAAGGCGAGAAAATCGTGCGGATCGATCCGGTCTTCCGTCATCAACCCGCGCAGCGTCGTGCCGTGCTCGCGGAAATAGGTGCGGCGCCGCTCCGCGGCTTCATCCGGCGACAGACCGAAACGGTTGCAGATGTATTCGTTCATCCGCTGTTGGACCTGGTCGAATAGCCGACACGAGGCGGGGTAGAGCGTATTGTCGAGATCGAAAATCCAGGTCTCGATTTCGCCGAGCGGGCGCCGTTCGCGCCGCGTCGTATAAGCCATGTCCGTCCTTGCTCCGCTCAGCCGCCGCGGATCAGGGTTCCGGCGCCCTCGCCGAGGAGTTCGAGCAGGATCGCGTGCGGCACCCTGCCGTCGAGGATGACGGCCGCCTCGACCTCGTTATCGACCGCGTCGAGGCAGGTCTCGACTTTTGGGATCATGCCGCCCGAAATCGTGCCGTCGGCGATCAGCCGGCGCACCTCCTCCGCGCTGATCTCGGGGATCAATCTCTTGTCGCGGTCAAGCACGCCGGGAACATCGGTCAGCAGCAGAAAGCGCGAGGCGCGAACCGCGGCGGCGACCGCGCCGGCGACCGTATCGGAATTGATGTTGTAGGTCTCGCCGGCGGCGCCGACCCCGATCGGCGCGATCACCGGGATCATCCGGGTGCGCCGAAACCCGTCGAGCACGGCGGCGTCGACCCGCTCGGGTTCGCCGACCAGCCCGATATCGCCGTTGCGCGTCAGTTTGCGGGCGTGCAATAGGCCGCCGTCCTTGCCGGTGAGGCCGATCGCGCAGCCGCCAGCGGTATTGATGGCCGCAACAAATTGTTTGTTGATCGTCCCGGCCAGCACCATTTCGACGATTTCCATCGTTTCCGCGTCGGTCACCCGGAGGCCGTTGACAAAGCGGCTCTCGATTCCGAGCCGATTAAGCATGCGGTTGATCTGCGGGCCGCCGCCATGCACGACAATCGGGTGGATCCCGAGCTGGTGCAGCAGAGCGATGTCGGCGGCGAAGCTCTCGCCGCCCGCGCCCATCGCGTGCCCGCCGTATTTGACGACAACGGTCTTGCCGGCGTAGCGGGTCCAGTGCGGCACGACGCGGGTCAATACCGCGGCGATTGTCGCGGCGTCAAATGAGGACGGGTTCGGCGCGGCGGGAATTTGCTCGGGTTCGGCGTTCATGGGCGCGCACTCTATCGCGAGGACCGCGACGGCGCCATGTCGGCAAAGCCGGTGAGCGTCGCGCGCAATGCCGTGATGCCGAGCCGATCTTCGGCGCTGGTCAGGTGTAGTTCAGGATGTGCGGCGGCGTGCCGCGCCAACTCGGCGGCGACGCTTTCGGCGACGGTGGCCCGGTCCGCCGGGCCGAGCTTGTCGATTTTGGTCAGCACCGCCTGATACGACAGGCCGGCGGCGTCGCACAGCGCCATCAGCGCGCGATCGGGGTCCTTGACCCCGTGCCGCGCATCGATCAGCAGGCAGACCCGGCGCAGGCCGGAGCGGCCGCGCAGATAATTTCGCGTCAGCCTGGTCCAGCCCTCAATCGCGCTTTTCGAAGCCGCGGCGTAGCCGTAGCCGGGCAGATCGACCAGCATAAGCCGGCCGTCGAGGTCGAAAAAATTAAGCTGGCGGGTGCGCCCCGGCGTGTTCGAGGTGCGCGCCAGCATGCGCCGTCCGGTCAGCGCGTTGACAAGGCTCGACTTGCCGACATTCGAGCGCCCGACAAACGCGATCTCGGGCAGGCTCTCCGGCGGCAGCGCGGCCTCGTCGGCGGCGCCGGCGACAAAGCGGCACTCGCGGGCGAACAGCTTGCGGCCGGCTTCGACCTCTTCGAGGCCGAGCACGCGCGGCGGATAGAGGCCGATGTCGGCGATTGGCGCGTCCACGATCGGCTTGGTCAGGCCGCGCCCGCCCGGTGCATGATCGCCCATTGCTGGCCGATGCTGAGCAGATTGTTCCATGCCCAATAGATCACGAGCCCGGCCGGAAACGCCGCCAGCATGTAGGTGAATACGACCGGCAGCAGCATGAACATGCGCGCCTGCATCGGGTCCACCGGCTGCGGGTTCAGCTTCTGCTGCAGGAACATCGTCACGCCCATGATCAGCGGCCATGCGCCGATCATCAGAAAGTGCGGCGGGATGTAAGGAATGAGGCCGAACAGGTTGAAAACCGTGGTCGGATCGGGCGCCGACAGATCGTGAATCCAGCCGAAAAACGGGGCATGGCGCATCTCGATCGTGACGAAAAGCACC
>JBFXDF010000098.1:0-13178 GCA_050181375.1 Alphaproteobacteria bacterium
CGTACATGCTGGCGCATTGGGGCCGCGACCGCAGCCGCGGGCCGGGCATGACGCTCGAACATCTGGTCCGGATGCAGACCAGCGAGACCGCCGATTTCTTCGGTTTCCATGACCGCGGCCGGCTCAAGCCGGGGCTGCGCGCCGATGTCAACCTGATCGATTTCGACCGGCTGCGCCTGCACCAGCCCGAGATCGTCCACGATCTGCCGGCCGGCGGCCGCCGTCTGGTGCAGCGCGTCGACGGCTACCGTGCGACGCTGGTCGCCGGGACGCCGATCTTCGAGCACGGCGAGGACACCGGCGCCCGTCCCGGCCGCCTGGTGCGCAACGGGCGGTAGGGTCGGACTCAGCGGCGGCCGTCGCGCGCGTCTGATCTTCAGCTCCGAACATTGCGTTCGCAGAGGCGCTCGATGGCGGTAAGCCGGCCAAGGCCAACGATGCGCCGATCGCGGCGGCGCCCCGAAGAAGCGCGCGGCGCCGCCGGGAGGTGCCGCCTGCGACAACCAGTATGCCGCGATCGGAACTGATCTAGCCGGCGGCTGTATTACTTGTTCGGTTGCCCCAGGCGCTGCCCGTCGATGCGGGCGACCGGTTGCTGTCGCTAGTCGTTGAATTGAATGGCGCGATTGCCCCTCGAAAGCAGCAGAAGATTTTATTGGTCCGTAGTTCGGATCGCACCGTGCGCGCAAAAAAACTGAGCCGGAAGTTCGACGCTTACGATAGCCGAAACTGGATGGCGTGACGGGCGGTAGCAAGCGGATAGGCGTTGCGCTCGGTTTGAAAGAAAAGGCCGATGAATTCTGAAAAAGGCAGCACGGCGAGGTCACCCAGGCGGACCGCGGCGAGCGCAAAACAGCCTGACGCATTCACGGGCGAGGAACGCGCCGCGATGCGGGAGCGCGCCCAGGAACTGAAGGCGGCGGCGCGCCGCAGCGGTCGCGCCGACAAAGCGGACGGGGAACATGATGTGCTGGCGAAGATCGCCGAGATGCCGGAGCCGGACCGCTCGATGGCCGAACGGCTTCACGCCATCATCAAGGCCAGCGCCCCGGAACTCTCGCCGCGAACGTGGTACGGGATGCCCGCCTACGCGAAGCAGGGCAGTGTCGTCTGCTTTTTCCAAAGCTCCCAGAAGTTCAAGACGAGGTACGCCACGCTTGGCTTTAGCGACAAGGCAAACCTTGACGACGGCCGCATGTGGCCGACCGCCTTCGCGCTGAAGGAGCTGACGGCCGCCGACGAGGCAAAAATCGCCGCGCTTGTGAAGCAGGCGGTGAACTGACGCAAGAGGACGTCCGCCGCCGGATCGAACGCCGCGAAAATTGCCGCAATCGCCCTGCCTACTGTTTCATCGTTCATACGCGAAGGCGCGCGGCGACGTGCTCCGGCAATTCGCCGCTCTGTCGAGGAAATTCGCTGTTTCGAGCCGTGATTTCCTGTTCGGCTTGCGTGGATTCCCAAATCGGCCGCTTCAGCGGAGACGGTTTGCCGGGTAACGGCGTGCGCAACCAACCGGGACCAAGGTGCGACTTATCGAGGTCACGATTGCTGTAGAGGATTCCGGCGACCGGCTCGATCGCGCCTTGCAACGGCAAATGCCGCAGCTGTCGCGCAGCCGGCTCAAGCAGCTGATCCTCGACGGCCGCGTCGAAAGCGGCGGCCGGATGCTGCGCGACCCGGCGCAGCGCGCCAGCCCCGGCGCGGTTATCGCGGTGCACTTGCCGGAACCCGAACCGGCCGAACCGGCGGCGCAGCCGATCGCGCTCGACATCCGCTTCGAGGACGAACACCTGATCGTCATCGACAAGCCGGCGGGCATGGTCGTGCATCCGGCACCCGGCAACCCGGAGGGGACGCTCGTCAACGCGCTGCTGGCCCATTGCGGCCCGAGCCTCGCCGGGATCGGCGGCGTCCGGCGCCCCGGCATCGTGCATCGCCTCGACAAGGACACGAGCGGCCTCCTGGTCGCGGCGAAGACCGAGGCGGCGCATCGCGCGCTGGCGGACGATTTCGCCGCGCGGCGCATCGAGCGGGCCTACGGTGCGGTCGTGTGGGGCGTGCCGGTGCCGTCTTCCGGCGAGATCGCCGGCAATATCGGCCGCAGCACCACCAACCGCAAAAAGATGGCGATTGTCGCCGAGGCGCGCGGCAAGCCGGCGGTGACGCGCTACCGGGTCGAACGGCGTTTTGGCGCGGCGACCGGTGGCGCCGCGCTGCTCGAATGCCGGCTCTTGACCGGCCGCACGCACCAGATCCGCGTGCACCTCGCGCATATCGGTCATGCCGTCATCGGCGATCCTGCCTATGGCGGACGGGGGCGCGGCGCGATTGCCCGGCTCGGGCCGGTCGGAGCCGAAATCGCCGCGTTTCCGCGCCAGGCGCTGCATGCGCGGCTGCTCGGCTTCGCGCATCCCGCGACCGGCGAGGCGCTGCGCTTCGAAAGCACGCCGCCGGCCGACATGGCGCGGCTGATTTCTAATTTAGAGCTACTTTAAACTGGGCCCGCTACCCCCCATATAGCCAAGGCGTTCCGGGCTGGGGACGGATTGCGCCGTGGGTTTCCGCAGGGGAACCATCATGGGGGATCGCTCGCCCGGGGCCGACGTTGGTAATGACACGGCAACTCGGAGCACCACAACTCGAATGGCTACATTGTCTGTCCCGTCCATCTCCGGCGAGGGCAATCTGACGCGGTATCTCCAGGAGATCCGCAAGTTTCCGATGCTGGAGCCGGACGAAGAGTACATGCTGGCGAAGCGCTGGAAGGAAGCGCAGGACTCCGATGCGGCGCATCGGCTGGTCACCAGCCATCTGCGTCTCGTCGCCAAGATCGCGATGGGCTATCGCGGCTATGGGCTGCCGCTGTCCGAGCTGATCTCGGAGGGCAATGTCGGCATGATGCAGGCGGTCAAGCGGTTCGACCCCGATCGCGGGTTCCGCCTCGCGACCTACGCGATGTGGTGGATCCGCGCCGCGATCCAGGAATACATCCTGCATTCGTGGTCGCTCGTCAAAATGGGCACGACAGCGGCGCAGAAGAAGCTGTTCTTCAACTTGCGCAAGCTGAAGGGGCAGCTGCAGGCGGTCGAGGAAGGCGATCTGTCGCCGGAGAACTTGCGGAAGATCGCGACGGAACTCGACGTGTCGGAAGCCGACGTGATCAGCATGAACCGGCGCCTGGCCAGCCCCGACCACTCGCTGAACGCGCCGTTGCGCGCCGATAGCGAAGGCGAGTGGCAGGACTGGCTGGTCGACGAGAGCGAAAGCCAGGAAACGACGCTCGGCGAACGCCAGGAATTGGGGCTGCGGCGCGATCTCTTGGAAAAGGCGATGGCGCATCTGAACGATCGCGAGCGCCACATCCTGACCGAACGGCGTCTCCAGGAGAACCCGACGACGCTCGAGGACCTCTCGCAGCAATACGGCATCTCGCGCGAGCGGGTGCGCCAGATCGAGGTGCGCGCCTTCGAAAAGCTGCAAAAGGCCATCAAGGCCGCCGCGGTCGAACGCCGCCTCGTCACGCATTGAGGCGGCGGCTCAGCGCTGCTGTTGCGCTCGATCGGACGGCGGGTTCCAGCCGGCGGCGTAGATGATCGCCGCAAAGCCGGCGAGAACACCGACCGGGATCGCGAGCGCCAGAAACCCGGCGATCGTCCAGCCGACCGCGCCGGCGATGCCGCCCGAAAGAAACCCGACGATGGCCGCGGCATACCGGCGGATCAGCGCGCTCCGCGGCAATTTGGGCGGATTGCCCGCCCAATAGCGCGCGGCGGAGCCGGCATTCCAGACATGGACCATCAGCGCCGTCGTATTGCCGGTCATCATCGTTGTCGGCGTGTGGAAATGCAGCAGCATCGCCATCGCGGTGGTCTGCAACGCCATCGCGAACACCGCCAGACCGGTGACGGCGACGGTCCGCCAGTTGTCGGGATCGGGCAGCGGCGCGAACCGGTTCGCCAGCACCATCGTCAGGGCAAGAAGGATCGCCTGAACTAGCAGAATGTGATGCAGAATTACCTGGTATCCTCTTGCCCGCATTGTCTTGATCAGCAGCGTCCATACCGAAAGAGCAGCAAGAAAGATCGGCAGCGCGGTTATTTTGTTCAAGCTTGCCCCACTCGGCTCCGCCAGCTCCGTGAACATGATGATTATGGTTCCGGTGATGAACGCGACAAACGTGCTGAAGACACCGAGATAACAAACGACATCGACAAACGCGGCGACGAACGATAGAACCATCGGGATGAGAAGGCTTGTCGCAACCGCGAAGCGGCGGGCGTCGGCCGGCGAGAGATCGGGATTTTCGACTGTCCGGCAGGCTTCAGATCTCAATCGACGTCTCCATTGCATCATACAACCGGTGAGCCGGTCTTCTCGCGATTTTTCGAGCCGTTTTCAGACTTCACTCTACGCGGCCGAGAGCAATCCCGGATATTATACTTTCGACTAGAGCCTGATCGGCTCAGATCGCAACGATCTGAGCCGTGAATCAGGCTCTACATATTTGAATCGAGAGCAAGACGCCGGCGCGGCATGCCTTTCGGTGTATTACCAGCATCGACATGTTTCGGTTGCGGGCCGCCGTAAACACGCCGTTACCAAATCAATGATGTATTCGGTTCCGCGAAGGCTTGACGCTTCGCGTTAATTCCCGGTAGAGTTGCATTGCGTGTCGGCTCTCCGCCTGAAGGATGAGCGGGGTCGTGGATTTCGACGTAATCGCGTATGCGCTGTTCGGGCTTTCGCTGTCGGTCTCGGCCGCGCAACTCGGGGGCTGGCTGCTTACCGCGCACCCGCGAACGATCCTGCAAGCCGGCCGCGTATCGGCGGTTTGCCTGGCTGTGGCGACCCCTCTGGCGCTGCTCTGGCTGGTGCTGACCGGCAGATCGACGCTGGCGATGATGCTTGCCGCCTTTGCGATGCCCGTTGTCATCGAAAGCGCGCGCCGCTGGTCCGGCTTGTTCGGCACACCCGGCCTTTTCCGGCGGCGGGAACCGCCGGCCGCGGACATCCCGGTCGCCCCCGATCGGCCGGGTCGGCGCGAACCCGGCTGCGGCGGCGTCAGCCCCGACCTCGCGGCGCAGTGCGCCCTGATGCTTCAGCTTTACCTCGAACAGACCAAACAAGCGGCCGAGCGTCGGCCCGGCGCCAGGCTCATCGCGTCGCGGGAACCGGCGGACCGGCGCGAGCGCATGTCGGTCGAGGAGGCGCTGGAGGTGCTCGGGCTGCCGGCCGCGGCGAGCGCCGAGGAAATACGGGCGGCCCGCGTCCGGCTGTCGGCCGCGTTCGCTCCGGAAAACGGCGGCACGCGCTATTTCGCGGCGAAAATCGACGAGGCCGAGGGCGTTCTGCTCGGCGCTCTGCCCCCGCCGCGTAGCGTATCCGCGTTCGTACATGGCGAGATCGACGATCGAGGAGGGCCTTCCCGTGTCTGAACCACGCAGGACCAAGATCGACGAGACCCGGCCCGCGGACGATCGCGCGCGGCCTGGTGTCGGCATGCGCGACGAGGCTCCCGGCGCGAACCCGCTGACCCCGGAAGCCCGCTTCCTGCAACGCAAGGCCGAGGTGACCCGCCAGGACCACGCCGAATTTCTCGAATACCAGAAGGAAAAGGCGCAGCGGGGCGAGGCGGAAGCACAGAGGGCGGCCCTGGCGACGGTCGCCGACCCGCCGCAACGCCGGAAACTCAACCGCCGCAATTTCCTGACCGTGGTCGCGACAACCGCGGCCGTCGGCGAGGCGGCGGCGCTCGGGTATGCGATCAGGAACCAGGACATCCCGGCGCACGGCCTGAAACACGCCGGAGACACCTACACCGAGCCGCAGCGGCATGACATCGAGCGCGAGCTGATAAACCCCCGCGCCGATATCGGCGGCCGGGGGTTCGGGAATTGGGTCCTGTTGATGCCGACAAAGCTCGGGGGCGGCACCTACGCGGTCAATTTGAATACCGGACGATGCCTCGGGTTTGTCGCCTATTGGACCTACGGCGATTTCAATCCGATCTCACATCATTTGTGCGCCTTTCCGAGCGCCGACCCGACATCCGGATTTGAATTTGTCAACAGCACCCAGGGCGGCAAGAATTGCCTGATCTACGGCATTCCGACGAACATCGAGACGCCGGCGGAAGGGTTCAACATCTATCGTGTGCGCTATGACGGCGCGCAGATGGAAGTGTTGGAGAATGTCGCCGAAACGACCGGGCTCGGGCTCGGCGTCCATGTGACGATCGACCCGAAAACGGCCGAGCGCTATTTTGTCACCGATGGGCAGAAGGACATCGCCGCCTGCATCGACCGGCGAACCTCCCGCGTCATCGCGGCGCTCAAATTCGATTGGGAACCCAACGACCGCACTCTCGCGATGGCGTGGCGCAACGGCGGCGTGTTGAAGATTTCGCGGATTTACCCCGACCCGCGCACCGGCAAGTATGATTATCTCGGCACCAAGGGCCAAAAGATCGAATGGGAAATGGTGCCGATGGGCGAATTGTTTGTCGAGGAAGGCACCCTGCCGGGCGACGACGTTCTCCATCTGTGCGGCGCCGACGGCACGATCTGGCATCCGAGCGGGCGCTGGGCATCGACCGTCGTGCGGCTGTGCGGCGGCCAGGTTATTCTCGACGCCGAGAACAATTTCATCCCGGTCGCCTTTCTGCAATTCAACAAGGATTCGCCCAACCAGTATCCGGTCACCCGGATCGATGCCGATCATTGGGAAGTCCGGTTCGACAAGATTTTTTCGCCCGGCCACGAAGTCGGCTTTTCGCCGGACGGCCGCTTTCTGTGCATGATGAACAACCTGCGGGAAAACAATTGCTCGGTATTCGATTCGAGCGATCCCGATCCGCGCAACTGGAAGAAAATTGCGCATATCGAAGACCCGCTGTGGCGCGGCAAATACCCGAACCCGTTTCATATGGTGTTCTCGATGGACAGCTCGAAGCTGTATCTGTCGATCCTGCATCCGGCGCCGGCGCGCAGCGGGATCATGGTGGTCGATACCAATACCTGGACAATCAAGAAGGAAATCCAGGGCATCGGGCCGGACATGCAGACCCTGGCGGTGACCTATGACGGAAAATACGTTATCGGCGTGTTCAGCGGGTTCCAGCGGCTGGAAAGCGGCATCGTTTTCATCGACGCGAAAACCGACGAGCTGGTCGGTCTGTGGCCGAGCAACGGCGGTCACCACGACTGCGTCATCATTCCGACCGAACTCGAACACATGAAACACACCCGCTCATGCACCCTGTAGCGGCCGGGTTGGCGGCCGGGTTGGGCGGTTGACGCCAGGTCGACATCAGCGCTGGCTGCTGCTGCGGGTCGCGGCGCAAAATCTCGGCAGGCGCCGGGGAAGGGCGCTGTTGCTCGGACTCGCCGTGACGCTGAGCGCCGGTATCTGGTTCGCCAGCTTTGTTGCCGGCTGGGCGCTGCGCGACGGCATCGCGACGAGCTTCGCGCGAATGGGCGCGGATCTGGTTGTGGTGCCGCGCGCGACGCTGGTCAACCTGACCGCGAGCCTGCTGACCGTGCAGCCGACCGACGCGACGCTGGACGCCGCGTTGCAACGGGAGTTGACCGCCATTCCCGGTATTGCCCGCGTCGCGCCGCAGCGCCTCGTGCCCTCGCTCGTCGACGGCCGCCCCGCCTCGCTGATCGCGTTCGAAGCGGACAGGGATTTTTCGGTGAGGCCCTGGCTTGCCGAACACCGGCCCGGGCGGCTGGCCGACGACTCGATGATCGCCGGCTTCGGCATGCCCGGGAAGCTCGGGGAGAGGCTTTCGGTTTGCGGCCGGCCGTTCCGGATCGATGGGCGGCTTGCAAAGACCGGCGGCGGCCCGTTCGACAGCGCCTACTTCATCAGCTTTGATGCGCTTGCCGCGCTGGTCGCGTTCTGCCGCGGTTCCGGTCAGAAGTCCGGCGGCAACGCCGCGCCGGCGCCCGCCGGCGACGCCGCCCTGGTCGATGCGGCGCAGGCGCCTCACGCGGCGTGCGCGGCCGATCTGCCGCTCGAGCGCGTTTCCGCCTTTCTGATCCAGCTCGCGCCGAGCGCGCGCGTCGAGGATGTCAAATTCGCGATCGCGCGGCTGCCCGATGTCAGGATCGTCGAAGGCAATACGGTCCTGACCTCGTCGCGCCAGGCGCTGAATTGGCTGTTGGGCGGCGTCGGGGTGTTCGCGGCGGTTCAGGTCGCGGCGCTGCTGACCGTGCTGTCGCTGCTGTTCTCGGCGACGATCAAGGAGCGTCACCGCGAATTCGGTCTGCTGCGCGCGGTCGGCGCAACGCCCAACCAGCTGATGGCGGTCGTTCTCGGTGAGGCGGCGATCGTAACGGGGCTGGGCGGTGTCGCCGGCCTCGGGTTCGGCGCCGCGGTTCTGGTGAGCTTCGCGCGCTCGCTCGGCTTCTATTTCGAGCTGCTCGGCATCCCGTTCGCCTGGCCGAATGCCGCCGTTCTTGGCGCCGGCGCGGCCGCCGCGGTGCTCGTCTCGACCTTGCTCGGTCTGTGCGGGGCTGTCGGGCCGGGATGGCGTCTGCGCCGGATCGAGCCCTACGAACTGATCCGGACGGAAGCGCGCTGACGTGATCCTGTCGGCACGCGGCCTCAGCAAGACATACGGCGGCACTGCCGGGTCCGAGGCGGTCCGCGACGCCAGCCTGGAGCTGCGCCCCGGCGAGAGCGTTTCGATCGTCGGCCGGTCCGGTTCCGGCAAATCGACGCTTCTGGCAATGATCGGCGGATTGCTCCGGCCGGACAGCGGTCGCGTCGAGCTCGACGGCATCGACCTCTGGGCGCTGTCCGAGGCCGAACGCGCCGCGTTTCGCTGCCGGCACCTGGGCTTCGTGTTTCAATTCGCCAGCCTGCTGCCGGATTTGAGCGTGGCCGACAATGTCGCGGTCCCGGCGCTGCTCGGCCGCACGATGGCGCCGCCGGACGCCAACCGCCGCGCCGCCGACCTGCTGGCCGAGGTCGGCCTCGCCGATCGCGCCGATGCCTTTCCAGGCGATCTGTCGGGCGGCGAGCAGCGCCGGGTCGCGATTGCCCGGGCGCTGATCAATCGGCCATCGCTGCTCTTGGCCGACGAGCCGACCAACGACCTCGACGAGGATACCGAGGCCGACATCATCGGGTTGATCGAGGAACTGCGGCTCGCCTGGGGCTTTGGGGTCATCCTCGTCACGCATGCGCGGGAGCTGGCGGGCAGGGCGGAGCGCGGCTACGAGATGCGCGATGGGGTGCTCGCGCCGTCTTCTTTATTGCCGCTTGGCGAGCCGAGGCCGCTGCCGCAAGGCCAGCCGGCGCGATCACCGCCGGCAGCGGCGCCGCCAGCGGCGACGGCGAGCGAGCGGTCACCGCGGCTCGGCGCCGATATCGGAAACGTGCTGAGACCGGTGCTGCTCGGCGGCGTCGTGCTGGCGGGCTTCGCGCTGATCGCAGACGCCGTAATCGCAAAATATCAGGGATCGAGGCTTCGCGAGCGCGACGCACGGCTCGCGAGACTGGCCGATCTGGCGTTCACCCGCCTGCAAGGCGAAATCGCATCGATCGCCGATCTCGGCGGCGGCCGCTACGAACTGGCGCTGGCGCTGTCCAACGCTTCGGGCAAGGAGCAGCCGCTCTACGTCATGGCTCCGGATATGCGGGCCTATGTGCAGGTCGGCAAGGTATGGCGGGAGGTGCCGTTGCGCCCGGCCGAGGACAGCGCCGCCGGGGTCATGAAGATCGACGGCACACACACCTACCGTTATTCCTTCGAGGCCCGGCTGGACGGTTTTACGCAGCTTTTGCCCAACTACATGCACGTGCGCTTTTCGGATACGATGCTCGTCAACCCGAGCAGCACGCCAGAGGCCGACCTCTTCGAGCGCAAGGACAATTATTACGTATACCTGAAGCCGTCCGATACGCCCGACGAAGCGATCCTGAAGCGGATAAAGTTTACCGGCAAACCACCCGTGTGGATCCCGATGCCTCCGCATTAGGAGAGCCATGGCCAAGCCGGTGTGCGGGATCGCGCTGACCGCCGTTGGCCTGACGGGCAGGGCGCTGCGTGCATTTTGCTCGAGGCGACAGTGACGGGCGCCCTCAGTAGTAATGGAAAGCCTGGTTCATGTCCGCCGCGTCGACGCCGATAAATTTTGCGAAAATTCCCTGAGAATTCGCCATCAAGAGATCGCCGCTGGCGTCATTGTACCAATACACGTCCGTGCCGAGCGCGTCATCGTACCAGATCGAATCGCGGATAATGCCGTTGTCGGTTACCTGATAGAGGCCTTTTTCGTTATAGGTGTCGGTTATCGAAAAGCTGTCGAAGCCGATCGCATTGAAATTTGTTACAATATCCAGATTTCCGGGACCGATCGCATCCGGAGAATTGTAAAAGATTTCGGAGGAATAATCATTGGTCTCCGTGTTGGAGTAACCCAAAGGGATCGCCGCGCCACGGAAGGAAGTAAACGCCGGCGCCGTAACCACCTCGGCGACCGGCACACGCAGCGAGACGCTGTCAATGCCGGCGCCCATATAGAGAACCGCCTGGCCTCTTGTATCGATGATGGTGTCGTCGCCGTCACCATCATAAACGGTGCCGCCGAGGGTCGGCTTGATGACATCATCCCCGGCCCCGGCATAGGTCACGTATGCGCCCTCGATCCAATCGTTTCCGGGCCCCATCATGACGGTGAGATTGCTCTGCCCCGCGGCCGCTATCACAGTGTTCGCACCCTGATCGTCGAGCACGGTCTTGGCGCCGAACAAACCGATGAAGGCGCCATCGAAGATATAGATGTCGTCGCCGGCATCGCCCGTGAACGTCCCCCAGGTGGTCGCCCGATCGATATGAAACGCGTCATTGCCGTCGCCGCCGTCGAATATCCCGGGCGCGCCAAAAGAGTCGATGACGCTGATTATGTCGTCGCCGCTTCCCGCAAATACGGCGTCCTTGCCTTGGGCATAGATGATGTCGTTGCCGTTGCCGCCGATCAGCGTGTCCTGCTCGTAGGCGCTCGGAAAATCGTAAAGCCCGCCATACCCGTAACCATAAAGCGTGTCGTCACCGTCGCCGCCGTCGACGACATCGGAACCGAGATTTCCGACGAGATAGTCGTTGCCCGCCCCGCCCCAGAGTTGATCGTCGCCGTCGCCGCCGTAAAGGCCGTCGTTGCCGTTGCCGCCGATCAGCACATCGTTGCCGGCGTCCCCCTGGAGCACGTCATCGCCCTCGAACCCGATCAGCACGTCGTCGCCGGCACCGCCGTAGAAATGCAGCGGAGAGGCGTCCCCGGAGGCACCCCAGACCCAATCGTTGCCCCCACCCGCATAGACCGTATCGGCGCCACCCATGCCGTAGATGATCTCGTCATAGGTCACATTGGGATCGTGCTGAACGTCGAGACCGAAAATCGTATCGGCGGCGCTCGTCCCGTAGCGGATATCGGTAGGCACTCATACGCCTCCTGAGTGGGTAAAAAGCCTAACCCGCCATCTCGGGGGGATCTTGCCGGCCGGCTCCAGTCGACCATAAGCGGCCGGCGAACCAAATACACAATGAACACCCGACAAAGCCAGATGTAGTCCCGGCCCGCCGCGGGATGTACCGGCACCCCTGATGCACCGTGAGGCTCTATCTTTTTTCGGAGTTCCGACGATCAACGGTTGGCGAGGGCCACGTCCGTCGCCGAGTTCAGGGCCTCGACCAAACGGCGCCGGTCATAGGGCTTTTGCAGCATGACCGCGCGGTCGAGCCGGTCGGTCGATGACGGCAGCGCGTTGTATCCGGAAGCGAACACAATCCCCAAGCCGGGCTGCTGATCGAGCGCGCGGCGGGCCAGCTGATCGCCCGGGAGATCGGGCAGGACGACATCCGTAACCAGTACGTCGAAAGCGCTCCTGTCGAGCATGTCGAATGCCTCGGCGGCGCTGCCCGCTCCGATAACCGAATGCCCAAGATCGGCCAGCATGTCGCGGGTCAATTCCCGGATCAGGGCGTCGTCTTCGACAAGCAGGACGCGCAGCCGGCGCATCGACGCCTGAACCGTCGTTTGAGCATTGCCCGCCGCGCGCGACGCCGGTGTTTGGCTGATGTTCCGCTGCTGCTGATTTCTCAAAACGTGGCGGATTTTGCGCGCCAGCGCTTCGCGGGTGTAGGGCTTGCTGAGCAGCTCGATCCCCTGATCGACGCGGCCGCCGTGGACGATCGCGTTCTCGGTGTAACCGGAGGTGAACAAAACCGCGACATTCGGCAGCCGCTCCCGCGCCTTTCGCGCCAGCTCGGGGCTGCGCAAGTTGCCGGGCATCACCACGTCGGTAAACAGCAGATCGATCGGCACCCCGCTCTCGACGATGGCCAGGGCGCTTTCCGCGTCTCTGGCCTTGAGGACGCGGTATCCGAGTTCGGACAGCATGTCGACAACCGTCATGCGCACGTCGTCGTCGTCCTCGACGACAAGCACGGTTTCCGTGCCGCCGGCGGCGGGGCCGATATCGACATCGGTTGCGAGGTCCTCCTGCTCGCGCGCGCGGGGCAGATAAACCCGCACCGTCGTGCCGTGACCGGGCTCGCTGTAAATCTTGATATGGCCGCCCGACTGCTTGACGAAACCGTAGACCATGCTGAGACCCAGCCCGGTGCCCTGACCTTCCGGCTTAGTCGTAAAAAACGGCTCGAACACCTGCTCGATTAGATCGGGCGGTATGCCGCAGCCGGTGTCCGTCACCGCGATCATCACATACTGCCCGGCCGCGATTTCGCCATGACGAGCGGCATAAGCATCATCGAGAAACGCATTTCCCGCCTCGATCGTCAGCTTGCCGTGCCCCTCCATCGCATCGCGGGAGTTGATCGCCAGGTTGAGCAGCGCGTTCTCGACCTGATCCGAGTCGACAAAGGTGTTCCACAATCCGCCGGCGACAATCGTTTCGATCTCGACGCCCTCGCCCAGCGCGCGGCGCAGCATGTCGTCGATGCCGCGGATCAGCCGCCCGAGATTGATCACCTTCGGCGCCAGCGGCTGGCGCCTTCCGAAGGCCAGCAGCTGCGCGGCCAGCTTGGCGCCGCGGGATATCCCCGATATGGCGGTCTGCAGCCGCTCCTCGGCCCGCGGGTTGCCGGCCACGTCGCGCGTCAGCAGCTGCAGGTTGCCGGCGATTACCTGCAGGACATTGTTGAAATC
>JBFXDF010000099.1:0-13160 GCA_050181375.1 Alphaproteobacteria bacterium
GTACCCTGGCCCGCTGCATTCGCCAATGTCGCAGTGATTGCGTCGCTTCGCCCCGCATGACAGTTTGATTGCAGTTCTGCGTCGGTCGCACGGGCGGGATGGCATGTCGCTGATCACCACCGCATGGGGCAGGTTCGCGGCGCCGGAGCGGCGCACGATGGGGGTCGCGTGCGGCGCGCATGTGCTGCATGACGGCTATACCGACCTGCTTTACGTGCTGCTGCCGATCTGGCAGGCGCAGTTCGGTCTCGGCTATGCCGAGGTCGGGATGCTGCGAGCGCTGTTCACCGGCTCGATGGCCGGGCTGCAGGTGCCGGCCGGGGCGCTTGCCGAGCGGATCGGCGGGCCGCTCGTGCTGGGTCTCGGCACCGCGCTGGTCGGGGTCGGGTTTCTCGCGGCGGGCACCAGCGCCGGGTACGGCATGCTCGCGTTGTCGCTGGTGCTGGCCGGGACCGGCGCCGCCGTGCAGCACCCGATCGCGGCTCATCTGGTCGCGCAGGCGTTTTCCGGGAGGCGCTCGCGCACCGCGCTCGCCAGCTACAATTTCTCCGGCGACCTCGGGAAGATGGCGTTTCCGGCTGCGACGGCGGGCCTTGTCGCGGTAATGCCGTGGCAGAGCGCAACCGTGCTGCTCGGCGCCTTCGCCCTTGCCGCCGCCGCGGTGATCCTGAGCGTGCGCGGCTTGCCCGGTGGCGGGAGCGGCTCGATCGCCGCCGAAAAGACCACGCAAAAAACCGCCGCCGCCGGACAGAACGGGGCGAAGAGGGGCGGTTTTCCGCTGCTGCTGTCGATCGCGATGATCGACAGCGCGACGCGAATGGGGTTTCTGACGTTTCTGCCGTTTCTGCTGAAGCTGAAGGGCGCCGAGCTCCCGACCATCGGCATCGCCCTGACCCTCGTCTTCACCGGCGGTGCCGCCGGGAAACTGGTCTGCGGCTGGCTCGGCGCGCGGCTCGGGGTGGTGAAGGCGGTGTACCTGACCGAGGGGTTGACGGCGGCCGGCATCGTCGCGCTGCTGCCGCTGCCGCTGTTCGGCGCGCTGCTCGTGCTGCCGCTGATCGGCGTCGCGCTGAACGGCACCTCGTCGGTGCTGTACGGCACCGTTCCCGAGCTCGTGCCGCCGGAACGGCGGCAGCGCGCGTTCGGTATCTTTTATACCGGCGGCATCGGAGCCGGCGCGCTGTCGCCGGTTCTGTACGGGCTGGTCAGCGACCTGATCGACGTGCCGGTCATGATGACGCTGATCGCCGTGGTCGTGCTGCTGACCCTGCCGCTGACCTGGGGTCTGCGCCCGTCACTGCGCGCGATCGAGACGGCTCACACGGGCTGACCCGCCCGCCTCGCAGGACCCGATCGTCCCGGCGGACCCGCGGCGGCAGCGCCGCGACTCCAAACGTCGGTTGCGGCCTCGCCGAGCGACGCGTATCACGACAAGTAGATTGACCAAAGCGTAGGCAGATCGGCGCGACGAGAGGCCCGAGGGGTGACCGAACTGGTTGAAACGACGCGCGCCGCCGCCTCCTCCCGAAAAACTGCGGGGAGCGTAGCCGCTTCGCGGCCCGGCGCGAGCCCCGGGGCGAGCATCGAATCGCGCGACTCGTGGATCGCGGCCGGACTTGCCTTGGGATTGCTGTCGGTTTCTTACGGATCGCCGCTGCTGGTCGTCGTCGGGCTGAAGCCGATCACCGAGGATCTCGGCACGCAGCGCCAGCTCGTCGCGCTGGTCAGTTCGCTGACCTGGCTCGGCACGGGCCTCGGCGGCGTCGTGATGGGACAGGTCGCCGAGCGGATCGGCATCCGCGCGACGGTAATGTTCGGCGCGACGATGATCGCGCTCGGCCTCGCCGTTTCGGCGACCGGCAACCTCTGGGCGATGCTGGCCGGACACACCTTGCTGGTCGGTTTTCTCGGCAACGGCGCGCTCTATCCGCCGCTGATCGTTTATGTCAGCCGCTGGTTCGACCGGAGGCGCGGCACCGCATTGGCGCTGATCTCGTCCGGGCAGTACATCGCCGGCATGGGCTGGCCGACCTTGTTCGAGTACGGAATCCGCAGCCCCGAGACCGCGCTGCGGCTGGCGGGCGAGACAGTCGTGATGCATGGCTGGCAGATAACGATGCTTGCCTTTGCCTGCCTCGTGGTCGTCGCGGTGCCGCTTGTCGCGGCGTTTCTGAGACCGGCGCCCGAGGTCGCGGAGTTCGGCGAATTCACGCGCGACGGGCGGCGCGGCGAGGTGCTCGGCATGCGGCCGAATACGGTGCTGGCGCTGATCTGCGTCGCCGGTTTTCTGTGCTGCGTGCCGATGTCGATCCCGCAAGGGCATCTGGTGGCGTTCTGCAGCGATATCGGCCTGCCGGCGGTGCAGGGCGCGGCGATGCTGTCGGTGCTGCAGGGCAGCGCCTTTGTCAGCCGCGTGTTGTGGGGCTGGCTCGCCGACCGTATCGGCGGGTTGAAGACGGTGCTGCTCGGCTCGTTCTGCCAGGCGGTGGCGATCGCCGCGTTCATGACGACGCAGGACGAGGCCGGGCTGTTCGCGATCGCCGCCGCCTACGGTTTCGGGTTCAGCGGCATCATCCCGGCCTATGTCATCGCGATCCGCGAGCTGTTCCCGTCGCGCGCGGCCTCGTGGCGGGAGCCGAGCGTCCTGTTCGTCAGCATGGGCGGCATGGCGTTCGGCGGCTGGTGGGCCGGCGCGCACTACGACGAGTTCGGCTTTTACGGCCCAGCCTTCGTCTCGGGCGTGCTGTTCAACCTCGCGAACCTCGCCGTCGTCGGCTTCCTCGTCCTGCGCCAGCGCCGCTACGGCGGCTTCCGCCCGGCGCTGGCGTAAGGCTTCGCTGCTGTCGTGTGCGCATAAAACCATCGATGGCCTTTTTTGGGCGTATAGCGGTCATTACTTGGCTCTGCTGAATTAGACTTATCGGCGCATTTTGCCCAAAGCGCGCTCTCACAAGGTCCGCTGTCAGGCAACCAAGGTCAGCCATGCTGGCTGCTGATTGAGTCAGCCCTTCTGCCGCAACGTTTCGGCCTCCTTGCGCCAAGCCGGCCAATCGACCACTGCCGATTCATCAACGGCCATGTCATTCGGCGCGAGCTGGTCGGTGAACACTACTAGGTTCTGGCAGTCCCATCGGGCGCTGGGGACCAGCAAGCCATCGAACCCGAGGAAGTAGGCGGCGTCGCCAATCGCTTGGGTGCGCTCATAGTCGAGTTCGCCATAGCGACCCCGATTTACGCCGAGCGCCTCGACCGCCGATAGATCCACGAGCTGCAGGACACGCCGGGTGCGGAGGGTGATACGGTGAAGCACCGAGACCAACTTGGATGGGAACACCGGTTGGCGGCTCAGGTGAAAGTGAATCTCCGCAAGTGACCCCTCCCTCGCGAGTGAGGTGTAGATCACGTCGAAGGTGCCCGGATCCCACCGTGCAGCGGCGGGATAGCCTTGCAGCGGATCGCGACCCTCACGCGCGATCCGCCATGCGGTCCCTTCATACGGCATCCGAGGCAACGCATCGACTTTATCCAGCAGATCGAGGTCGCGGGGACGTCGTTCTGCCACGGACCGCTCAGATATAGGCGCCCGAGTCGAGGCGCTCGATCACCGCCAGCACCTCCTCCGTGCGGCCCTCGTTAATCAGGTCGATTGCGCGCTGGCCGTTTAGCAGCGGGTGGCGCGCGTGCAACCACAGCCGCGTCTCGTCCGGGGTGTAGAAGTCGGAGAGGCGATCCACGACATAGCGCAGCTCGGCGATCACTGTCTGTGTGCGCAGCGAAGGGACCCCACTGCCGCGCGACCAGCGCGACACTGTGGGCGGCGAAGTGCCCAAGATGTTGGCGATGTCCTTACCCTGCAGGCCCCCGCGCTCGCGAAGGTCGTCCAGGATGCGGGCGACGGCGGTCGCCATCACCGCCTCGCAGCGCGAGCGCCGGCCGACCCGTTGCCACGGCGCGCCGGAGCACGGAAATGGGGGCAGTCGCCCACCGTCGCGTGCAGGTCTCTCAACACTTGGCCCAATCGGGCCAGTCGTTCGTTGGTCCGCTGCAGCATCTCCGTCATACCTACATCCCCCACGGCCAGCTTGGCTGCCGTCTCGGCCGTTCGGGCGGCCGGATCGAGGTCGTGCTTGAGGAAGTCGTCGACCCGTCGCGCTTCGGACACGCGCGACAGGCGCTCCAGCGGTTTTGCGCGCTGGTGCATGTAATGCCGTTTGGGATCCTTCTGATGCGTGAACGCCGAGGCCTCGACCACCACACGTTCCACCGGGAGACGACCGGCCGCGAGACGCTTTTCGACCTGACGATGAAAGGTACCCAGCCGCAGGTAATGCGCAACCGGCTCCGGCTGGCGATGAAGGTAGACGACGTTCTCGGACATGCGGCGCTCCCGGTACGCACCGGAGTCATATACAATCTGATTTCACAGATGTCAATTATTGAAACCAGAGTGGAATCGATCGTCCTGCTCTTCGAGCGGTTCGCTCGCGGGGCGGAAGTTCAAAGTTGCCGCGGCTCTAGGCCCGCTTTACGGCCTTATGCCGCCAGAAGTCTTCGAAGCGACGAATAACCGCTCGTACGAGCAGCGGAGCTGGCGCGTCCGCTCCCGCCTCGTCTCAGAAGTACACAACTTACCGATTCCGCCCCGGTTCCTCGGTCCACAGGAAGTCGGGGCCGAGCTCATTGAGGCTGGGACAGCCGATCTGGCCCATCACGAGGTCGATCTCGGTCTTGAAGATGTCGATCGCCTTTTTGACCCCCGGCAGTCCGAACGCGACCGCGCCGTAGAGCGTCGGGCGGCCGAACGTGACGAACTGCGCACCGAGGCACAGCGCGATCAGGATGTCGGCGCCGCGTCTTGCGCCGCTGTCGAGCATCACCGTCATGCGGTCGCCAACCGCCGCCTTGATCGCCGGCAGCGCGTCGAGCGAGGCCGGGGCCTGATCAAGCTGGCGGCCGCCGTGGTTCGATACGAGAATGCCGTCGGCGCCGATCTCGGCGGCGCGGATCGCGTCGGCCGGGTTCAGAATGCCCTTGACGATCAGCGTGCGCGGGAATAGCCGGCGATAGCGTTCGAGGTCGCGCCAGGTCTGCGCCGAGGCCGGCGTCATCGTGCGGTTGAATTCGAGAACCTGCGGGATTGTCGCGCCGTCGCCGGCATGCGGCACCCAGTTGCCGAGGGTCGGCGCGCCGCCGTTGCGGACATAGTCGTAGACCCACATCGGGTGGGTCAGCGCCTCGGCGATGATCGAAGGCTTGAGCTTCAGCGCCTCGAAAACGCCGCCGCGCCGGACATTGGCGAAGCCGTTGCGCAGATTGCGCTCGCGCCTGGGATGCACCGGCACGTCGACGGTCAGCACCAGCGCGCCAAGGCCGTTGTCGCGCGCCCGACCGACCAGCGCATCGGTCACCGCCGGGTCCTTCGCGGCGTACATCTGAAACCAGACATTATCCGGCGCGATCCGGGCGGCTTCCTCCATCGAGGCGTTGCTGCCGCCCGACATGATGTAGGGGATGTTGGCGTCGCGCGCCGCCTCGGCCAGCAGCAACTCGCCGCCGCGCCGCTGATAAAGACCGACGCCGCCGGTCGGCGAGATACCGAACGGGCTGGAAAACGTGCGCCCGAAAATCGTCTGCGTCTGGTCGCGCTTCGACACGTCGACCAGATAGCGCGGCAGCAGGCGGTGCTTGTGGAACGCGGCGCCGTTGCGTTCCAGCCCGCGCTCGTCCTCGACCCCGCCCTCGATGTAATCGAACATGACCTTGGGCAGCTTGCGCTTCGCGAGCTGATGCAGGTCCTCGATATTGACCACGTCGTCGATGTTCATCGCGTGCCCCCGCTGAATCGGCCACTCGCCGTCAGCATGGCCTATTATCCGAGGCCGCGACAATCCCCGGGAAGGAACCGCAACCGCGGCACCCGCGGCTGGCAAAACCAGAAGCCGGCAATGGTCGCTGCTAATCGGGGGGTGGGCAGGGCCTACTCGATCACGCCGCGCTGCCAGTTGTAGATGTCGATGCGCTGATAGATGCCGTTGGTGCAATACGGCTCGTCGCGGAAGAAATCGTCGAGCGCGGCGCGGCTTTCGAATTCGTAGACCATCGCGCTGCCGAGCCATTCCTTCCCGCCGGCATCCGTCAGATAGCCGCGCGACAGGCAGTTGCTCGCGTCTTTCCGTTGCAGATGCGCGCGGTGGGCGGCGACGATCGTGTTGCGGAACTCGGTGATCCCCGGCTTGCCGATCCCGTGAAAAAAGAAGCCCGCGAGGCCCGGGCGCGGCGGCGCGGTCGGCTGGCGGACGGCGAGCGCGCAATGCCAGTCGCCGATCTCGTCGCTCTCGACAACGCCGTGGACAGCGAGCGGGTCCTCGGCGAGAAAGCGCGCCGTCGCCTCCGGCACCACGCCCGGCAGATCGAGCTGATACAGGTAGCCGGCCGGCGCGTCGCCGCGACAGATTGGGCCGCAGGTCACGAGCGCGTCGCGCCAGTCGCGCAGAAAGCGGGCATGATTGTCGCGCAGGCTGCGCGGCAGACCGGGCAGGTCGATCGTCGACCGGCGGATCACCACCTGTGCCATTCCCGGACCTCCCGTACAGCCGCCAATGCCGTCACAGTTTGGCCGCGAAAACCGGAACCGCAATGCTCTTTGCCGCTGATGAGCAGCCCGGAAAGCATAGCGAGCGCTCGATTCGGGAACCGTGACGTCGGAGGCGAAGCGAAGTTATGCGCAGTTTTTCGCGCGATGCGTTGGCATTTGGTTTGTTGCCGCGGCAAGCGTGCTATCCTTAGGGGGTATACGCGTCGCCGGGGGCCTGTTCCGCTCCCGTGCTTCAAGCGGCAGGGGATCGAGCTCGTGATCATCGCCATGGCCAATCTTGTCCGCCGGGGTGCCGGAGGGGCCGAGTCTCGAGCTGTCGGCCGGCTTCCAATGCTTCATTCCGGACGAAAGTGCGCGATGGTGATTAAGGCGGCGATGCTCAAAGCGCGATCTGCGTGACCGGAGCGGAGTTGTCCACCCCAGCCCGCGGCATGGGATCGTTGTTGCGGCGTGCGCGCGATCGCGCGTCGATTATCCGCTCGCGGCGGCATGGACCCGCGCCGGGAGCAGCGGTTTGAGACGGCTGCGGCTCGCGCGCGCGGCGGTCGCGATCAGCTTGGCCGCGTCTGCCGGATCCGCCCGCGCCGGTGATCCCGGCCGGGATCGCGTGCCGGCTGCAATCTCGGTTGCAAGCGGGTCGATACAAACCGTCTACTTCGCCGGCCGGCGGATCCCCGTCAGGATCGTGCGGGGCGCCGATGCCGCGGGCCGGCTACGCTTGCGGGTTGAGACAACAACCTTCGGCGACGGGACCGCCAAACGCGTGACCATCCTGCGCGGCGTAATCGACCGGATGCCGACAGCCGGCGCCCGACCCGCGAAACCGGGTGTGCTCGCGGTCGGCGGCGGGGGCCGATCGCGGGGATCGTCTTCCGCCGATCTGTTCGGGCTTTCCAACGACGAAGAATTCAATCGGATCGCCGAAGCGGTGCACGGGATCGAATCGCGCTACGGCACCGACGCGCGCATGTGGCGATTGGACAATCTCGACGGACCGCAAGGCCCGATGCAGGTCAGCGCCGCTGCCGCTGTCGACGTCGGCGGCGGCGATCGCTTCGACGTCTACGAGAACTTGTTGCTCGGGCGCGCCTATCTGGCCCGGCTGCTCTGGAAGTACGACAGCTGGCCGGATGCGCTCGCCGCGTATAATTGGGGACCCGGCAATGTCGACCAGTGGATAGCCCGCGGCCGCAACGCGGCGCAGCTTCCGGCGGAGACGACCCGCTATATCGCACTCGTCATGCGACGAGCCTCGCTGGGGTCGATCGCGGGAACGGTACAACAACGTATCCCGAAACCCTGATGGGGTAGGGCCTCGGGTTCCTCGCTCGATAATCGCGGCTGCGCCGCAGCCCTTCGAGGGCGGGCGGAGCGGAGCCGATAGCCGGTATCGGGAGTCGCACCTCCTAGGCAGCGGCGGGGTGACGGCCTAGATTACAGCCGACCCCGACATCGCCGCGGCCCCGCCCCATGATCATTCTGCTCTTTATCGTTCATGTGCTGATCGCGCTCGCGCTGGTCGGGGTCATCATGCTGCAAAAGAGCGAAGGCGGCGCGCTCGGGATGGGCGGCGGCGGCATGTCCGGCTTCATGACCGGGCGCTCGACCGCCAACCTTCTGACCCGAACGACCGCGATCCTCGGCGCCGCGTTTTTCGCGACCAGCATCCTGCTCGTGTTGCTGGGCCAGACCAGCAGCGCGCCGCGCTCGATTATCGACCGCGGCGGACCGGTGCCGACAACGCCGCTGATGCCAAATCTGCCCGCCACACCCGCCCCGACGGCGCCGGCCACGGGCGCGCCGCTGGCTCCGGAACCGGCGATTCCCGCGCCGGCCGGGCCGAGCGCGCCATTGGCGCGCTGATCGGCGCCAGAGAATTCACTATCTATCGAAGCGTGGCGGGGCGGGCGGATGCCCGCCTTGGACGCGCCGGCTGCTTCCTGTAGGCTAGAGGTCCATGACGCGGTTCATCTTCATCACCGGCGGCGTGGTCTCCTCTCTCGGCAAGGGTCTGTGCGCGGCGGCGCTCGGCGCGCTGCTGCAGGCGCGCGGCTTCAAGGTGCGGTTGCGCAAGCTCGACCCGTACCTGAATGTCGATCCCGGCACGATGAGCCCATACCAGCACGGCGAAGTCTTCGTGACCGACGACGGCGCCGAGACCGATCTCGATCTCGGGCATTACGAACGCTATGTCGGCGGCGCGGCGCGGCGCAGCGACAGCGTCACCACCGGCCGCATTTATTCGACCGTGATTGCCCGCGAGCGGCGCGGCGAATATCTCGGCGCGACGGTGCAGGTGATCCCGCACGTCACCGACGCGATCAAGGAATTCATCACCGCCGACCTTGCCGATGAGGATTTTGTGCTGTGCGAGATCGGCGGCACGGTCGGCGACATCGAGAGCCTGCCGTTCCTCGAGGCGATCCGCCAGCTCGGCAACGAGCTCGGCCGCGAGCGCGCGATGTTCGCGCATCTGACGCTGGTGCCGTGGATTGCCTCGGCCGGCGAATTGAAGACCAAGCCGACGCAGCATTCGGCCAAGGAACTGCTCGGCCTCGGCATCCAGCCGGACATCCTGCTGTGCCGCTGCGACCGCCCGATCCCGGAGGGCGCGCGCAAGAAGATCGCGCTGTTCTGCAATCTGCGCGAGTCGCGCGTCATCCCGGCGATCGACGTCGATACGATTTACGCCGTGCCCGGCTCGTATCACGCGGAGGGGTTCGATCGCGAGGTCTGCGCCCATTTCGGCCTCGACGCGCCGGAGCCCGACCTGTCGCGCTGGGACGCGATCGTCAGTCGCATCCGGCGTCCCGAAGGCGAGGTTCGCATCGCGATCGTCGGCAAGTACACGCACCTGCTCGACAGCTACAAGTCGCTGGGCGAGGCGATGACGCATGGCGGTATCGCCAACAATGTCAGCGTCAAGCTCGACTGGATCGATTCCGAGATTTTCGAGGCCGAGGAGGAGGCGGTGCGCCGCCTCGAGGACGTGCACGCGATCCTTGTGCCGGGCGGGTTCGGCGAGCGCGGCTCGGAGGGGAAGATCGAGGCGGTGCGTTTCGCGCGCGAGCGGCAGGTGCCGTATTTCGGCATCTGCTTCGGGATGCAGATGGCGGTCATCGAGGCCGCGCGGCATCTTGGGCGGCTACCCGGCGCCGGCTCGACCGAATTCGGCCCGTGCGAACACCCGGTCATCGGTCTCATGACCGAATGGATGCGCGGCAACGAACTGGAGCAGCGGCAGGAGAACAGCGATCTCGGCGGGACGATGCGATTGGGGGCCTACGACGCGGTGCTCGACCCGGAAAGCCGGGTGGCCGCGATTTACGGCGCGACCCGGATCAGCGAGCGCCACCGTCACCGCTACGAGGTCAACATCGCCTATCGCGACACGCTGGAGGCGGCCGGTCTGCGCTTTTCGGGCATGTCGCCCGATGGCCTGCTGCCCGAGATCGTCGAAATCCCGGACCACCCCTGGTTCATCGGCGTGCAGTTCCACCCCGAGCTGAAATCGCGCCCGTTCGAGCCGCATCCGCTGTTCACCGATTTTGTCCGCGCCGCCGTGCACCAGTCGCGGCTGGTGTGACCGAGGTAGTGACGTCTCGCCCGCCTCAGCCGTCTTTCCCGCGAAAGGCGGGAACCCAGGGGCCGGCGCTCCGTCCCTGGCCTCGGCGCCCCGCTTTCGCTTTCGCGGGGGTGACGGCGAGAGATTGTCCGCAGAGCGTTAAAGGTAATTGTCGGCCGCCGGGCGTGGAAGAGGTGAGGGCCTAGTCTGGTCTCCTAGCTCCGCCGCAGCGGCTCGATCGGCATCGTTGCGATGTCGGTCCAGGCGACCGGGGCGCCGGCTTTGGCCGCCGCCTGCTCCGGCGGCAGTTGCGGGTCCCAGTGGACCGCCAGAAAGCGGCGGCCGGTAACGCCGGAGGCAGCCTGCGACACGAGCCACACCAGCGGCGGCGCCATCACCGCCGGCTGGATCATGTCCTCGCGGGCATAGGGCGCCTCCGCCGGGATCATGCCGGTATTGGTCGCGCCGCCCGGCACCAGCACGTTGACCGTGACCCCGGTGCCGTCGAGGTCTTTCGCCATGATCGCCGAAAACGCCTCGAGCGCGGCCTTTGACGGGCCGTAGGTCGGCGAACCCGGGCGGATCATCGTGCCAAGGCTGGTCGTCACGTTGACGATGCGGCCCCAGCGCCGCTGCATCATCTCGTGCACGACGGCGCGCGACAGCGCCATCGGCGCGTTGGTGTGCACCGCCGTGAACAGCCGCCACTGCTCCGGCGTGATCTCCCAGAACTTGATCGGGTTCTGCCGGTTGTCGGGCCGCACCGTCGCCTGCCCGACCCCGGCGTTGTTGACGAGAATGTCGATCGCGCCAAACCGGCCGCGGGCCGCCGCGACAATGCGCTCGGCGGCATCGTCGCGCGTCAGGTCGGCCTCGATTGTCAGCAGCGCGGCCTCCCGGCCGCTCGCGCGCGCGCTCGCCGCCAGCTCCGCCAACCCCGCGGAGGTGCGGTCCGAGGCGGCGACCTTGATGCCGGCGCCGAGCAGCCCCGCCACGAGCGCGCGGCCGATGCCGCCGGCTGCTCCGGTTACGATTGCGGTGCGCTGTCCGTCGCTCATCGCGTCCGTCCCCTGTCTGTGTGCGCGGGCATTCCCGCGATTACCACGAGATCGCCTCGCCGCTCCGGCACTGACCAGCATGCCGCCGGATGGAGCGGGGTCAAGAGCGCTGTAGCCGAATACCCCGGCAGCCGCCCGCTGCGCTCATCCGCCCGGCTACGGTATTATAATACCCCATCGGAAGCGCTTGTACCGCCATGTGTTTTGCTTGACGCTCGCGCCGTGGTGGCGTACACGATGCGCCCGCTTCAGTCCGGCTCCACGGGAGATGCCGCGCGCTCGGAGCAACCGGCAGTTCGGGCTGCGAGATGAAAACCTTTTCCGCGAAACCGTCCGATATCGAAAAGAATTGGCTCCTGATCGACGCCAACGGCCTCGTGCTCGGGCGTCTGGCGTCGCTGATCGCGATGCGGCTGCGCGGCAAGCACAAGCCGTCTTATACGCCGCACATGGATTGCGGCGACAATATCGTCGTCGTCAACGCCGAGAAGGTGCAGCTGACCGGCAACAAGCGCGAGGACGACATCTTCTACTGGCACACCGGCTATCCCGGCGGCATCAAGGGGCGCAGCAAGGGCGCCATCCTCGCCGGCAGGCACCCGGAGCGCGTGATCGAGAAGGCGGTCGAGCGAATGGTGCCGCGCGGACCCTTGGGGCGGCGGGTCATGCGCAATCTGCGGGTCTATGCCGGCCCCGAGCACCCGCACGCCGCGCAGAACCCGCAGCCTCTCGATGTGGCGGCGATGAACCGCAAAAACCTGAGAGCGTAGGCCGATGTCAGACGAAAATACGCCCGACGACCCGGGCGGCGAGCAGCCGCAGGGCCGCGGCGGGGCGCAGCAAGGCGGAGGACAGCAGGGCGGCGCTCAGCGCGCGCAGACCTTCCAGGGGCTCGCCAGCCTGCGTCAGGCGATGGCCGCGGCGCGGCCGGCGGCGCCGGCGGGGCCGGGCATCGTTCCCGAAACGATGGCGCCGGTCTCCGCGGACATCCAGCCGATCCGCGACGAACTCGGGCGCTCCTACGCGACCGGCAAGCGCAAGGATGCCGTGGCGCGCGTGTGGATCAAACCCGGCACCGGCAAGGTCGAGGTCAACGGACGCGACAGTCCGGTGTATTTCGCGCGGCCGGTTCTGCGCATGCTGATCAACCAGCCGTTTGTCGTGACCGATCGGCTCGGCCAGTTCGACGTCTGGTGCACGGTGCAGGGCGGCGGGCTTTCCGGCCAGGCCGGCGCGGTCAGGCACGGCATCAGCCGGGCGCTGACCTTTTACGAGCCGGGGCTGCGGCCGGTCTTGAAGCATGGCGGGTTCCTGACGCGCGACAGCCGCGTCGTCGAGCGCAAGAAATACGGCAAGGCCAAGGCCCGCCGCAGCTTCCAGTTCTCGAAACGGTAGGAATTAAAAAGCTTTAACGCGAAGGACGCGCAACGGATACGCGAAGGGCGCGAATGCGACGGGGCCGCCCGCAAGGCGCGGCAAGTCCCCTCGTCGCCAGCTCATTCCGCTTCGGCGTCGAGCCGGAAACGGTTCGGGTCACCGGGCGGGATCAGCGCGGAAGGAGCAGCGGCGATGGGGTATGAAACGATCCTGTACGGCGAGGACGGACCGGTCGGCACCCTGACGCTGAACCGTCCCGACGACGGCAACATGTTCACCCCGACAATGTGCCGCGAGGTGCGCGACTGCATCGACGCCGTGCGCGCGGAGACGCGCACCCGCGTGCTGGTCATCACCGGCGCCGGCGACCGGTTTTTCTGCATCGGCGGGCGCAAGACCGGCCTGCCGGACACGACGCTGTACGCCGGGGTGCTGCCGGTCCTCGACATGTACGAAAGCATCGAGCGGCTGCTAAAGCCGGTGATTGCGTCCGTGAACGGCTACGCGGTCGGCGGCGGCAACGTGTTGCTGGTCATGTGCGACATCACGATCGCGAAGGAAAGCG
>JBFXDF010000100.1:0-13148 GCA_050181375.1 Alphaproteobacteria bacterium
GAAGCTCTCCCCGGGGGGGACCGCCGTCGGCCGGCGGTCCCGACTCCGATCGTCTCCGGTCAGTTCGCCTGGCGCCGCAGGAAGGCCGGGATGTCGAGTAAATCTTCTTCCTTGCTCTGCGCCGGGTTCTGCCCGGTTGGCCCCTGGTTCTGCCCCGACGCCTGCGATGGGCGCGGCTCGTCGAGCGGTGCCAGCCGCTGCGGCGGACGCGGCGACTGCACTCCGGCGGCCGATGGGGGCGCGGCCCGTGGTGCCGCCGGCGGGGCCGCCGGCCGGGCCCGGGCCATGCCCGTGACGCGCTCGATCAGGCTCGGCACGCGCCCTTGTCGCGACGCGGCCTCCCGCCCGGCTCCGCCGGGCGATGGCGTCGCCGGTTGCGCGACCGGTGTCGGCCGCGCCGGACCCGGATCGACCGGGCGCGGCGCGATAAAAGCGCCGCCGCGCACCGCCGCGCTCTCGGCCGCATTTGCCGCGGGCTGGACCGGCTCCGAAGCATCGGCTCGCTGGTCGCCGGTCGCCGGTTCGTTTCGGGTCTCCGCGCGCGCCGCCGTGTTCTGCGTCAGCACGGGCGGCATTTACCCGGTACCGGTGTCGCGCAGGGCGGGTTCCGAGGCGCGAAGGCCGAGCGCCGCGCGGGCCTGTTCCTGGTGCGCCTCGGCCTCGATACCGGTCGCGACGACCGAAATCCGCATGCGCCCGGCCAGCTTTTCGTCGAAGGTCGAGCCGAAGATGATGTTGGCCTCGGGATCGACCTCCTCGCGGATGCGGTTGGCGGCCTCGTCGACCTCGAACAGCGTCATGTCGGTGCCGCCGGTGATGTTGATGAGGACGCCGCGCGCGCCCTTCATCGACACGTCCTCGAGCAGCGGATTGTTGATCGCGGCCTCGGCGGCGTCGATCGCGCGCCGTTCGCCGTCGGCCTCGCCGGTTCCCATCATCGCCTTGCCCATCTCGCTCATCACGGTGCGGATGTCGGCGAAATCGAGATTGATCAGCCCGGGCATGACCATCAGGTCGGTGACCCCACGCACGCCGGCATGAAGCACGTCGTCGGCCATCTTGAACGCATCGGCGAAAGTCGTGCGCTCGTTGGCGATGCGGAACAGGTTCTGGTTCGGGATGATGATCAGCGTATCGACATATTTCTGCAGTTCCTCGATCCCCGCCTCGGCGATGCGCATGCGGTGAACGCCCTCGAACTGAAACGGCTTGGTAACGACCCCGACCGTCAGTATGCCCGATTCGCGGGCGGTGCGGGCGATCACCGGAGCCGCCCCGGTCCCCGTGCCGCCGCCCATCCCGGCGGTGATAAACACCATGTTCGAGCCCTGCATCGCCTCGAGGATGTCGTCGACCGCCTCCTCCGCGGCGGCGCGTCCGACATCCGGCCGCGCGCCGGCGCCGAGCCCGCGCGTCACGCCGGCGCCGAGCTGGATCTTGTGCGGCGCCGCGGCCAGTTGCAGCGCCTGCGCGTCGGTGTTGCACACGACGAATTCGCAGCCGACCAGGTTCGACCGGATCATGTTGTTGACCGCGTTGCCGCCGGCGCCCCCGACCCCGATGACGGTGATGCGCGGCTTCAGCTCCTGCTCGTCCATCGGGATGCTGAGATTGATCATGATTTCGCCCCTCCACGCCTGCGCGGCTGTGATGATGCCGGTCCCTGCCTTGCCCGCTTAGGCCGCGAGCCGCCGTGACGATTCCCCTGTTGCCCCCGGTCGTCGCCGATTGACGAGTATGGTCCGGGCCCCGCCCCCTGAACGGCCGACCCGGCGTTACCTCGACCGGTTCGGAATCGGTACCCGAAGAGGAACCGGAAGCCAAGCAAACTCAGAGATTTTCGCGCATCCAGTGCCCTACGCGCGCGAAAATCCCGCGACGCGCGATGTGCGCCGGTCGCGGCGATTCGGCGCGCTCCGACACTGCGAAATGCAACAACCCGGCGGCGGTGGAAAAGGCCGGGCCTTGTATCGTCTCCGGCAGCCCCTTCACCCGCATCGGCCGGCCGATCCGGACCTGCTTGTCGAGAATATGCCCGGCCAGTTCGCGCGCGCCGTGCATCTGGCAGGCGCCTCCGGTCAGCACCACCCGCCGCCCGGAGAACCGATCGCTGCCGCTCGCGTCGAGCCGGTTGCGCACCAGCTCGAACGTCTCCTCGAGCCGCGGCGCGATGATGCCGACAAGCAGCGATTTCGGCACCTGGCTGACCTGGCTGTTCTGCTCTTCGCCGATCGGCGGCACCGCGATCATCTCGCGTTCGTCGAGCGTCGAGGAGACCGCGCTGCCGAACAGCGCCTTCAGCCGTTCGGCGTGGGCCAGCGGGGTCGAGAGTCCGCGCGCGATGTCGTTTGTCACGTGCACGCCGCCGACCGGGACCGCGTCGGCGAAGATCAGGTTCCCGCCGAAAAACACGCCGATTGTCGTCGTGCCGCCCCCCATATCGATGATCGTGACCCCGAGGTCCTTCTCGTCCTCGACAAGGCAGGCCAGCCCCGCCGCATAAGGGCTGGCGACCAGCGCCTCCGCTTCGAGATGCGCGCGTCCTACCGCCGCCGTGTGGTTGCGCACAGCGGCGGTCGCGGCGGTGACGATATGCATCTCGACCCCCAGCCGCTCGCCGGCCATGCCGCGCGGATCGACGATGCCGCGGCTGTCGTCGATCGAGAAACCGACCGGGATCGAGTGGATGACCTGGCGATCGGGCGCATCCCGCATCGCATAGCCGCGTTCGAGCACCTGCCGCATGTCGGCTTCGCCGATCTCGCGCCGGCCGATAGCGATTCCGGTCCTGACGGTCCGCGACGCGCGAAAACCGCCCGACAGATTGACGACGGCGCGGTCGATCCGCTGACCGGCCATCTCTTCCGCGGCGTGCACCGCGCCGCTGATCGAGGCGCCGACGGCTTCGAGATCGATGATCGTGCCGCCGCGCACGCCGCGCGCGATCTGCTGCCCGACACCCATGATGCGCGGCTCGTTCTCGACGCGCGCGACGAAGCAGCAGATCTTCGTCGTGCCGATGTCGATCGCCGCGATGATGCTGCCGCGCGGCCGCACCGGTCCCGGCCGGGGCGCCTGATGCCCGCTGGCGGTTCCCGGGGCGGCGTTGCCGCTCGGGATTGGGCCGTTCGGAGCCGGGCCATTCGATGCCGGCGCGCGGCGGCGCTTTGCGGCGATCTGCTTCACGTGTTCTTTCCGGGAGAGCGCGGCTTGGCCGGGGCTGCTTCCTTGGCGGGCGGTGCGTTCGCGGGCGGCGCTGCGTGTACCCGCACGACCAGCCGGCCGGGCAACCGCATGTCAACCCGCTGCACATCGCGCTTCAGCAGGTTGCTGCGCCGTTCGAACCCGGCGAGCTGCGCCCAGGCGGCGTCGGGATTGTCCTCCGGCAGCAGAACCTCGATTGAATCGTCGATCCGCAGGTTCCAACGCCGATCGTCGACCCGGACCGCGGCGGTGACGCGCGCCGCCAAGGCCGGCTCTTGCCCGAGCATCTCGATCAGTGCGGCCGCTCGGACGGCGGCGTTGTCGCCGACCACCAGCGGCAGCCGGGCGAAGCGGCTCAAATCGGCGCCCGGTATCACCTCGCCGTGCTGGTCGATCACCTGCTGCTTGCCCTCGTGCTGCCACAGAGCCAGCGGCCGGCGTTCGGCGAGCCGCACATGCAAGGTCCGCGGCAGCCGCCGTTCGATGACGGCGGACCGCACCCAGGGAAGTTTTTCGAGTTCGGCTTTCGCCTGCCATAAATCGACCGCGAGGATCGGCGTGCCGCGCCTGGCCGCCAGCGCCGCCACGATCATCGCGCGATCGGTCGTCTCGCGGCCCTCGACCTCGATGTTGTCGACCACCATGCCGAGCGAAGCGGTTGCCGCGACCACTCGGTCGGCGGCCCCCGCGAGCAGCGCGTCGCGGTTTGCCGACCGGCTGAGCGCGAAGCCGCCATAGACCAGCCCGGCGAGCGCGACCAGCGCCGACCACCGCGCGGCGCGGCGCAGAATCGGCATCACCGGACGCCGCCGCCGGCGCGATGGCGGTCGGGAAGACGCCGATTTTGAGGCCTGTGCGCGCTTTATCATCCGGTTCCCGCGGACCTGCCAGGGGAAATGCCTGGGGCCGGCTCCCCGATCCGGCGGATCTCCCATTCGAGCATGATGCCGCAGCGATCATACACAATGCGCCGCACCTCTTCGCCCAGTCCCTCGAGATCGGCGGCCGTCGCATGGCCGGTGTTGATCAGGAAATTCGTGTGTTTTTCCGAAACCATAGCTCCGCCGCGGGTGAGGCCGCGGCAGCCGGCCTCGTCGATCAGCCGCCACGCCTGATGGCCCGGAGGGTTGGCGAAGGTCGAGCCGCCGGTGCGCGCGCGAATCGGCTGCGCGGCCTCGCGCGCCGCCCGGATCGCCTCGATATGCCGGGCAATCTCTGCCGGCTCGCCCGGCCGCGCGCGGAACCGCGCGAGGACGAAAATCCAGTCCGGATCGACCTCCGAATGGCGGTAGGAAAGGCCCATCCGTCCGGCCGGGATCGTACGCCTGAGCCCCGCCCGATCGATCGCGTCGGCCGAGATCAGCACGTGCTTGAACTCGCTGCCATAAGCGCCGGCATTGGTCTGAAACCCGCCGCCGATCGTCCCCGGAATGCCGGAGAGGAATTCCAACCCGGCGACGCCGGTCTCGGCCGCGGTCAGCGCGACATTGAGGTCGAGCGCACCGGCGCCGGCCTTGACAATTTCCGGCCCGGCGTCGATCGCGGCAAAACCGCGTCCGAGCCGCACGACGACGCCTCTGACGCCGCCGTCGCGCACCAGCAGGTTCGAGCCGACCCCGATCGTCGTCACCGGAACATGGCGCGGCAATGCCGCGAGAAACCCCGCCAGGTCGTCGGCGTCGGCCGGGCGGAACAGCACCTCCGCCGGCCCGCCGACCCGGAACCAGGTCAGCGGCCCGATCGGCGCATTTGCCGCGAGCCGCCCCCGCACCGGCGGCAGAAGCTCGATCAAGTTGTCGCCGGACATGCTTCGGACTTATTCCGGAGCGGGTTGCAAGCCCCTCTCCCGCAATGCGGAAGAGGGGGGCTCGCCCGGCAACGGGCGAGCCGGGTGAGGGTATCGCCGCCAACCGGCTGCCGCCTCCTCACCCCAACCCTCTCCCCCGATGGGGGAGAGGGAGTTCTTTGGTCAGCGCGGCCAAGCTTCACGCGACCAAGCTCCCGGTATCGCAGCTCGCCAGTTCCTCGGGAAGGGCATTGGCCCAATTGGTGATCGACCCGGCCCCGAGGCACACCACCATATCGCCCGGCCGCGCCTCCGCTCGCAACAGCGGCGCCAGCTCCCCCGGTCCGTCTAAAGGCCGGGCGCTGCGGTGGCCGTGGGCGCGCAGCCCGGCGACCAGCGCGTCGCGCGACACGCCGTCGATCGGCGCCTCGCCGGCGGGATACACATCCGCCACCAGAACCGTGTCTGCGTCGTTGAAACAGGTGCAGAACCCGTCGAACAGATTGGCGAGTCGCGTATAGCGGTGCGGCTGCACGACCGCGATCACGCGCCCCGCCGCCACCGCTCGCGCCGCTTTCAGAACGGCCGCGATCTCGACCGGGTGATGGCCGTAATCGTCGATGATCGCGACGCCGTTCCATTCGCCGGTTTTTGTAAAACGGCGCCGCACGCCGGCGAATTTGCGCAACGCCTCGCGTACCACGTCGTCGCCGATGCCCAGTTCGGCGGCCACGGCGATCACCGTCATCGCGTTCTGCACGTTGTGCTCGCCGAACATCGGCAAGACCAGCTCCGGGATGCGGCGCTCGCCTATGCCCGATCGGCCGGCGATCACCGCATCGAACCGGCTGCCATCACCCCCGAGCCGGAGGTTGGCGGCGCGGTAATCGGCCTGCGCGCCGAACCCGTAGGTCACGATGCGCCGGTCCAAGACGCGCGGGATCAGACCCTGCACGACCGGGTGATCGATGCAGAGCACCGCGAAGCCGTAAAACGGGATATTCGAGACAAATGTCTCGAACGCCTGATGCAATGCCGCGACATCGCCATAGAAATCGAGGTGCTCGGGGTCGATGTTGGTGACGATCGCGACGGTGGCCGGCAACCGGGTAAAGGTGCCGTCGCTCTCGTCGGCCTCGACCGCCATCCAGTCGCCGGCACCGAGCCGCGTGTTCGTGCCGTAGGCGTTGATGATGCCGCCGTTGATGACGGTCGGGTCGAGACCGGCGGTTTCGAGCAGGCTCCCGATCATCGAGGTCGTCGTCGTCTTGCCGTGCGTGCCGGCGATCGCGATCGCCCATTTGAGGCGCATCAATTCGGCCAGCATCTCGGCGCGCCGCACGACCGGCAGCCGGCGCGCGCGCGCCGCCGCGACCTCCGGGTTGTCGGATTTCACGGCGGACGAGATGACGACCACCTCGGCCGCATCGAGATTTTCGGCGGCGTGGCCGACCCTGACCGGGATGCCGAGCCCGGCCAGCCGGCGCGTGTTGCCGCCGTCGGCGAGATCGCTGCCTTGCACCCGGTACCCGAGATTGTGCAGCACCTCGGCGATGCCGCTCATCCCGATGCCGCCGATCCCGACAAAATGAATGGGTCCGATCGAATCCGGCAGCGATCTCATGCCACGCGCTCCTGGGCCGCGCGTTCCAGATCGGCCGACCCGGCTCTCGTCAAACCCTGCACCAGAGCCGCCAGCCGTTCGGCCGCGTCGTCCGGGGCAAAACGGCGCGACCGTGCCGCCGCCTCCGCCAAACCGGCGGGGTCGCTGAAACGTTCGCTCAGCACCGCGGTCAGCCGCGCCGTCGTGAATTCCGGCTGCGGGATAATCCAGGCCGCGCCCCAATCGGCAAAAGCGCGGGCGTTCGCGGTCTGGTGGTCGTCGGTGGCATGCGGGTAGGGGACGAGCAGCGCGGGCCGGCCCACCGCCGCCAGTTCCGCGATCGTCGATGCGCCCGAGCGGCAGATCACCAGCTGCGCTCCGGCGAGGCGTTGCGGAATATCGGTAAAGAAGCTGCTGACTTCCGCGGCGATCCCGGCCTCCTCCAGCCGCGCGGTCACCCGCTCGCAATCCTCCGGCCGCGCCTGCTGGCTGACGCGCAGCGCCGCCCGTGTCGGCGAGGGCAACGCCGCGAGCGCTTCCGGCACGACATCGGCGAAGATCCGCGCCCCCTGGCTGCCGCCCGTGATCAACAACTCGATCGGTTCGCCGGGACGCGGCGGGCGGTATGCCGCTCCGGCCCTCGCCAGCACCGCCGGCCGCACCGGGTTGCCGGTATGGACGGCGCGCCCCTTGTCGGCCGCGCGCAGCCCGGCGATCGCGGCGAACCCGGTCGCGATCCGCCCGACGCGGCCGGCCAGCAGCCGGTTGGCGCGGCCGAGCACGGCATTCTGCTCGTGGATCGCGGTCGGAACGCCGAGTTGGACCGCAGCCAGCATCGTCGGGATCGACGCATAGCCGCCGAACCCGATCACCGAATCGGGCTGGACGCGCCGCAGCAGCCGGCGCGCCTGGACGAGTCCGACCGCGGTCTCGGCGGCGCCGCGCGCCGCCCGCATCGGCCCGCCGCCGAAGCGCCCGGCCAAAACCCGATGGATTTCGGCCCCGGTCACGTCCCGGGCGAAGGCGTCGGCCCGCCGATCGGTTGCCAGCACGACGCGCGCGCCCGCCGCGACGAGCCGTTCCGCCAGCGCCTGCGCCGGGAACAGATGTCCGCCGGTGCCGCCGGCCGCGAGCACGACAACCGGCCGGCCGGCCGGCGCGCTTGGGCTCACACTTCGCTCCCGCCGAGGCGCCGTCGTGTCAGGGCCAGCATCATGCCCATCCCCAACGCCAGCGCCAGCATCGACGATCCGCCATAGGACACAAACGGCAGCGTCATGCCCTTGGTCGGGATCAGGTGCAGCGCCGAGGCCATGTTGATGATCGCCTGCAATCCAAACTGCATCAGCAGCCCGGTCGCGGCGAGCGTCACAAACAGGTTCTCCTCCTGCAGCAGCCGCGACAGGCCGCGCAGCACGATAAACGCGAATACCGCCACGATCAGCACGCAGACAATGACGCCGAACTCCTCGCCGGCCACCGCGAAGACAAAATCGGCGTGCGCGTCCGGCAATACGTCCTTGACCCGCCCCTCGCCCGGTCCGCGCCCCCACAGCCCGCCATTGGCAAACGCTTCCATCGCGCGGCGGACCTGATAGCTGTCGCCGGCTTCCGGATCGAGAAAACGGTCGATCCGGCTTGTCACGTGCGGCAGCAGCATATAGGCGCCGACCAGCCCGGACACCCCGGCGATGCCGCCCGCCACCACCCAGTAAAGCCGCAGCCCGGCCATGAAGAACTGCCCGAACCACACCGCCGCGACAACGACGGCCATCCCGAGATCGGGCTGCTTGACCAGCATCGCGAGGATCGCGAGGCACAGCGCTATCGAGATCAGATTGCCGGGAAATCCGGGCTTCTCCTTCTGCCTCGCGAACAGCCACGCGGCGAGCACGGCGAAACTTGGTTTCACAAATTCCGAGGGCTGAAGCGACAAGCCCGGCAGGTTGATCCAGCGCCGCGCGCCCTTGATCTCGACCCCGATCACAAAGGTTGCCGCGAGCAGAACGAACGAGACCGCGAAGACGACAAACGCGATCCGCCGGATCGTGCGCGGCGTCAGCAGCGATACGCCGAGAACGATCGCCAGCGCGAACGGCATCAGCCCCAGCTGGCGCTCGGTAAAGTACATCGGGTTGTAGCCGAGCCGTTCGGCCACCGGCGGGCTCGCCGCCATGCTCATGACGGTGCCGACAAACACCAGCACGACCAGCCCGCCCAAGGTCCAGCGGTCGACGGTCCACCACCACCGGGCGATCGGCCGCCGGTCGATGCGCGCGAACATCACGACCTCTCTCTGGGCGGCCGCACGCTGCCCGACAGCTCCGCGACAAGTTCGCGGAAGCGGTCGCCGCGAACCTCGAAATTCGGGAACTGATCGTAGGACGCGCAGGCCGGCGACAGCAGCACGACCGCGCCCGTCACCCGGTCGCGCTGCGCGTCGGCGTGCGCCGCGGCGAGCGCGGCGGCCAGCTCGCCGCAGCGGGTGAACGGCACCGTATCGCCGAGCGTCGCGGCGAACTCCTCGGTCGCGGCGCCGATCAGATAAGCCCGCCGCACCCGTCCGAAATACGGCGTCAGCGACGCGATGCCGCCGGCCTTCGGCAAGCCGCCGATGATCCAATAGATCGCATCGTAGCATGCCAGCGCCTTTTCGGTCGCGTCGGCGTTGGTCGCCTTCGAGTCGTTGATGTACCTGATGCCGCCGATCGTGCCGACCAGTTCCTGGCGGTGCGCGAGGCCGGGAAACGAGCGGATCGCCGCCGCCGCGACCTCGCGCCCGACGCCGAGCGCACGCGTCGCCGCGAAGGCCGCCGCCGCGTTCTGCGCGTTGTGGGACCCTGGCAGGCGCTCCGCCTCGGCGAGGTCGAGAACGCGCTCGGGCCGCTCCCCGGTCGCGTCGATCAGCCAGCCTCCCTCGGCGTACACCCCGCCGGGAGCGGTCTGCGTCACCGATATCGGAATGACCCGCGCCGCGCCGCGGCGCCGCAACTCGCCGCAAATATCGCGGCAGAGCGCGTCGTCGATACCGACAACCGCCGTCGCGCCGGCGCCCTGTCGCGCGAAAATGCGCGTTTTCGCGGCGATGTATCCTTGCATGTCGCCGTGCCGGTCGAGGTGGTCGGGTGTGATATTGAGCAGCACCGCGACATCGAAGGCGAGCGTCTCGATCAGGTCGAGCTGAAACGAACTCGCTTCGAGGACATAGGTTCCGTCCGCGCCGAGCGGCGCCAGCGACAGCGCCGGCGGTCCGAGATTGCCGCCCACCTCGACCCGTTTGCCCGCCTCCGCCAGAATATGCCCGATCAGCGCCGTCGTCGTCGATTTGCCGTTGGTGCCGGTGATCCCGACATACCGCGCCTCCGGCCGCGCCCGGCCGAGCAGCTCGATGTCGCCGACGATCTCGGCGCCGGCCGCGCGGGCCCGCAACACCGCCGGATGCGGCTCGGGAAAGGTCAGCGGGACCCCCGGCGATACCACCAGCGCCGCCACGCCACCCCAGTCCACGCTTGCCGGATCGACCAGCTTCGTCTCGGCGGCGGCCGTCTCGCGCGCTTTCGCGCCGTCGTCCCAGGCCAGTACCTCGGCGCCGCCTTCCCGCAGCGCCCGCGCCGCTTCCCGCCCCGAACGCGCGAGGCCCAGCACCATGACCCGCTTTCCGGAAAACCCCTCGACAACGATCATGGTCTTCACCGCAGCTTCAGTGTCGAAAGGCCGGCAATCGCCAGAATGATGGCGATGATCCAGAAGCGGATCACGATCTTTGGCTCCTCCCAGCCCAGCTGCTCGAAATGATGATGCAGCGGCGCCATGCGGAAGACGCGGCGGCCGGTCGATTTGAAGCTCGCGACCTGCACGATCACCGACACGGCCTCGAGGACGAACAAGCCCCCGATAATGACCAGGACCAGCTCGTGCTTGGTGATGATGCTGATCGTGCCGAGCGCCGCGCCGATCGACAGCGACCCGGTGTCGCCCATGAACACGCTGGCGGGCGGGGCGTTGAACCACAGAAACCCGAGGCTTGCCCCGACCATCGCCGCGGAAAACACCATCAGCTCGTCGGCGCGCGGGACGTGGTGCAGCTGCAGATAGCTCGCATAGACCGAATTGCCGACCAGATAGGCGATCACCGCGAAGGACGCGGCGGCGATCATTGCCGGCCCGATCGCCAGCCCGTCGAGCCCGTCGGTCAGGTTGACCGCGTTCGACGCGCCGGTAATCACCAGGACGCCGAACGGCACGAAAAACCAGCCCAGATTTATCAGCACGTCCTTGAGGAAAGGCACCGCCAGCGTATTGGCCAGCGACTGGCGCGTGACATAGGCCAGCGCGACGCAGGCGACCGTCGAAAGCAGGATCTGCAGCAGCAGCTTGACGCGGCCCGGCATGCCGTGATGCGAGCGCCGCGTCAGTTTCCGGTAATCGTCAAAAAATCCGATCAGACCGAACCCGACCGTGACGCCGAGCACGATCCACACATACGGGTTCCGCAAATCGGCCCAGAGGATCGTCGAGACCGTCAGCGCGCTGAGGATCAGGAAGCCGCCCATCGTCGGCGTCCCTTTCTTGCGGATCAGGTGGCTTTGCGGACCGTCCTCGCGAATCGGCTGGCCCTCGCGCTGCACCGATCTGAGCCAGGCGATCAGGTTCGGGCCGAAGATGAAACTGATCAGAAGCGAGGTGACGACCGCGCCGCCCGAACGAAAGGTTATGTAGCGAAAGACATTGAAGGCGCCGAACTGATCGGAAAGCGGGAAAAGGAGCAGATAAAGCATTCGGTTATGTTTCCGTCGGCGGCGGCGGAGAGGCAGCGTCGGCCACCGCCAGCGGCGAGTCCAGCCATAATACTATCGAAGCTTTTCGACAACTGCCGCGGCCGGGCATTCCGGGGCAATCGCCGCGACGCGGTATCAGAGTACAGATATCCTCGTCGCCTCCGCGCAAGCGGTCAGCCAGGGCCATTCGACTGGGCGTTTGCCCCTGGCTGCCTGCTTGCGCGGGAATGACGGCCGAAGAAAATCGGCGATAGCGCTGGCCGCTCATCGCCGGCCCGTCGCGTCGAGCGCCTCGCGCGCCACCGCCGCATCGTCGAACGGCAGAACCTCGCCGGCGACGATCTGCCCGGTTTCGTGCCCCTTGCCGGCGATCACGAGCACGTCGTCGCGGCCCAGCTCGGCGATCGCCGTCGCGATCGCCGCCCTCCGGTCGCCGATTTCGAGCGCGCCGGGGGCGGCTTCGCGAATCGCACGGCGGATTTCTGCCGGGTCCTCGCCGCGCGGATTATCGTCGGTGACATAGACAAGATCGGCGAGATCGGCGGCGACGCGCCCCATCATCGGTCGCTTGCCGCGGTCGCGGTCGCCGCCGGCGCCGAACACGACCGCGAGCCGCCTCGCGGCATGCGGGCGCAGCGCCTTCAGCACCGTCGCCAGCGCGTCGGGCGTATGCGCGTAATCGACAAAAACGGCGGCGCCCGAGCCGGCTTCGCCGCGCGTCGTTCCGATGAACTGCATCCGTCCCGGAACGCCGCCAAGGCGCGGCAGCACCGACACCGCCTCGCCCGGCTCGGCGCCGGTCGCGATCGCCAGCCCGAGCGCCGCCAGCACGTTGAGCGCCTGGAATTCGCCGACCAGCGGCAGGTCAATCTCCGCGCGCTCGCCGAATACCTCGAGCCTCACGTGTTGCCCCGACGATAACGGCGCCAGCTCCGCGATGCGCAGTTCGCTGTCCGCTTCGCGGCCGTAGCGGACGACGTGGATCCCACGCCCCTCGCACAGTGCGGCAAGGCCGCCGCATTCGGGGCTGTCGGCATTCAGAACCGCGGTTCCGTCCGGCCGCAGCAGATTGGCAAACAGCCGCCATTTCGCCGCGCGGTACGATCCCATGTCGCCGTGGTAATCGAGATGGTCGCGCGTCAGGTTCGTGAAGGCCGCCGCCGACGCGGACATGCCGTCGAGCCGATATTGCGCGAGGCCGTGGCTCGACGCCTCGATCGCGACATGGTCGATTCCGGAAGCGGCCAGTTCCGCCAGATCGCGATGCAGCGCGACCGGGTCGGGCGTCGTCAGCGCACCCGGACGCCGGCCTTCCGGCGACACAAGACCGAGCGTGCCGAGGCTCGCCGCCTTGTGCCCGAGCGCGGTCCAAATCTCGCGGGTGAAATGCGCCACCGACGTCTTTCCGTTGGTGCCGGTAACGGCGGCAACGGTCTTGGGCTGCCGACCGTAAAACCGCGCCGCGAGCAGTGCGAGGCGGCGCTGCGGGTTGGGGTCGATAACGAGCGCGACGCGGCGGCGCGTCTCAGCGTCCAGAGCCAGCGCGTCCGGATCGTCGGTCAGGATCGCGACGGCGCCGCGCGCCGCCGCCTCGCCGGCGAAGGCGCGCCCGTCGATGTTGGTCCCGCGCAGCGCCGCGAACAGAAACCCCGGTTCGACCCGGCGCGAATCGGCCGAGAGTCCGGCGATCTCGGCGTTGCCGGCCGGCATCCGCAAAGCCGGCCCCGAAAGCCCGGCGAGCGCGGCCAGTTCAATAAGATTCAATCCGCTTTCCCTG
>JBFXDF010000101.1:0-12884 GCA_050181375.1 Alphaproteobacteria bacterium
GCTGTTTCTGTTTATCGTCGGGGTCGTCATACCCCTCTCGATCGCACGTCTGGTCGAGCGCGAAGGCAAGACCGCCGCGCATTGGCGCATATTGCAGCGATCCGCGGTGCTGATCCTGCTCGGTTTACTTTATTATGGCGGGTTCGATAATCACTGGCCTGACATCAGGCTGCTCGGCGTATTGCAGCGCATCGGGCTTTGCTACCTGTTTGCGTCGCTGCTGTTCATGCACCTGCCGCTGCGCGGGCTGATCGTTTCATTCGTCGTGTTGGTCGTCGGCTACTGGGCGCTGATGACATTCGTTCCGGTTCCGGGGGTTGGCGCCGGTGTGTTCAGCGAAACCGGCAATCTCGCCCAATGGGTCGACGAGCAGGCGCTTCCGGGTAGGAAAATGATGGGGGAGCTGGACCCCGAAGGGCTGCTCAGCACGCTGCCGGCAATCGGCACCACGCTGCTCGGCGTTTTCGCCGGATTGCTGCTGCAGAACCCCCGCATCGGCCCGCGCCGGAAAACGCTGTGGCTGTGCGGCGCCGGGATCGCGTTGGTCGCGGCCGGGTATCTGTGGAGCCTGCAATTTCCGATCATCAAATCGATTTGGACGTCATCCTATGTACTGGTTACCGGCGGGCTTAGCGCGATATTCCTCGGTGTATTTTATCAGATCATCGATGTCTGGGGATACCGGCGCTGGGCGACGCCCTTTGTCTGGGTCGGGGCCAACGCGATATTGATCTATGTGATCGAGGAGGTGGTAAGGTTTCACCGATTGGCCTCGCGCCTGGTCGGCGGTGATATCGCCAATTTTGTCGACGCGCATGTCGCCGGCGGCGCCAGCCAGTTTCTCGCCAACATCGTCGGGCTGTTGCTGGCGGTTGCCCTGGCGGGGTTTCTCTACAAGCGCAGAGTGTTCATCCGGGTTTGAGGCTGCTCCGAAGGTCGCCGCTAAAATCGCCATATTCACGAGCCAAGATGCGCCGGTGAAAATGCGACGGGCGGCGGCCGGTGCGGCTTTTGCTGTAAATCTGCTGCAAACGGCCCGAAAGCCGGCCGCGGCGGCGCGAGAAAAGAGTTCGTTTCCAAGGGCATACAGGAGGCTGCACAACCGATGCGCGAGAATTTGCTGCAGATTCCCTGCAGATGCAGCAAACACGACGCAGCGTTCTAACCGTTGGTTGTGGCAGACGGCCGGTTACGGCGGCGCCGCGGCTGCCGTCGCCAACCCGGCCCGCACCCGATCGAGCCCCGTTACTTGCGCCCGCACCAGCTCGGCCGGCACCGCGATCGTCATTTGCGCGCCGGAGCGGGCCGTGAACGTGACGGTCAGCCCGCCGGTCGCGCCGCGCAGCTCCGCCTCGGGGATCGCGGCGGCGAATTCCTCGGCATAGGAGCAGCGGTTCAGTTGGCAGGTGATCTCGTTCCGGCTGATCGGGATAAAGCGCAACGGCCGGCCCTGCGCGTCGCGCGCCGCGCTCCAGTCGCGCGGCGGTCCGGTGTAGCTGTCGGTGACATAAAGCTGATGCACGGTCTCGCCGGTGCTCCGGTCGATCCAGGTCCGCAGCACATAGAAATTGGTGTCGGCGATGCCGAGAAACGGCGCGGCGTGCTGGCGCCGGGGTCCGGTCAACCCGACAAAGCGGCCGTTTTTCGCCGTCGATACGGCAATCTCGGTCGGGTGTCGGCCGCTCGTGGACGTGCCGCCGGGCGGGCCGTCGGTCATGCCGCCGCACCCGGCCAGCGCCGCCGCCAGCAGCAGCGGTGCCGCCGCTCCCCGGATCGTCACCGGCCGAGCTTGGCGTTGTCCTCGCCAAGCGCCGGGCCCGCCTTCTCGAATTCCGGCCTGACGCCGTCGAACGACAGCGGCAGGCCGACTAGGCCGAGTTGGCTGTCGGGCTTGCTCTGGATGATGCCGAGCGCCCGCGTCTGCGCGTCGGCGACGACCTGGTCCAGCATATTGATCGGCCCGTTCGGGATGCCCTGCGCGTCGAGCAGCCGCGCCCACTCGGCGCGTGGTTTCCTGGCGAATATGTCGGACAGGATCGCGATCAGCTCCTTGCGGTTGACCACCCGGTCCTTGTTCGTGCGAAAGCGCGGGTCCTCGGCGAGGCCGGGCCGGTCGAGCACGGCGGCCAGGCGGCGGAACAGATTGTCGTTGCCGGCGGCCACCATCATGTGTCCGTCCGCGGCGGTAAACGCTTGATACGGCGCGATCATATCGACCCCGGAGCCGTGTCGCGCGGGCAATTCGCGATTGGCGAGATAGCCGGCGAGGTAAATGCTCATCCACGCCAGCCCGGTCTCGTAAAGCGACGTATCGACCACCCCGCCCTTGCCGGTGCGGCCGCGCTCCTGCAATGCCGACAGGATGCCGATCACCGACCACATCCCGGCCCCCATGTCGATGATCGAGGCCGGCACCCTGACCGGCGGACGGCCGTCCTCGCCGAGGAGGCTCATCAGCCCGCTATAGGCCTGCATCATCGGGTCATAGCCGGGCTTGTCGCGCAATGGCCCGACCGCGCCGAACGCGCCGAGATTGCAGAAGACGAGGCTCGGTTTGGTGGCGACGAGGTCGGCCCCACCGAGGCCGTAGCGGTCGAGCGCGCCGAATTTCAGATTGTGCAGCACGACATCGGCGCGCTCGACGATCAGCGACCGCAGCCGCGCCGCGTCCGCCGGATCGGCGAGATCGACCGCAATGCTGCCCTTGGCGCGGTTGACGGCATGAAAGCACGTCGCCGCCCCTTCCAGAAACGGCGGCCCCCAGCCGCGGCACGCATCGCCCGTCCGCGGGTTCTCGACCTTGATCACCTCGGCCCCCAACTCGCCGAGGATCATCCCGGCATAAGGCGCCGCAATGCTGTGCCCGATCTCAATGACGACAAGACCGGAGAGTGGTTTGGAGGAGGACATTGATTCACCACGGAGACACGAAGGTCACGGAGGGCATTGTAGGGCGGGTGCAGCTACGCGAAACCCGCCGCTCTTCGGTGCAATGCGAAATGGCGGGTTGCTGCGCTCCACCCGCCCTACGCTTACTGACCAGAAAGCGGCTTCAGCCGATGGATCAGGCGCGCCGTATCGATCTGGCCCTCCCAATAGGCGACCAGCGCCTCCGCGTTCAGCGAAATCCACGCGAACACCGCCTGCGCGTCGGACGACGGCAATTGGCCGGCGAGAACGCGCGGCGTGGGACGGACAGCCACGACGGCCGTATTCGTAATGTCCATCCGGTCGCCGTGAGCCATGTTGACCTTTATCCGCACGTCATGACGGGCGCTGCCGCGCGGACTGACCCATACCGTCATCGGCAAGCCCGTCGTCTCCGGGTAAAGGTTCGCCATCTCGTGCAGGTCTTCTGTCTCCTCGGGCGCGGCCGATGGCGCATTTTCGACGATGTCCTGGCTTCGCATGAACGGCCTCTCGTTGCGCCTCTGTTACTGCGCCGCCATCCCCAAGCATTGTAGGGCGGGTGGAGCTACGCGAAACCCGCCGCTCTTCGAGGCGTCGCAAAAAGGCGGGTTGCGCTGCGCTCCGCCGCCCTACTCCTGCTTAGTCCGATTTCAGCGGCAATTCACTTGCGCCGCGCGATGAGCAAGCGATTGATAAAAGCATCGATCAACGCGTGTATCGACTTCGACCGTCACCGTATCATCGGCATCTGCATAGCGGCACACGAGGAAGATTTCGTGGCCTTCGTTGAAGACATGGCCGACATCCCAGACCGCGTAAGCATTGCGGCCACGCGAGATATACGGAAGAAGCTCGGCATGCTCCTCGGGAGGCCCGTCGAACACCGAAACATTGGACAGCGTAACCTTGTCCTTCGTGGCGGGGCATCGGGGTTTCGCGGCTGCCGCCATCGTCGGCGGCGATGCGGCGGATGTGCAGGTCAGCAGTATGCAGAACCACCCGATATGTCCGATATGCGGCACGGCTGCCTCCGTCGCCTCACTGCGCCCTACCGTCACCGAGCGGGTGCTTGCGCAGAAAGTCGAAATCGCAGCCGCGGTCGGCCTGCAATATCTCGCGGCGGTAGAGGCGGGCGTAGCCTCGCTCCGGCGTCGCCGCCGGCGCGGTCTTGCGGCGCGCCAGCTCGTCCTGCGGCACCAAAAGGTCGATGCGGCGCTCCTTGACCGACAGGCGGATGCGGTCGCCGTTGCGCACCTTTGCCAGCGGTCCGCCCGAGGCCGCGTCCGGCGTCACGTGCAGCACGATCGAGCCGTAGGCGGTGCCGCTCATCCTGGCGTCGGAGATGCGCACCATGTCCTTGACGCCGGCGCGCGCCAGCTTGGCCGGGATCGGCAGATACCCGGCCTCCGGCATGCCCGACGGCGACAGCGGCCCGGCATTCTGCAGCACCAGGAAATCGTCCGGGGTCACGTCGAGATCGGGGTCGTCGATCCGGGCGGAGAGGTCTTCGAGCGAGGTGAAGACGACCGCGCGTCCCTCCTTCTCGAACAGAACGGGATCGGCGGCGGATCGCTTGAAGATCGCCCCCTTCGGCGCCAGCGACCCGAACAGCGCGACCAGACCGCCGACCGGCTGCAACGGTTCCGCCAGCGGCCGCACGACATCCCGGTCGACCGGCCCGGAAGGCGAGGCCAGCCGCTCGCCCAGCGTCTCGCCGGCGACCGTCGGGCAGTCGAGGTTCAACATCGGCTTGAGTTCGCGCAACACCGCGCCAATGCCGCCGGCGGCGAACAGATCCTCCATGTAATGCGGCCCGGTCGGCTTCAGATCGACCAGGACCGGCGTCGAATCGCTGATCTCGTTGAGATGCTTCAAATCGATATCGACCCCGGCGCGCCCGGCGACCGCCGTCAGATGCAGCACCGCGTTGGTCGAGCCGCCGATTGCCATCAAGACGCGCAGCGCGTTCTCGACCGATCGAGCGGTGACAATCCGGTCCGGCGTGATTTTCTCCGCCGCCAATCGCATCGCCGCGCGGCCGGTGGCCTCCGCGGCCCGCAGCCGGTCGGCGTGCACCGCCGGGATCGCGGCGCTGCCCGGCAGGATCATGCCGAGCGCCTCGGCGATCGAGGCCATCGTGCTCGCCGTGCCCATCACCGCGCAGGTGCCGGCGGTCGTCGCCAGATTGCCCTCGACCTCGTCGATTTCGGTCGGGGTCACCTCGCCGGCGCGGTATTTCGCCCAGAAGCGGCGGCAATCGGTGCAGGCGCCGAGCCGCTCGCCGTGCCAGCGCGATGTCATCATCGGCCCGGCAACCAGCCCGATCGCCGGCCGGTTGGCCGACACCGCGCCCATCAGCTGCGCCGGCACGGTCTTGTCGCAGCCGCCGACCAGCACGACCGCGTCCATCGGCTGGGCCCGGATCATCTCCTCGGTATCCATCGCCATCAGGTTGCGGAACATCAGGCTGGTCGGATTGAGAAACACTTCGCCAAGCGAAATGGTCGGAAACACCATCGGCAGACCGCCGGAAGCCAGGACGCCGCGCTTGACCGCCTCGATCAGCTCCGGGAAATGCCGGTGGCAGTTGTTGAAGCCGGAGCGCGTGTCGGCGATGCCGATCACCGGCCGCGACAGCATGTCGAGCGAATAGCCCATCGAGCGGGCGAACGATCGCCGCAGATAGAGCGCGAAATCGGGGTCGCCGTAATTCGTCAGGCCCAAACTCAGGCCATGGCTGCCTGTTTCCCGGCGCATTGGGCCGGCTGGCTCGGTCATCTCGATCCCTCGGAAACTCGTAATCCCGCGGCGGCATCGTGGGCGAAACCGCGCCGACCCTGGGTGCCCTGAGAACCCCAGACCGATATCAGGGCGAATCGCACCTGCAGCGCGGCACTTTTAGGGCACATTCGCCAACGGCTCGTTGCCGGCGTGGGCCTGTACGTCGCCCGAGATCTGGCCGCCGCACTCGATCTCGATCTGGCCGTAGCGGATCGTGCCGGAAACCCGGCCGGTGGCGCGGATCAACAGCCGCTTGCGCACGGTCAGATTGCCCTCGAAGCGGCCGCGCACGTCGATCTCGTCGATCGTCGCCGAGCCCTTGAACAGACCCGATTCGGCCAGATCGACCTCGTTGCAGTTCTGCAGATTGGCTTCGACGCTGCCCTCGATGATCAGCCGGTCGCACGAGTTTATCTCGCCCGACAGCGTGATCTCGCGGCCGACGATCAGCTTGCGCAGGTCGGCGTCGTTGCGCCGAGCCGGGACCGGCGAACCGGTTGTCGGCGCACTTCCCGACAGGGCGGCGGCCACTGGGCGCGGACCGGGTTCGGCCGGTCGCGGCTCGGCGAGACGCGCCGCGAGCGGGACCGGCGCGGGAGTACGGACGACCGGTGCCGCCGTCGCGCTCGGTCCAGGCGCGTTTTGCCCTGAACTGGTGCCGGAAGGCTTCTTTGGAATGCCCAGATCGTTGGGTGCGTCGGACATTTTGCGGTCCTCTGTCTCGGTTCTTTTCCGGCCGAACATGGAGGCGGGTTCCATCATTTGCGGAGAAATTGCGGGGCGGGGTCGACGCGAAGCGGCTGGCTCGCCGTTCTCCCGATCGTACCGGAAACCGGCTTCGATCAGGAGGCGGTAAGTCGCGGGTCGGGCACGCGCATTCGGGCCATGAGATGCACCATGAATGCGGTCGCGATCACGGCGGCGACCAGGTTGACGAGCGGGATCGCGTACAACCCGGCGATCACCACGCCGGCCGCGAATACGCGCCCGGCAACGCTTCGGCGCGCCGCTCGGGCGGCGATCGGATCAAGCCGCCGCAACGCGACCACCTCGAAATACTCGCGCCCGAAAAGGTATCCGTTGATGCCGAGGAACACAAAAACATTTATGCCCGGCGCCAATATGTAGACCGGCAGCGCAAGCAGATTGAGCAGCAGCGTGATCGTCATCAGCCGCATCGTGGTGGCAAGAGCTTCGGCTGCCGAGGAATGGCGCACAGGACCGCTTCCGGGGTAGTGCAGTGCCTCGACCGCCGCGGCGATCCGCTCAACAAAAAATCCCATCACGAATGTCACGACGGCCGGAAAAAGCAGCCAGCTCAGGACCAGCACCGCCAAGCCGCCCATTATATCGACCAGCCAATTCAGCGGACCCCATTCGAATAGCTTCGTGCGGGCCAAGAGGATCGCGATCGCTGTCCACACCATGATGAAACTTGTCAGCGCCAGCCCCAGGCCGAACGCCGTCAACCGGCGCACCGCGGGGGCCGACAAATCGCCAAGCGCACGCAACAGGGCGGGTATCATCGCCACAGGCTTCTACCGCGATGACCGGCCCCGGCCAATTGCCAATCGGCGGACTCTTGCGCAGCATCGGTCGGGTGGCCTATATGGAGCGGTTGCTGCCGTCTCCGTGCTGGAGTCGGCTCTGATCCCCGGTAGCTCAGTGGTAGAGCAAGCGGCTGTTAACCGCTGGGTCGCTGGTTCGAATCCGGCCCGGGGAGCCAATTTGCGATTCGGGGGTTGGACCATTGGCGGCCAACCCCCGATCGCTCGGCCTCGCGATCCTGATGCGGTCGCGGCAATGTGGGCGTTGGCAAGGCCGGGCCGACGCGACTAGATTGCCCGCCGGTTCTCGTTCCGCCCTTTCTTCTTCGGGAGGCGCGCTGATGAAGGCGCTTTTTGCTGGTATGCGGACGCAAGCCGTCGTGGGTGGCGACGCGACGGCGTCGCCGCGCTCGGAACGGCTCGTGGCGGCCGCGGTGGCGGCGTTGCTTGGGTTCGGCGTGATCTGGGGGGTCGGTTTTTCGCACGTTCCGGCGTGGCACAACGCGGCGCACGATACGCGCCATTCGATGGCCTTTCCCTGCCATTAGCGTTTGGGCGTTCGCCGACCGATGCCGTTTCTGCGACGCGTGCTGCTGGCGGCGCTGTTCGCCGGTGTCTTGTCCGGCGGTTTTGCCGCGCTGTTGCACCAGATCGCTACGGTCCCATTGATCCTGGAAGCCGAGCAATACGAGCGGGCGGCCGGACATGCTGCCGAGAACGCAGTGTCCCATGCCGCCCCGGCGAACTCGGCGGCGACGGCGGGGCACCACGAGCACGATGCTGCCTGGGAGCCCGAAACGCGCCTGGAGCGCGTCATCTTTACCTTTGCGGCCGATCTGTTGGCCGGGATCGGGTTCGCGCTGTTGCTGGCGGCCGGCATGGCGTTGCGCGGCGATGAAGTCGCCTGGCGCGAGGGCCTGTTCTGGGGGCTTGCGGGATTTCTTGCCGTCACCGTCGCGCCCGGGCTGGGACTGCCGCCCGAAGTTCCGGGCACCGAAGCGGCCGCGCTGCTCTCCAGGCAGCTCTGGTGGGTGGCGACCGCCGGGATGACCGCGAGCGCGCTGGCGCTGCTCGCCTTCACAAGACAGAAGCTGATTGCGGCCGCTGCCGTTGCCCTTTTGGTTCTGCCGCATCTTTACGGCGCCCCCGTTCCCGACCATGAGGCAGCGGTCGCGCCGGCTTCGCTGGCGCGCCAATTCGTCGTGACCGCGACCGTCGCGAGCTTTCTTTTCTGGGCCGCGCTGGGCGCCGCAACCGGTTATTTTTACGATCGTTTCGGACGCCGAGCCGTTTAGCGTCCCGAGAGGGAGCGACATCCTTGCCACGGCGGCACCGTATCGGTTGCGTTCGAAATGGCTGCGCGGACAGCTGGCTAGGCGCGAACGACGCGGAGAGAGCGGATTGAAGAGCTTCCTAAAGGCCTGGGCGCTGCAGAACCGGGTAATCGGGGCTCTCCTGATACGCGACATGCAGCAGCGCTGGGGCCGCCGGAATCTGGGCTTCGCCTGGGTGTTCGCCGAACCGCTTGTCTTTGCCCTCCCGGTGCTGGCGATGTGGTCGGCGATGCGTCATGGCAAGGCCGAGCAAGGGATGCCGGTAATGGCGTTCCTGTGGAGCGGATACCTGCCGTTGCTGATGTTCCGCCACGTCAGCGGTCATTCCCTTAATGTGATACGATCCGGCGGCGGGCTTCTTTATCATCGCGCTATAACACCCTTCGATCTGATTATAGCCCGCATAGGTCTCGAGGTGATCGGAAATCTGGCGGCGACGGCGCTCTCCTTTGTACTATTCTACATGATCAGCGTGGTCGAGTGGCCGCATGACCCAGGCCTGTTCATGCTGGGGCTTTTCTACATGACATGGTGGTCGGTTGCGGTGGCATTGATCCTCGGGCCGTTAAGCGAGCGCAGCGAGATCGTCGCACATGTCTGGGCACCTATATCGTACATGTATTTTCCGATTTGCGGTTTCTTCTTCCTCGCGGCGTGGCTGCCGGTTTCACTGCGCAATATCGCGTTGACCGTGCTGCCGTCGCTGCACGCCTACGAGATGATTCGCGGCGGCATGTTCGGAGGTCGCATCCAAGTATTCTACGATATTTCATATGTCAGCTTTCTGCTGGCCGTGCTGACGTTGCTCGGCCTTTGGCTCGTGTATGACGTGCGCCGGCACCTTGAGTTTGACTGACCGGCCTCGCGTCGCACGCTGATAAGGTTGACGGTGGCGAGTTTGGCTCGCGGGCCATGCTTTTCCCGACACGGCTGCTGGAAAGTGGGGGCGCTTGACGCGCGCCCGGTGCCGGCTCACATTGCGGCGATGACCAGGGCGACGCATCGCGCCGGCTGGCGGCGAATTAGCGGCCCGGGCCTCTTTCGAGCCCGGGTTGAGCCGATTCGCCGTTTGTCTGCCGAGGAATTTCGCGATGCCCTCTCCGTTTGTACCCGCCGTCCCGGCGCTTTCTGATCGTTCTTCCGCCCCGCTTTCCGTCTCGTTCTCGATCCATGCGCCCGCCGAGCCGGGGGTCATGCCGCGCGTTCTCGAACTGTTTGCAAAGCGTGGTCTTGTGCCGCAGCGCTGGAGCAGCGCCGCCTCCGATACCGGGCTCAGCATCGATATCCGGATGACCGGCCTCGACCCGGAGGCGGCCGACTACATCTCTCGCTGCATGCGCCAGATCCGCGGCGTCGAAACGGTGTTTACGATCGAGACCGACGCAGCGTGTGCCCGTAGACCCTGAGGCGGCAGCCATGTCCTTTGCCGATCACATCCGCGCCTGCAACAACGCCGAGCCGGCTTTCCTGATACCGCTGCTGACGCGCGACAATCGGCGGATCGGTTGGCTGCCGCCCGACAACGCCGTCGCGCTTTCCCGTTTCCGCCGCGTCTTCGCGGTCGAGCCGGAGTGCGTCAGGCTCGCCGCCGAGGGCGATGTCGATAGCGTCAGCGCCGCGGTCGACGAGGTTGTCGAAGCGCTCGTGGTCGAGAAGCAGGTTCCGAAATGGCGCAACGAGACCTTTGATGTCATGACCCGATGGGGCGAGAAGCCGCTGTTCCGGCTCGACCGCGGCGCTGTGCCGTTTTTCGGCGTCCGCGCGTACGGGGTGCATCTGAACGGCTACAGGATCATCGATGGAAAGCAGCACCTTTGGATCGGCCGCCGTGCGCCGGATAAGCGCGTCGCTCCCAACAAGCTCGACAATATCGTCGCCGGCGGGATCGGCAACGGCCACGGCGTCGTCGCGACGCTGTTCAAGGAATCGGACGAGGAGGGCGGGATCCCGGCCTCGCTTGTCGCACGGGCACGGGCGGCGGGCGCGGTCAGCTATCTGATGCGGACGGACCTCGGCATCCGCGACGACGTGCTGTTCGTCTATGACCTCGAATTGCCGGCCGATTTCACGCCCAAAAACAGCGATGGCGAGATCGTGCATTTCGAGCTGATGCCGGCCGACGAGGTCATCGCCCGAGTGCGCGGGACCGACGACTTCAAATTCAACGTCAACCTGATCATTCTCGATTTCGCGGTGCGGCACGGGCTACTCGCGGTCGACGACCCGGAATATCTCGATGTCGCGACTGGCCTTCGCCGGAAGCTGGACTAAGCTCTTTTCGCATCGCCCGCCCTAATCGCGCACCGCCGCCGCCAACAGCTCGGCCGCCGTCATCCCGCTCTCGCGCATCGCCCGGATCGTCAGCGCCTTGTCGCGCTTCGCGAGGCGGCGGCCCCGCGCGTCGGTCAGCAGCCGATGGTGCCGGTAGCGCGGCGTCGGCAACCCCAGCAACGCCTGCAACAGCCGGTGAATATGCGTCGCCTCGAACAGGTCGATCCCGCGCGTCACCAGCGTCACCCCTTGCAGCGCGTCATCGAGCGTGACCGCGAGATGATAGCTGGTCGGCACCTCCTTCCGCGCCACCACGACGTCGCCGAGCGCCGCGGGATCGGCCTCGATGCGCCGGCCGTCCTCGTACCAGGCGAGCGGCCCGGTACGCTCCAGCGCGGCTCCGACATCGAGCCGCAGCGCGTAGTCCGACGCCGCTGTCCGGCGCTTCTCTCGCTCCGCCGCATCGAGGCGGCGGCAGATGCCGGGATAGCGCGCCCCGTGTTCGCCGTGGGGCGCTCCACCCGCTTGCGCGATCTCGTCCCGGATCTCCCGCCGCGTGCAGAAGCAGGGATAAAGCAAACCCTGGTCATCCAATCGGTTCAGCGCCGCGCGATAGTCGGAAAGATGCTCGGATTGCCGGCGGACCGGACCGTCCCAATCCAGCCCGAGCCACGCCAGATCCTCCAAAATCGCTTCGGTATATTCGGGACGGCAGCGCGTCGCGTCGATGTCTTCGAGCCGCAGCAGAAATCTGCCGCCCGCGTCGCGTGCCGCCCGCCAGCCTTCCAGCGCCGAACGCACGTGCCCGAGATGCAGATACCCGGTCGGGCTCGGCGCGAACCGGGTTACGACGGGTTGCCGTGGCGGGAGCGAGATCGTCAATCGGTGATCAGCCGTTCGAGACTTGCCAGAGTGTCGGCTTCCCCGGACGGCTTGTCCCAGCGGATGCGGTGCACCCGCGGGAAGCGCATCGCGACGCCGGAGCGATGGCGGTTCGACCGGTGTACGCTGTCAAACGCGATCTCCAGCACCAGACCGGGCGCGACCTCGCGTACCGGGCCATAGCGGTTCACCGTGTTGTCGCGCACCCATTTGTCGAGCCGGCGCAGCTCGTCGTCGGTAAAGCCGGAATAGGCCTTTCCCACGGGCACCAGCGCCTCGCCGTCCCAGGCGCCGAACGTGTAATCCGAATAGAATGAGGACCGCTTGCCCTGACCGCGCTGCGCGTACATCAGTACCGTGTCGATCGTCAGCGGATGCCGCTTCCATTTGAACCACGGCCCTTTCGGACGTCCCGCGGCATACAGCGAATCCTTGCGCTTCAGCATGATGCCCTCGATCGCGTTCTCGCGCGAGGCGGCGCGCAACGCCCGCAGCGCGTCCCAGTCGGCGAACGGGATCAGCGGCGACAGATCGAGCCGGGGGCGAGCCGCGCCGCCATACCAGGCTTCAAGCCGGCGCCGGCGCTCGACAAAAGGCAACCCCCGCAGATCGCCGCCGGCCTGGCGCAGCAGATCGTACAGCCTGACCGCCGCCGGGTGCTCGCGCAGCATCTTCGGGTTCGGCGATTTGCGGTTGAGCCGCTGCTGAAGATCGTTGAACGGCGCTACCGCGCCGTCGCGGATCACCAACAGCTCGCCGTCGAGCGTCACCCCATCGGGCAGCGCGGTCAGCACGTCGGGGAAAGCCGCGCCGATGTCGTCGCCCGATCGCGAATAGAGGCGCTTTTCGCCGCCGCGCGCGACCAGCTGCACCCGGATTCCGTCCCATTTCCACTCGGCGACATAGTCGCGGGGATCGAGCCCGTCGAGGTCGCCCTCCTCGAGCGGCGTCGCCAGCATCAGCGGACAGAAGCTCGCGAACGCGCTTGTGTCGGGGGCGGCAGCGCGGCCTTCGAGCCAGGCGAAGTGGGCAGGGTAGGGGGGCTTGAGCCCATGCCAGACTTCCTCGATTTTGGCGATGTCAACGCCGCTCCACTCGGCGAGCGCCAGCTTCGCGAGGCGCGCCGACACGCCGACCCGCAAGCTGCCGGTCACGAGCT
>JBFXDF010000102.1:0-12809 GCA_050181375.1 Alphaproteobacteria bacterium
TGGCGGAGACCGGCGGGGCGACGTTCACCGCCTACGACCAGATCGACAAGGCGCCGGAGGAGAAGGCGCGCGGCATCACGATCGCCACCGCGCATGTCGAGTACGAGACCGAGAAGCGGCATTACGCGCATGTCGACTGCCCGGGCCACGCCGACTACGTCAAGAACATGATCACCGGGGCGGCGCAGATGGACGGCGCCATCCTGGTGGTGTCGGCGGCCGACGGGCCGATGCCGCAGACCCGCGAGCACATCTTGCTGGCGCGCCAGGTCGGGGTGCCGTCCTTGGTGGTCTACATGAACAAGACCGACATGGTGGACGACCCGGAGCTGCTGGAGCTGGTCGAGTTGGAGGTGCGCGAATTGTTGTCGTCCTATGATTTTCCGGGCGACGACATCCCGGTGATCAAGGGGTCGGCCCTGGCCGCGCTCGAAGGCAAGGACCCCGAGATCGGGCACGAATCGATCCTCGAATTGATGCGCGCGGTGGACGACTACATCCCGCAGCCGGAGCGGCCGAAGGACCGGCCGTTTCTGATGCCGATCGAGGACGTGTTCACGATTTCCGGGCGCGGCACGGTGGTGACCGGGCGGGTCGAGCGCGGCATCGTCAAGGTCGGCGACGAAGTCGAGATCGTCGGCTTGCGCCCGACCGCGAAGACCGTGGCGACCGGGGTCGAGATGTTCAGAAAGCTTCTCGACCAGGGCGAGGCGGGCGACAATATCGGGGTTCTCTTGCGCGGCACCAAGCGCGAGGAGGTCGAGCGCGGCCAGGTGCTGGCCAAGCCGGGGTCGATCACGCCGCACACGGTGTTCCAGGCCGAGGCCTATGTCCTGACCAAGGAGGAGGGCGGGCGGCACACGCCGTTTTTCAACAACTACCGGCCGCAATTCTACTTCCGCACGACCGACGTGACGGGGTCGGTCAAACTGCCCGAGGGCACCGAGATGGTGATGCCGGGCGACAACGTGTCGATGGAGGTGGAACTCTTGGTGCCGATCGCGATGGACGAGGGGCTGCGCTTCGCGATCCGCGAGGGCGGCCGCACCGTCGGCGCCGGCGTCGTCGCGAAAATATTGAAATAACGCCTCGGCTGGGCTACACCCCCGCCCCTTGCGGGCGGGGGTTCGCATGCCGGGACAGCGGAACGCCAGATGGATAACCAGAACATACGAATTCGCCTCCGGGCCTACGATCATCGCGTGCTCGATCAATCGACGAGCGAGATTGTCAACACGGCCAAGCGGACCGGGGCGCGGGTGCGCGGACCGATCCCGCTGCCGACCCGGATCGAGAAATTTACCGTGCTGCGCTCGCCGCATGTCGACAAGAAGTCGCGCGAGCAGTTCGAAATCCGCACGCACAAGCGGGTGCTCGACATCGTCGACCCGACGCCGCAGACCGTCGATGCGCTGATGAAGCTCGATCTGGCGGCCGGTGTCGATGTCGAGATCAAGCTCTAGGGTGCCGGAATGCGAACCGGTCTGATCGCGAAGAAGCTCGGCATGAGCCGGATCTTTACCGACGATGGGAACCACGTTGCGGTCACCGTGCTGCGCGTCGATAACTGCCAGGTCGTTGCGCAGCGCACGCGGGAGCGGGACGGGTACACCGCGCTGCAGCTCGGGGTCGGCGCCGCCAAGGTCAAGAACGTGACCAAGCCGCAGCGCGGTCATTTCGCCGCCGCGAAGGTCGAGCCGAAAGCGAAACTGGCCGAGTTCCGCGTCTCCGAGAACGCGCTGGTGGCGGTCGGGTCGGAGATTACCGCCGCGCATTTCGTGCCCGGCCAGTTTGTCGACGTGACCGGCACCAGTATCGGAAAGGGCTATGCCGGCGGCATGAAGCGGCACAATTTCGGCGGCTTGCGCGCCAGCCACGGCGTGTCGATCTCGCATCGCAGCCTCGGTTCGACGGGGCAGCGGCAATCGCCCGGCAAGACCTTCAAGAACAAGAAGATGGCCGGCCAGCTCGGCAATGAACGGGTGACGACACAGAGCCTCGAGGTCGTCCGGTCCGATGCCGAGCGCGGGCTTATTTTGATCAAGGGCTCGGTGCCCGGCAGCGAAAACGGCTGGGTGCTGATCAAGGACGCAGTCAAGCGCAAGGCGCCGGACGGGCTTCCTTTCCCGGCCGCGCTGCGCGGCGAGGGGGCGGAGAACGATGGCGATGCGGCGGACGCTTCCGCCGTCCGGGACGACGCCGCGCCGGGCGAGGAGGCTTCTCCATGAGGGCGACGGTAAGGACTCTCGATAATCAGGAAGCCGGCGACATCGAGTTGGCCGAGGAGGTGTTCGGCCTGCCGGTGCGGCGCGACATCCTCGCGCGGGTCGTCAATTGGCAGCTCGCCAAACGCCGCGCCGGCACGCACAAGACCAAGGGCATCAGCGAAATCAGCGGGACGACGAAAAAGCCCTACAAGCAGAAAGGCACCGGGCGGGCGCGCCAGGGCAGTCTGCGCTCGCCGCAATTCCGCGGCGGCGCCGTGATCTTCGGACCGGTGGTGCGCAGCCACGAATTCGGGCTGCAGAAGAAGGTTCGGCGGCTGGGGCTGAAGACCGCGCTATCGGCGAAGCAGGCCGAAGGCAAGCTGATCGTGATCGACGCAGCGCGGGTCGACGAAGCAAAGACAAAGGCGCTGCGTGCCCGGTTCGAGGCGCTCGGCTGGGACTCGGTGCTGATCATCGATGGCGCGGTCGATGACGGTTTCGCCCGCGCCGCCCGCAATCTGCCGAAAGTCGACGTGCTGCCCGAGAAGGGCGCCAATGTCTACGACATCCTGCGGCGCGACACGCTCGTCCTGACGCGCGACGCGGTCCAACAGCTCGAGGCCCGTTTGAAATGAGACCTCTCAGATGAGCCGATTTCGCGTCATTCCCCGCGCCGAGACGCGGCTGACCCGGCAACGGATGTACGACGTCGTGCGCGCGCCGGTCATCACCGAGAAGGCGACAACGGTCTCGGAGCACAACCAGGTGATCTTCCGGGTTGCGCTCGATGCGAACAAGCGCGACATCAAGGCCGCCGTCGAGGGGCTGTTCGACGTCAAGGTCGACGCGGTCAATACGATCCGCGTCGCCGGCAAGACCAAGCGGTTTCGCGGCCGCCCCGGCCGCCGCTCCGACTACAAGAAGGCGATCGTCACGCTCGCCGAGGGCTCGTCGATCGACGTGACGACCGGAATTTGAGCCGCAGGAATTGCTGAACCATGGCGCTGAAAACCTTCAATCCGACGACGCCGTCGCAACGGCACCTCGTCATCGTCGATCGCGGCGAGTTGTGGAAAGGCAAGCCGGTCAAGAAACTGACCGAGGGGCTGCGGCAGAAGGGCGGGCGCAACAACACCGGCCGCACGACGGTGCGCTGGCGCGGCGGCGGCCATAAGCGGCGCTATCGGATCGTCGATTTCAAGCGGCGCAAGGACGATGCGCCAGCGACCGTCGAACGGCTCGAATACGACCCGAACCGCACCGCCTTTATCGCGCTGATCACCTATCCGGACGGCGAGCAGTCCTACATTTTGGCGCCGCAGCGGCTGCGGCCCGGCGATACGGTGGTTTCGGGCGAGCGGGTCGATGTGAAGCCGGGCAACGTGATGCCATTGAGGAGCATGCCGCTCGGCACGATCGTCCACAATGTCGAGATGAAACCCGGCAAGGGCGGCCAGATCGCCCGCTCGGCCGGGACATATGTCCAGCTGGTCGGCCGCGAGCAGGGCTATGCGCTGTTGCGCATGACATCGGGCGAGATGCGGATGGTGCGCGCCGAGTGCCGCGCGACGATCGGAGCGGTGTCGAACCCCGACCACCAGAACATCGCGATCGGCAAGGCCGGCCGCAATCGCTGGCTCGGGCGGCGGCCCTCGGTGCGCGGCGTCGCGATGAACCCGATCGATCATCCGCACGGCGGCGGCGAAGGCAAGTCGTCCGGCGGCCGGCATCCGGTGACGCCGTGGGGCAAGCCGACCAAGGGCAAGAAGACGCGTCAGAACAAGTCGACCGACCGGCTGATCATCCGCCGGCGGCAGCAGACGCGGTAGGGTCCCAGCGTGATTGTTTTGGGTCAAGATAGAACCTCGTCGCCCCCGCGCAAGCGGGGGTCCCGGGCGGCATTACGGCGCCGGCCCTGGGTTCCCGCTTTCGCGGGAACGACGAAAGCTGTGCTCTAGGACGGAGAGAGGGCGTGGCGCGCTCGGTATGGAAAGGCCCGTTCGTCGACGGCTATCTTTTGAAGAAGGCCGAAAGGACGCGCGGTTCGGGACGCAACGAGGTTATCCGGACCTGGTCGCGGCGCTCGACGATTTTTCCGCAATTCGTCGGGCTGACCTTCGGCGTCTATAACGGCCACAAATTCATCCCGGTACTGGTCACCGAGAACATGATCGGCCACAAATTCGGCGAGTTCGCGCCGACCCGCACCTTTTATGGCCATGCCGGCGACAAGCGGGCCCGGCGGAGCTGAGGAGGGCTGACATGGGCAAACCAGGCGCCCTGCGCCGGCTCGACGACACCGAGGCGTCGGCGTTTCTGCGCGCGATCCGCACCAGCCCGCGCAAGCTGAACCTTGTCGCGCAGATGATCCGCGGCAAGGACGCCTCGGCCGCGCTCGCCGAACTGACATTCTCGCGCCGCCGCATCGCGCATGAGGTCAAGAAGGTGCTCGAGGCGGCGATCGCCAACGCCGAGAACAACCACCAGCTCGACGTGGACCGGCTTTATGTCAAGGAAGCGACGGTCGGCCGGGCCTTTGTCATGAAGCGTTTTCATACCCGCGGGCGCGGCCGCTCGGCCCGCATCGAGAAGCCGTTCGCGCATCTGAGCGTTGTCGTGCGCGAGCGCGCCGAAGCGTAGGAGAGCCTGATGGGGCAGAAGGTCAATCCGATCGGACTGCGGCTCGGGATCAACCGCACCTGGGATTCGCGCTGGTTTTCCCGAAAGGAATACGGCGGCCAGCTGCTCGACGACCTGAAGCTGCGCGAGTTTCTCGGCAAGCGTCTCGGCCAGGCGGCGGTCTCGAAAATCCTGATCGAGCGGGCCGCGCGCCGAACCCGGATCACGCTGCATTCGGCCCGTCCCGGCGTCATCATCGGCAAGAAGGGCGCCGATATCGACAAATTGCGCGGCGATCTGGCGAAAATCACGAACAGCGAGGTCAGCCTCAATATCGTCGAGATCCGCAAGCCCGAGATCGAGGCGAAGCTGATCGCCGAGGGCATCGCTCAGCAACTCGAACGGCGCGTCGCGTTCCGTCGGGCGATGAAGCGCGCCGTGCAGTCGGCGATGCGGTTCGGCGCGCAGGGCATCCGCATCAACTGCTCCGGGCGGCTCGGCGGTGCTGAAATCGCGCGTATGGAGTGGTATCGCGAGGGCCGCGTGCCGCTGCACACGCTGCGCGCCGACGTCGATTTCGGCTACGGCACGGCAAAGACCACTTACGGCGCCTGCGGCGTCAAGGTCTGGGTATTCAAGGGGGAAATCCTGGCGCACGACCCGATGGCTCAGGACAAACGGCTGAGCGAGCAGCAGGCGGGCGGTCCCGAGCGGCCGGAGCGCCGCGACCGTGGCGATCGCGGCCGGTAGGATAAGAGGCAATGCTTTCACCGAAGCGAACCAAGTACCGCAAGGCCCACAAGGGCCGCATCCACGGCGTCGCGAAAGGCGGCACGACACTCAATTTCGGGGCGTTCGGTCTCAAGGCTGTGGAACCGGGGCGCATCACGGCCCGCCAGATCGAAGCGGCGCGGCGCACGATCACGCGCACGATGCGGCGCAGCGGGCGGGTGTGGATCCGGATTTTTCCCGATGTGCCGGTCTCGTCGAAGCCGGCCGAGGTGCGCATGGGCAGCGGCAAGGGGTCCCCGGAATTCTGGGTCTGCCGCGTCAAGCCGGGCCGCATCATGTTCGAGCTTGACGGCGTAACCCCCGAAGTGGCGCGCGAGGCGTTCGAGCTGGCGGCGGCGAAACTGCCGATCGGCACCCGATTGGTGACGCGTCAGGCCGAAGAGGTGACGGCGTGAAAAGCAAGGGCGTCAAAGCCTCCGACCTGCGCACGCGCAGCGACGACGAGCTGTCGGAACAGGCCGACAATCTCGGCAAGGAGATGTTCAACTTGCGCTTTCAGCGCGCCAGCGGGCAGCTCGAGAACACCGCGCGGGTTCGCCAGGCGCGGCGCGAAATCGCGCGCATCAAGACCATTCTTGGCGAGCGGCGTCGCCAGGCGTCGTCGGGAGCGTAGGAATGCCAAAACGCGTTTTGCAGGGGGTCGTGGTCAGCCACGCCTGCGACAAGACCGTGATCGTGCGCGTCGAGCGGCGCGTGATGCACCCGCTTTACAAGAAGTTCGTGTCGCGATCGAAGAAATACGCCGCGCACGATGCCGACAATCGCTATCGCACCGGCGACACCGTGCGGATCGAGGAGTGCCGCCCGATCTCGAAACGCAAGAGCTGGCGCGTTGTCGAAGGCCCGGCCGACGCAGTTGCGGGCCGACGGAACGCGGCGCCGACCAGCGCCGCCGAACAGATCGCGGCCGAGGCCGCCGCGGCTGCCGGGAGCGCGGCATGATCCAGATGCAGACCAATCTCGATGTCGCCGACAATTCCGGCGCGCGGCGCGTTCAATGCATCAAGGTGCTCGGCGGCTCGAAGCGCAAAACGGCGACGATCGGCGATGTCATCATCGTCTCGGTCAAGGAAGCGATCCCGCGCGGCCGCGTCAAGAAAGGCGATGTGCATCGCGCCGTGATCGTGCGCACCGCCAAGGAAATCCATCGTACCGACGGCAGCGCGATCCGCTTCGACCGCAACGCGGCGGTGCTGATCAACCGGCAGGGCGAGCCTGTCGGTACGCGCATTTTCGGGCCGGTCACCCGTGAATTGCGGGCCAAGCGGTTCATGAAGATCGTGTCGCTCGCGCCCGAGGTGCTGTGATGCGCCCGGAACGTCTCGTCCGCATGCGGCCGGGACGGCCGCGACCCGAAAGTTAGGCGATGCCGAACAAGCTCAAGATCAAAAAGGGCGACAACGTCGTTGTCGTCAGCGGTCGCGACAAGGGGAAGCGCGGCCAGGTGCTGCGCGTCTTTCCGGACGAGAACCGCCTGATCGTCCAAGGCATCCACATGGCCCGCCGGCACACGAGGCAGCGGTTCGGCGAGCCGGGCGGGATCGTCGACAAGGAACTGACGATCCACGCCTCGAACGTGGCGCATATCGACCCGCAATCCGGCAAGCCGACGCGGGTCGGCTACCGGCTCCTCGACGACGGCCGCAAGGTGCGCGTCGCGCGCCGCTCGGGCGAGGTCCTCGACAAATGAGAAAGCCGGCATGACGACCCGTTTGCAGGAACGCTACGAAACGACCGTCAAACCCGCCCTGATGCAGGAGTTCGGCTACACGAACCCGCTGCAGACGCCGCGCCTTGACAAAATTGTCGTCAACATGGGCGTCGGCGAGGCGGTTCAGGACGCCAAGAAAATCGATGCCGCGGTCGGCGATCTGACCGCGATTACCGGGCAGCACCCGGTCGTAATCCGCGCCCGGCGCTCGATCGCGACCTTCAAGCTGCGGCAGAACATGCCGATCGGCGTCAAGGTGACATTGCGGCGCGACCGCATGTACGAATTTCTCGACCGGCTGATTACCGTGGCGCTGCCGCGGGTGCGCGATTTTCGCGGGGTGTCGGCGCGGAGCTTCGACGGGCGCGGCAATTACGCCCTCGGTCTGAGGGAGCAGCTGGTATTCCCCGAAATCGACTATGACAGGGTCGATACCGTGCGCGGCATGGACATCGTGATTGCGACGACCGCGAAGACCGACGACGAAGCCCGGGCTTTGCTGAAGGGTTTCGACATGCCGTTCGCGGCTTAATCGTACAACCGTGCGCGCGGCGTAGCGGCCTCCCGGAGTATCCTGTCCCGATGGCAAAGAAGAGCTCGATCGAAAAGAACAACCTCCGCGCCAAGCTGGCGAGGCAGAAGGCGCCGACCCGCGCCCGGCTGAAGGCGCTGGCGCGCGATCGCGACGCGGCGCCGGAAGACCGCTTCGCGGCGCAGTTGAAGTTATCCGAACTGCCGCGCAACAGCTCGCCGACGCGGTTGCGCAACCGCTGCGAGTTGACCGGGCGGCCACGCGGCTATTACCGCAAGTTCAAGCTGTCGCGCCTCGCGGTGCTCGTGCTCGCCACCGCCGGGCAGATACCGGGCAAGCTGAAGTCGAGCTGGTTGGAGCGGCGCGATGACGATGAGCGATCCTCTGGCCGACATGCTGACACGCATCCGCAACGGCCAGCGCGCGCGGCAGGCCGTCGTCGCGGCCCCGGCGTCGAATTTCCGCGCCAATGTGCTCGACGTTTTGCAGCGCGAGGGCTACATACGCGGGTTCACGCGCGAGCAGGTGCGTCCCGGTATCGCGCAGCTGAAAATCGAGCTGAAATATGTCGACGGCGAGCCGGTGATCCGGGAGATCGCGCGGGTCTCGAAACCGGGGCGGCGCGTCTATTCGAAAATCGGCGATCTGCCGCGCGTCTATAACGGCCTCGGCATCTCGATCCTGTCGACACCGCGAGGGGTCCTGTCGGACAACGAGGCGCGCGCCCAAAAGGTCGGCGGCGAGGTCTTGTGCCGGGTGTTCTAGGCCCGGCCGGGTGGTGAGGAAAAGGATATGTCCCGTATCGGTAAAAACCCGGTAGCGATCCCGCAGGGCGTGACGGTCGATCTGGCCGGCCAGACGCTGACCGCGAAGGGGCGGCTCGGCACCCTGAGCCTTGCGGTCAGCAACGATGTGACGGCCTCTGTGGCGGACGGTGCCGTCACGATCGCGCCAAAGGACGACAGCAAGCGGGCGCGCGCGATGTGGGGAACGACGCGGGCGCTGGTCAACAACATGGTGACCGGCGTTTCGGCCGGCTTTACGCGCAATCTCGAAATCAACGGCGTCGGTTATCGCGCCGCGGTGCAGGGCAGCAACCTCAACCTGCAGCTCGGCTACAGCCACGACATCAACTATCCGATCCCGCCAGACGTGAAAATCGCATGCGAGCGGCCCACCGCGATCGCAGTGACCGGCGCCGACCGCCAGCGTGTTGGCCAAGTCGCGAGCGAAATCCGCGCGTTCCGGCCTCCCGAGCCGTATAAGGGCAAGGGCATCAAGTACAGCGACGAGACGATCCGCCGCAAGGAAGGCAAGAAGAAGTAAGCCGCCAGGTGGCGAATAAAACGGGCGAATAGAATGTCGAACAAACAGGATGCGCTGTTCCGGCGACGCCGCGAACGCACGCGTTTCAAGCTGCGGCAGGCGGCGAAGGGACGCGCCCGGTTGTCGGTGCATCGCACCTCCCGCCATATCTATGCCCAGGTCATCGACGATACGGCCGGTCATACGTTGGCGGCAGCATCAACGCTCGACGCGGGATTGCGCACCGAGCTGAAGACCGGGGCCGATAAGGTGGCGGCGAGCGCGGTCGGCAAGCTGATTGCCGAGCGCGCCAAGGCGGCTGGCGTCGAACGGGTCGTGTTCGACCGTGGCGCCTATATGTATCATGGCCGGGTCAAGGCCCTGGCCGATGCCGCCCGCGAGGGCGGGTTGGATTTCTGAGAGGACGGCGATGGCACGCACGCAAGGTGAACGGCGCAGGCGCGACGGCGGCGACGGCCAGCCGCGCGACCGCGACGAGAGCGAGTTCGCCGAGAAGCTGGTCAGCATCAACCGCGTCGCCAAGGTCGTCAAAGGCGGACGGCGGTTCGGCTTCGCGGCGCTGGTCGTGGTCGGCGACCGCAAGGGCCGGGTCGGCTACGGGTCGGGCAAGGCTCGCGAGGTGCCGGAGGCGATCCGCAAGGCGACCGAGCAGGCGCGGCGCAGCATGATCCGCGTGCCGCTGCGCGAGGGCCGCACCTTGCACCACGACATCGCCGACCGCTACGGCGCCGGCAAGGTCATCGTGCGCGCCGCCAAACCCGGCACGGGCATCATCGCGGGCGGTCCGATGCGCGCGATTTTCGAGGCGCTCGGGGTGCAGGACATCGTCGCCAAATCGGTCGGCACCTCCAACCCGCACAACATGATCAAGGCGACCTTCGCGGCGCTCGGCCATGTCACGAGCCCCCGGGCCGTCGCGGCGCGGCGCGGCAAGCGGGTCGCCGAGATTCTCGGACGGCCGCAGAGCGAAGCGCGGGAGAACGCGTAATGGCGGCGGGTTCGCTCGAGGGCAAGGCCACCGTCACGGTCGAGCAGACCGGCAGCCCGATCGGGCGCCGCGCCGATCAGGAAGCGACGCTGAAGGGGCTTGGCCTCAACAAGCGTCACCGGCGGCGGACGCTCGAGGACACCCCGGCGGTGCGCGGCATGATCAACAAGGTCAAGCACCTCGTGCGGGTGGTCGAGGAAGGTTAGGGCGCTCGTCATTGCGAGGGCCGAGAGCGACGAAGCAGTCTCGATGGAATTACGCGAACGGCGCGAGATTGCTTTGGCTGTGCTCGCAATGACATGCAGGGTGAGGGCGATGAAGCTCAACGAGATCAGGGACAATCCGGGCGCGCATTACCGGGCGAAGCGGGTCGGGCGCGGCATCGGATCGGGCAAGGGCAAGACCTCGGGGCGCGGCGGCAAGGGACAGACCGCTCGCAGCGGCGTCGCGATCAACGGGTTCGAAGGCGGCCAGACGCCGCTGCATCGCCGTTTGCCGAAGCGCGGCTTCAACAACAAAATCTTCCGCCAGGACTACAAGATCGTCAATCTCGGGCGTCTGCAGCAGGCGATCGACGCCGGTCGCCTCGCTATCGAGGGGCCGGTCACCGCCGTGACGCTTGTCGCGTCCGGTGTATTGCGGCGTGCCGGCGACGGCGTTCGCCTGCTCGCCGGGGGCGAGCTGACGGCGGCGATCACGATCGAGGTGGCCGGGGCCTCCGAGGCCGCGATCAAGGCGGTCGAGGCGGCCGGCGGCAGCGTTATCGTTAAAGGCGGAGCGCCGGCCGCCGATACGCCGTCCGCTCCCGCGTGAAATGCCGGCGCATTGATATACGTCCGTCACCCCCGCGTGATCCCCGGACCAGGTCCGGGGTGGGGTCCAGGGCCATTGCACGTCGCTTCCCCTGGGTCTCCGCTTTCGCGGGAATGACGATCCAGTAGGATCGAAGACATGGCGTCAGCCGCCGAACAACTCGCCGCCAGCATAAATTTCGGGGCGTTCTCGAAAGCGACCGAGCTGAAGAACCGTATCTGGTTCACGCTCGGGGCGCTCGTCGTCTACCGTCTCGGCACCTACATCCCGCTTCCCGGCATCGATGCTGGTATTCTGCAGGAAATTTTCCGGCAGAACGCGGGCGGGATTCTCGGCATGTTCGACATGTTTTCGGGCGGAGCGCTCGGGCGCATGACGATCTTCGCTCTGAACATCATGCCGTATATCTCGGCGTCGATTATCATCCAACTGCTGACGGCCGTTTCCCCGACCCTGGAAAACCTCAAGAAAGAGGGTGAAAGCGGACGCAAGAAACTCAATCAGTACACCCGTTACGGCACCGTGCTCCTGGCCGCGGTGCAGTCCTACGGAATTGCGATCGGGCTCGAGGGCATGCGCGCCGGCGCGCACTCGGCCGTGATCGATCCGGGGATGTTCTTCCGGCTGACGACTGTCATCACGCTGACCGCGGGCACGGTTTTTCTGATGTGGCTCGGCGAGCAGATCACGGCACGCGGCATCGGCAACGGCATCTCGCTGATCATCATGGCCGGCATCGTCGCAAACCTGCCGCACGCGCTGGCCGCTACCCTGGAATTGGGGCGCACCGGCGCGATCTCGACCGTCTTTATCATTATCTTTCTGCTGATGGCGGTCGCCGTCGTGATGGTGATCGTCTTCATGGAGCGGGCGCAGCGCCGCATCCTCGTCCAGTATCCAAAACGGCAGCAAGGCAACCGCATGTTCGGCGGCGAAGCCTCGCATCTGCCGCTCAAGATCAACACCTCGGGCGTCATACCGCCGATCTTTGCCTCGTCGCTGCTGCTGATGCCGGTGACGATCGCGAGCTTCGAGGCGAGCGGCCAGAGCTACGGATGGCTCGGCACGATCACGTCGTATCTGGCGCACGGTACATGGCTCTATATGGGGCTTTATATCGGGCTGATCGTGTTCTTCACGTTCTTTTACACGGCTATCGTGTTCAACCCGGCCGAGACGGCGGACAATCTGCGGAAATATGGCGGATTCATTCCCGGCATCCGCCCCGGCAAGAACACGGCCGACTATCTCGACTACGTGCTGACCCGCATCACGGTGGCCGGTGCGATCTACCTCGCGGCGGTATGCATCCTGCCCGAGATCCTGATTTCGCAGTATTCGGTGCCGTTCTATTTCGGCGGCACCAGCCTCCTGATTGTCGTCAGCGTGACGATGGACACGGTGGCGCAGATCCATTCACACCTGCTCGCGCATCAGTATGAGGGGCTGATCAAAAAGGCTCGGCTGAGGGGGCGGCGCTGATGAACCTGATCCTTCTCGGGCCGCCAGGCGCCGGCAAGGGAACTCAGGCGAAGCGGATCGAGCAAACCCATGGCCTCGTGCAGCTCGCGACCGGCGACATGCTGCGTGCCGCGGTCGCCTCGGGCAGCGTGCTCGGAGCGCGGGTCAAGGCGATCATGGAAGCCGGCCGGCTGGTTCCCGACGACATCATCATCGAAATGCTGGCGGCACGGATCGCCGAGCCGGACTGCGCCAACTGTTTTATCCTCGACGGCTTTCCGCGCACGGTGCCGCAGGCCGAAGCGCTCGACCGCATGCTGGAAGCCGGCAACCGCGCGCTCGACTACGTGATCCTGATGG
>JBFXDF010000103.1:0-12719 GCA_050181375.1 Alphaproteobacteria bacterium
CTCGCCCTCCCGAGCCGACTTTGCGTGCCGCAGCAGATGCAGAAGATGCATCGGCGCCCACGATCAAACCTCTAGCTCAGGCTAAAACATCTCCGGCGTGATGACGTTCTGCGGCCGGTTGGTGAGCAGCGCGGCGCGCATCGTCTCGGCCGATTTGCGCCGCGTGTCGTCCCACGAATGCGGCGTCAGCCAGGCCGAGTGCGGCGTTATCACGAGCCTGCCTTCGAGCCACTCCTCGCGGGCCCGGTAGGCGCGCAGCAACTCCGGGACCGGCTCGACCGGCGGCTCGACCGGCAACACGTCGAGCCCGGCTCCGGCGATGTGGCCGCTGCGCAGAGCGTTGCACAGCGCGTCGAGGTCGATGATCGGACCGCGCGCGTCGTTAACGACGACCGCCCCTTGCGGAAGCAGCGCCAACTGCTCGCGGCCGAGCATGCCGCGCGTCTCCGGGGTCAGCGGCGCATGGATCGACAGCGTATCGGTCTGGCGCAGCAGGTCCTCGAGCGTCGTCGCGCGCTCGATGCCGAGCGCCAGCTCCACCCCGTTTGGCAGATATGGGTCAAAGAAAACGACGCGGAAATTGAACGCCCTGGCGCGCAGCGCGACCGCCGTACCGATCCGCCCGAGGCCGATAATCCCAAAAGTCTGCATGCCGAGCCGCTGGATCAGCGGATGCTGGAACGAGCGGAACGGCGCGGGCGGGTTCTTGCGCTGCAATTCGTGGTGCAGGAGGATGCCGCGCCGCAGGGTCAGCGCCAGCGCGATCGCGTGATCGGCGACCTCGGTCGTGCCATAATCGGGCACGTTGCAGATCAGGATATTGCGCTCGGCCGCCGCCGGCCGGTCGAGCTTGTCGTAACCGACCCCCATGCGCACGATCGCGCGCAGCCGCGGAAACCGCGCCAGATCGGCCCCGGTGACCGGAAATCCCATGATCATCAGTCCGTCGGCCTCGGCGCAATCGGCATCGGCCAATTCGGACAGCGCCGCCGCGTCGCGCTTGACGATCCGCATGTCGGGGCCGAACACCTCGCGTTCGAGTTCGTCGGGCTGCTGGCGGGCCTCGGGATACAGAACGGTAACAGGCATCGGGTCCCCTCTTGATGTCGATCAGGCCGGCTCACCTCGGGCGGCACATAGACTTATACCAACCGGCCAAGAGCGGACCCAGCGTCGTCATTGCCGCCACGGCTCGCTCCGATGCCGCTGGCATTCACCGGTATTCGGGCGTGGGTGGGGCCACGCTTGGCTCGAGTGGTGGAGCGAGGTCAATAAATCTCCCATACCTGACCGAGGTGGATGGAATAGCCGACAAATAAGCCGGTTTTCGATGGTAGTGAATCTTCCCGACGAAGAGATGGGCATCATTCTTATCAACCTGAAATTTACCCTATTGGTGCGCGTCGCATGCGCTTAACCCACAACTGCTGACGCGTTATTGCTTCCCGTCGTGGCGTCGAGTTCGGTGGTTTAGATTGGCGCGGTCGTAAATCGGCCTGTTTGCCGTGGCTTGAATATGCGTGAGATCGGTCCGCCATTCGTTCGCCCATAGCAGATTCCACACAGCGGCGAAGCATTTGTACGATCCGTTTCGGCTGATGAAACTGGTTGCCGATAAACATATTATCGCCTGCAATTATGGAGCGAGCCGTGTGCGGTATTGTGATGTAAAGGTCGCCGCGCACGAATTGTTGGGACTTGCGAGAGGAGTTTGGCAACGTCCAGGGTTGGCTTCCCCAAACGGTAGTGCTGGTCGATGATGAGCCCGAGTGCTCTGGAACGATCAGTTTTGCGGCGACCGTATCGCCGTAAGAGACAGCTGGTCGGGTCTGACAGGATGGCGTCGCCTGCACGCTTCGGCCAGGCTGGTTCGAGGGAGCGGAAAAGCCGTTGTGACAGGACTCGACGTCGGAGGTCGTTGCCGGGTTGGTCGGGCGACGGGAAGCGACTTTGGATCTCCACAGTACGTTGCACGGCTTGGCCGCTACCAAATCGACCCATATATTATGAGGCACCTTGCTTTGGGTCGAACAGCCACTACCGGGAGGATCGAATGAGCAGACGGCCGATGTATCTGCAGCACGTCAACGTATACGTGCGCAATGTCGAGCGCTCGAAGCAATGGTACGAGGACCTGCTCGGGCTGCACACCTACGAGTACCGCCCCGGCTGGGCCGCGTTCATGTCGGCCGACGAGGAGCAGTCGCACGAGGTTGCGCTGATGCAACTCGGCGACGACGCGCCGTTGCAGCGGAAGGGCCAGGTCGGCCTGAACCACATGGCGTGGCGGCTCGAGTCGCTCGACGACCTGAAGGATTTTTACCGCCGCATCAAGGAAAAGGGTCAGCCGATCGAGCACATCTCCGATCACGGCATTTCACTTGGCATTTATCTGCGCGACCCCGACGGCAACGGGGTCGAGGTGTTCTACGAGCTGCCGCGCTCGGAATGGCCGGTGGATTACCACATCTTCTCGCGCGAGAAGGTCGGGCGCGGCCGTTTCCCGGGGCCGTGGGACGAGGAGGAGGTGCAGCCGCTGCCCGAGGCGCGCCCGGAGACAGCACGACCCGCGCCGGCTGCCGCGACGGCCCGGTAACTAGGCGACCGGCGCCGCGCGCGAAATCCGAAAACTCGCAGCACCCGGAACGCGCGTGGCCGAGTTCGCCGCCGGGTTCTTTTTTCTGGCCGCGGTGCTGCTGTTGGCGCTGTGGCAGCGTACCCGCTCTGCGCTGCGGCATGCGGCAGCGGCTCGCGAGGCGGCGGAACAGAGCGGGTTCCGCGTGGCGGCCGCGCTGGCAACCGCGCCGATTTCCGGGATCCGCTGGTCGCGCGATGGCGAAGCGACGGCGCTCGGCGGGGCCGAGGCGCCGCGCACCAGCTTCTCATACGATCGTTTCTTGACCGAACTCGATCCCGCCGACGCGATGCAGGTGGCGGCGGCCGTCGAGAAATTGCGGCAGACCGGCACGGCCTTTGATGCCGCCGCTTCGTCGCGTGACGGTATCGCATATGCCCTCCAAGGGCGAACGACAACGCGCGGCGAAGCGGTCTTGTGGATCGCCGATGCGTCCTCGACCCGGCGCTCGGAACTGGCGCGAGCCGCCGCCGCGGACGCCGCGGCCGCCTTGAGGGAAGCAATCGAGTTGCTGCCGCTGCCGGTGTGGCGCCGCGACGAGCGATTGCGGGTGATCGACTGCAATGCGGCCTATGCCGCCGCGCTCGATGCGAACCGCGAGGCGGTGCTGGCCGGATCATGCGAGCTGGTGCCGTCCCGCAAGCCGAACGGTACGCCGGCGCCGTCGCGTGCTGGCGGGGCAGGGACCGGCGCGCCGCAAGCCGAGAGGCGGCATGTCTCGATCGGCGGCTCGCGACGGCTGCTGGAGATCGTCGAGGCAGCCAGCCGCGCCGGCGGCACGATCGGCTACGCGCTCGACCGCACCGACGTTGAATTCGCGGAAACTGAACTGGCGCGGCACATCGACGCGCATGGCCAGGTTCTCGAAAGCATACATGCCGCGGTCGCGATCTATGGCGCGGACAAGCGGCTCAAATTCTTCAATTCGGCCTTCGCGCGGCTCTGGGCTCTCGAGGAGGGCTGGCTGGCCGGCGAACCCTCGTTGGACGAGCTGTTGGAGCGGCTGCGCGAGCGGCGCAGGCTCCCCGAACATGCCGATGCCCGCGCGTTCAAGCGGCAGCAGCTCGCGCTGTTTACATCGCTGATCGAACCGGAAAGCGAGCTGCTGCATCTGCCTGACGGGCGGACGCTCAGCATGTCGGTTTCACCGCACCCGTTGGGAGGCCTCATTTTCGCCTATGAGGACGTGACCGACCGGCTGGCGCTCGAGCGTTCCTACAATACGTTGATCGAAGTGCAGCGCGCCACGCTCGACAATCTGTTCGAGGCGATTGCCGTGTTCGGCAGCGACGGGCGGCTGAAATTGCACAATCCAGCCTATCGCAAGGTCTGGGGTCTTTCGCAGGACGATCTGGAGGGCGAGCCGCATGTCAGCGACATCGTCGAGAAGATCCGCCACTTCTACCAGGAGGGCGGGGACTGGCAATCGACCCGTGAACGGGTGATTGCGCGCATTACCGAAGACCCGCCGTGGAGCGGCTCGATGGAGCGCTCCGATGGCTCGGCGTTGCGGGTCGCGACGATGCCGCTGCCCGACGGCAACGTGCTGCTCACCTGTCTTGACGTCAGCGACACCGCTCGGGTGGAACGCGCGCTGCGCGAGCGCAACGAGGCGCTGGAGACAGCCGCGCGCCTGAAGAGCGAGTTCATTGCCAACGTCTCGTACGAATTGCGTACGCCGCTGAATGCGATCACCGGCTTTGCCGAGATCCTGACGAACCAGTATTTCGGGACCCTGTCGCAACGGCAGCTTGAGTACAGCCGCGGCATTCTCGAGAGCTCGCAGCGCTTGTCGCAGCTGATCAACGATATTCTCGATCTCGCGACAATCGAGGCCGGCTACCTGGCGCTCGAACCCGGCAGTGTCGAAATCCGCGATCTGCTGGAGGCGGTGGCATCGCTGTCGCGGGAACGGGCGAGGATGCAGGATGTCGCTCTCGTCGTGAACTGTCCGAACGAAATCGGCGCGGTGGAGGCGGACGAGCGGCGGCTCAAGCAGGCCCTGTTCAACATCGTTTCAAATGCCATCAAGTTTACCCCGCCCGGCGGCACGATCCAACTCGAGGCGCGCATCGACGGCGAGAGTGGCGGCGATGTGATCCTGGCGGTTGTCGATACCGGGGTCGGCATCGCCGCCGAGGACCAGGAGCGGGTTTTCGAGAAGTTCGAGCGCGGCAATCCGCGCAACCGCGAGGCCGGCGCCGGGCTGGGCTTGTCGCTTGTCAAAAGCCTGATCGAACTGCACGGCGGCTCGGTCGCGATACGGTCCGGGGTGGGCGAGGGGACCACCGTCCTGTGCCGTCTGCCGGCAAGCCGGCGCCGGCCGGCCGACGCGGCGGCAGTGCCCGCGCCGCAGGGCGGCGCCGTGTCGCGCGTTCAGCCTGACCCCGTCGAGTGAGGCAGGCTGCGGGGCGTGCGTTCTCGCAATGACGCGTCGTTGCGAGCGCGGCGAGGCAATCCAATCCCTGTAGACGACATCGGTTTTAATCCGCGGAGACCGGGATCGCGCGCTGGTTGTACATGATCCGGCGGATTCGGGCCTGCTCCTCGGCGGGGAGTTTGGAAACGTCGACCGACAGATCGGCGCCGGCCGCCATGCCGCGCTTGACCGCGGGGCGCTCGCCGATTTCCTCGAACCAGCGCTTGAAATACCGGAACTCGCCGATGTCCTGACCCTGCGCCTGCCAGTTGACCGTCCAGGGGTAGCAGATCATGTCGGCGATCGTGTATTCGTCGCCGGCGACGTAGCGGTTCCGGTGCAGCCGGTTGTTCAAGACTCCGTACAACCGGTTGGCTTCGTCGGTGAAACGCGTCACGGCATAGCTCTGATCGCCTCTTGAATCGCCGAGCCGGCGGAAATGTCCGCATTCCCCGAGCTTCGGGCCCTGGTTGGCCATCTGCCAGATGACCCATTGCGCGACTTCGTACTTGCCGCGCTGATCCTGCGGCCAAAAGCGGCCGGTCTTCTCGGCGACATACATCATGATCGCGCCCGATTCGAAAACCGTGATCGGTTCGCCGCCGCCCGGAGGGTCGTGGTCGACAATCACCGGCATGCGATGGTTCGGGTTCATCGCGAGAAATTCCGGCTTGAACTGGTCCCCTTGCTGAATATTGCACGGCACGATTTTGTAAGGCAGACCGCATTCCTCGAGAAGAATCGCCACCTTTTTGCCGTTCGGCGTTGGCCAATAGTGAACATCGATCATCGGAAGCTCCCGTTCGCCTAGGTGAAGAGGCGGCTCCCGCCGCCTCGGCTCCTCGCATGGAACGCTAGCCCAGCTTTCGCCCGTTTGGCTAGGCGCGGGAACGGGTACTCGGATTATCATGAATAAAAACATGGACATCGGTGCGGCTGGCACGCTGGCGCGCCGGGCCATCCCCTTCGAACAGCCGGTTCCCGCCGACACGCTGAATGCCGCGGCGCTGGACCGGCCGCTAAAGGTCGGGGTGCTGGTCGATCTCGAATATGCCCCGGCCGCCGGCGGCCATGTGAAGTGCTGGCAGCGGCTCGCCGAAGCAGCGGTCGATATGCCCGACGCGCTCGATCTGACGGTCCATTTCGTTGGGCCGGAACAGCGCCAGATACCATTGTCGCCATCGGTTCGATACGCACTGATGCCGCCGGTTTTCAGTACGGCACGGCTGATGCGCAAACCCGATTTTCCCGACCACACCGATATCGCGCCATGGCACCCGCTACTCGCGCGAGTGCTTCGCCGGTACACTGTAATCCACACAACCGATGCGTTCTTCTGCTATACGCGGACCGCCATGCGGTTCGCGCGCCGCCACGGAATACCGGTGGTCCACTCGATCCACACGAATACTCCTGAATATGCCCGCATCACGGTGGAGAGGGTGCTGCAGCGGCGGCTCGGTTCAGGTCTCGCATACCGCGCCGCAATCGACTATCTCGCCATCCCCGACCGGGTCGGTTCGCTCCTGGAGCGCCGGCTCGCAAGACATCTTGCTTCCGTCACGGCGGTTGTTGGCTCGTTTGTCGGCCGATCGGGGGCAAGCGACGCGCGCGGGCATCACCAGATCATGATCCGCCGCGGCCTCGACCGCTCCCTGTTCTCGCCGGCGCGGCGGGACCGGGCCTGGTTGGAGCGTCGCTTCGGGTCCTGCCGCGGCGACCTGATCGCGGTCTATGCCGGCAAGCTCGATGCCGGCAAGAATGTCCGCCTTCTCGCGCCGATCCTGCAGGCCGCCCGCGCCCGCGGAGCCTTGGTGCATCTGCTCTGCGCCGGTGAAGGCGCCGAACGGGCGCGGCTGCAAGCCGCGCTCGGTCCCGCGAGCACCTTTCCCGGTCTGCTGACCCAGGACGAACTGGCGCGAGCCTACGCCTCCGCCGATTTGTTTCTGTTCCCGTCGGAAATCGACGAATTCGGCAGCGCCGCGCAGGAGGCGCTCGCGTGCGGGCTGCCGGTGCTGGCCGCGCGCGGCAGCGGGTTTGCCTCCAGAATGGCGGATTGCCTCGCGGTCCATGTCCTGCCCGGCGACGATCCCGAACCCTGGGCGATGGCGATCGCCGATCTTGCGGCAGCGCCATGGCGACGCCGGGCGATGGGTTTGGTGGCCCGCGCCTATGTCGAGGCGCGGGTGCCGAGCTGGGGCGAGGTCCTCGAACAGGATCTGCTTCCGGTATGGCGCGCGGCCGTGTCGCCGCGGGAGCCGGCGCGCCGATGAACGCGGTCGCGGGCCGCGTTCTGATCCTGGCGCCGCATCCCGATGACGAGATCGTCGCCTGTGCAATCGCCGCGTCTCGCGCCATCGCTGCCGGCGTCCGCGTTTTCGTGCTGCATCTGACGACCGGCGTGCCCCCCGAGCACGCGCTTTGGCCGTGGCCGAGGCGGAGCCATCGCGACGACGTTCGGCGGCGGCAGGAGGAGGCTCTTGGCGTCGCGCGGCTGCTCGGGTTCAAGATCGTCGGCTTTCGCGACACACCCGCGCGTCGCCTGCGGTTTGACCTCGATGCCGCAGCCTCCGACATTGCCGCGGCGGCCGCCCAATGCCGGGCGGAAGCGGTTTGGGTTCCGGCGTTCGAGGGCGCGCATCAGGACCACGACGCCGCGAACGCCCTCGCGGCGCTGATAGCGGACGCGCCGCCGGTCTGGGAATTCGCTGCGTATAATTTCGCCGGCGGGCGTGTCAGATCCGCCCGCTTCGCCGAACAATGCGGCGGCGAGATCGCGATTTGCGGCACCGCCGCCGAAACCGAGGCCAAGCGCGCCGCGCTCGCGTCGTATATCTCTCAGCGCCGCAATCTCCGGCACATCACGGCGGTCCGCGAAGTCCTGCGCCCGCTGCCGCCGCACGACTACGGCCGGCCGCCGCATTCGGGGCCGCTGTTCCGCGAGCGCTTTCACTGGGTTCCGTTCCGCCATCCCCGCGTCGATTTCGATCCGTCGGCGGCGGTCTACCGCGACCTCGGTGCCTGGGTCTCAGCCAGGCGGCGCGGATGCCCCGCGGCGCTCGGCGATCGCCCAGGCGGCGAGCCCCGGCAGCCCGACCGCGAATTCGCGGGCGCGCTTGACGAGACCCAGCGCCAGCGCATCGTCGGGTGACAAACCGGCCGCCGCCGCTAACGCCACCAGCGCCGCTTCCTGAGCGCCCCAGCCGCTCGGGATCAGAAAAGCGGCGCTGCGCGCGGCGAAACTGAGGCTTTCGAGCATGACCGCCCCCGCAAAGCCGGTCGGGGCGCCCATCAGGTACAGCGTCAGCCAAGTCTCGAAGGCATGCGTGAAAAACGTCAGCGTATGCAGCGCCAGCGCCAGCGCCAGCCCCGTGCGGCTGCCCGCCACGAGCGTCAGCGCGGCCGAGAGCGACTGCACCGATTCCGCCAGCCGCCGGCGGCCGAGACGCAGCAGACCGCGCTGCAACGCGGCGAGCAGCCGGCGGTGGACCAAAAGCTCCCAGCCGAACAAGCCAAGCACCGGCAGCAGCGCCGCGCTGGCCGCGACGGGCCACCAGCCCGCCTCGGCGCTGCGCCAAGCCAGCAGCACAAACCCGAGCACCGTGAACAGGGCCTCGGCGACGAGCGTGATGCAGAAATCGACCGCGACCGACGCCGCGCCGCGCGCCGGGGCCGAACTTCGCTGCTGCAGCAATCGGGCGCGCACGACATCGCCGCCGATCTGCCCCACCGGCAAAATTGCGTTGATCGCCTCGCATATCCAGCGGAACGTCGCGAGGACGGCAAATGGCGGTCGATCCGCGGACGGGATCAGAAATCGCCAACCGGCCGTGTTCATCAGGACGGTCGCGACGCGCACCGCCAGGATCGCGATAAAGCCCCAGCCGATATGCGGGAAAACGCCGATCAGCGTGCCCAAATCGGCGTGCGCGACGAGCCACCCGAGAACGGCGATCCCCAGCACCAGGCCGAGAAAGCGCAATACGCGGCTCAAGCGGTTTCTAGGGGCATGGAGCGGAACGTCCGATCGCGTCGAGGCAGCCTTGCAGGATATACGCCGCCGCGACCCGATCGACGATTTCGGCGCGGCGCTTTCTTGTCATGTCGTGGGCGATCATCTCGCGCGTGACCGCCGCGGTCGACAACCGCTCGTCCCAGAACGCGACCGGCATGTCGCGTAGCGCCAGCAGGTTGCGCGCAAACTGGCGAACCGATTGCGTGCGCGGCGTGTCGCCGCCGCTCAGCGCCAGCGGCAGCCCGATCACGAGGCCGCCGACGCCATGCCGGTCAACGAGCCCGAACAGCGCCGCCGCGTCGTCGCGAAACCGGCGCCGGCGGATCGTTTCGAGCGGGCTGGCGATGACCAGCCTCGTGTCGCTGAGCGCCGTCCCGATCGTCTTCGTGCCGACATCGAGGCCGAGCAGGCGGGCGCCCGACGGCATCGCGGCGCGGAGTTCTCTCGGGTCGCTCAGCGGCATGTCGGGTGATATGGTTTCAAATGCAGTCCGGCGTGGCTACATCGACGCCGTAACCAGCCGCCAAGCGGCAGCGCCGTAAATATGTCTGCTGAGCGAGGCTTCGAGCGTGGGCGGACATCCCGCTCCGCCGGCAGTCTCGGGCCACGTCGCCAGAAAGCGGAGATCGTGCATGGCATTGAACAAGGCCGACGTGGCGCACATCGCCGCGCTCGCTCGAATCCGGCTCAACAACGCCGAACTCGAGCCGCTCGCCGCCGAGCTGTCGCAGATCCTGACCTGGGTCGAGCAACTCGGCGAGATCGACACCGACGGCGTGCCGCCGATGACGAGCGTCGCGGCGATGCGGCTGCCGATGCGCGACGACGCGGTGACCGACGGCGATCGCCGCGACGCGATCCTCGGCAATGCACCGCAAGCGGCAAGAGGCTTTTTCGCCGTGCCTAAGGTCGTCGAATGACTGCATATACCGACCTCACGCTGGCCGAGGCGCGGGCCGGGCTGCGGACGAAATCGTTCTCGGCGCGCGAGTTGACCGAGGCCCATATCGCCGCGATGGAAGCGGCGCGTCCGCTCAACGCCTTCATCACCGAGACGCCGGAGCGGGCGCTCGATATGGCGAAAGCGGCGGATGAGCGGCTTGGGCGCGGCGAGGGAAGGGCGCTTGACGGTATTCCGATCGCGGTCAAGGACCTGTTCTGCACCAAGGCGGTGCCGACCACCGCCGCCTCGCACATCCTCGACGGTTTCACGCCGCCCTATGAATCGACCGTCACCGGGAAACTGTGGGAAGCCGGCGGGGTCATGCTCGGCAAAACCAATCTCGACGAGTTCGCGATGGGTTCTTCCAACACGACGAGCCATTACGGCCCGGTCGAAAACCCGTGGCGGCGCGCCGGTGACAACCGGCCATTGGTTCCAGGCGGCTCATCGGGCGGTTCGGCGGCTTCGGTGGCGGCGCGCGCCGCGCTCGGGGCGACCGGCACCGATACCGGCGGCTCGATCCGTCAGCCGGCAAGCTTCTGCGGCATTGTCGGGCTGAAACCGACTTACGGCCGCTGCTCGCGCTGGGGCGTCGTTGCCTATGCCTCGTCGCTCGACACGCCCGGCCCGATGGCGCGCAGCGTGCGCGACGCGGCGATCCTGTTGGGCGCGATGGCCGGGCACGACCCGCGCGATTCGACCTCGGCGCCGCTGCCGGTGCCGGATTACGAGGCGGCGCTGAGCGGCGATGTGCGCGGCCTCCGGGTCGGCATCCCGCGCGAATACCGCGCCGAGAGCATGCCGGACGAGATCGAAGCCCTGTGGCAACAGGGCATCGCCTGGCTGCGCGATGCCGGCGCCGAGCCGGTCGAGATTTCGCTGTCGACGACGCAATACGCGCTGCCGGCTTACTACATCATCGCTCCGGCCGAAGCGTCGTCAAACCTGGCGCGCTATGACGGGGTGCGCTTCGGGCTGCGCGTGCCGGGCGACACGCTCGACGACATGTACGAGCTGACGCGCGCCGCCGGGTTCGGCGCCGAGGTCCGCCGCCGCGTGCTGGTCGGCACCTATGTGCTGTCGGCCGGGTATTACGACGCCTATTATCTGAAGGCACAGCGAGTGCGCACCCTGATCGCGCGCGATTTCGCCGCCGCATTCGAAAAGGTCGATTGCCTGCTGACCCCGACCGCACCGAGTGCCGCCTTCGCGATCGGCGAAAACAGCGATGATCCGATCGCGATGTATCTGAACGACGTATTCACGGTGCCGGTCAATCTCGCCGGCTTGCCGGCGATCTCGGTCCCGGCCGGCTTGAGCGGCGAGGGGCTGCCGCTGGGCCTCCAGGTGATCGGCCGCGCCTTCGACGAGGCAACCGTGCTGCGCGTCGGAGAGATTCTGGAGCGCGCCGCCCGGTTCACGCATCGGCCTTCGTTCCTCGCGAGCGAACCCCCCTGATGCCGACGATCAGCACCTTCTACGGCATCCTGATCCAGAATCTTTTGGCGCGATCACGGTCCACCGCATTTCCATGCGCTCTATGCCGAACATGAAGCGCTTATCGACATCCGTACGCTCGAGTTGCTCCAAGAGAGCTTGCCCAAACGGGCGTTGGCGCTGGTGTTGGAATGGGCCTCGGAGCACCGGGATGAATTGATGGAGAATTGGGACCTGTGCAGCCGCATGCAGATGCCGAAGAGAATCGAGCCACTGAGTTGAGTCCGCCGGTTCGTTCGTGCGCTCCCTGGCGTGTCGCCGCGGTTGAGGCATTGCCCGGCTTTCGCTTGCGGGTTCGCTTCAACGATGGTACCGGCGGAATTATCGAAATGGCGAAATTCGTGCAGTCGGAAGCGGCTGGAGTATTTGCCCCGCTCCGCGATGAAGCACTCTTCCGTCAGGTGACGGTCAGTCTGGGTGCCGTCAGCTGGCCCGGAAACCTCGATTTGGCTCCGGATGCCATGCACCGCGCCATAGCGGAACATGGCACGTGTACCCTGGAGTGACGCGGTTGAAAAAGCTGAATGCGGATCGGGATTTGCACGTCACTGCGCGTCGGCAAGGTTCGGGAAGAGGCCGTTGGACTGACGCATCGACTGGCCTGAACCGAGGAAGGCTGGTTTTCTGCCGTCAGGCCGTTTGTACGAAGTGAATAAATACCCTCCTACTATAATAAAAATGAAAGGTCTCGAATGATTTCTCGGACCTCCGCCGATCAATCCGGTCACTCCGGTAGCCCGACCTGTTCTTGTTGCACGCCTGAGCTGCGATCCGCCGCCGATCGTATCGGCCGGGAGCTGACACGGCGCGGCTTTATCGCCGGTATTGGCGCCTCGCTGACCTCGCTGGGGCTCTTTCCCAGCACCGGCGCGCGGGCGGCTCCTCCCGGCCCGACGCCGCCCGTCGTGTTCGCGAATCTCATGCTTTTCGACGGCAACTCCGCGGCCTTGCGCGGCGGGCTTCGCCTTCTCGTCGAAGGCAATCGCATCAAGCAAATCGCCGCCGGCGACGTAACCCCGCCGGAAGGCGCGCGGACGGTCGATTGCGGCGGCCGGACCGTGATGCCGGGTCTGATCGATGCGCATTGGCATACGATGTTCGCGGCGGTTTCGGTCAACGCTCTGGTTTCCGCCGATATCGGCTACATCTTTCTTGCCGCGAGCGCCGAGGCCGAGCGGACGCTGATGCGGGGCTTTACAACCGTCCGGGA
>JBFXDF010000104.1:0-12691 GCA_050181375.1 Alphaproteobacteria bacterium
CGGCGCAGCGTGTAGTTGCTGCGGCCGATCGCGCGCGGCAGATGGCGCACGAGCAGCCGGTCGATATCCTGCGTCACCTGCAGGATCAGCCCGTCGATATATGGATAGGGTCCGTCATAGCGCGCCACTTCGCGCGCGACAAAGGCGCTCATGCAGCGGAAGCTCGACAGATAAAATCCCTTCGGCTTGTCGAGGACGAAGCCGGCGACCCAGTTGGTAAATCGGCTGCCGAAATTGCGCCACGCCGCGTGCCGCTTTTCGTCGTAATAGGTGTAGACGACCTCGCGCCCGCTCTCTTGCGCGAAGGCGAGCAGGCGCTCGACCTCCTCTGGGGGGTTCTGCAAATCGTCGTCCATCGTGATGACATGCCCGCCTCTCGCGTGGCGCAGCCCGGCCATCACGGCGTTGTGCTCGCCGTAATTGCGCGACAAGGCCACCAGCGTGATCGGCACGCGCGCCCGCGCCACCAGCGAGCGGCAAACCTCGAGGCTGTTGTCGGGGCTGCCGTCGTTGACCAACACGATTTCGTGACCGCCCTCGATCCGCAGCTCCTCCAGCGCGGCGACCAGCTCGCCGACGCTGTCGGCGCCGTTATAGACCGGGATGACGATCGACAGCGCCGGCGGGACTGCGCTGGCCGGGGCGGCGCGATGCGGGGCATCGATAGCGTCGGCCGGCATGAGCGGCATCGAATCAGGCACGTGCTTCTCCCTGTTTTGCTTGTTTCGCCGCGACCGCCATCACCGACCCGCCAAACGGCAGCGTGATGCCGCGGCGCAGCAGCGCGTGTTCGAGCCGCGTCGCGGCGCGGCACAGCGCCTCGACCGGCGGCGGATGCAGCCTGACGTCGCTGGCGGCGCCGCCGCCCGCCGGCAGCAGCTTGCGGCTCACCACCATGACCGGGAACAGGATCGTGTTCCAATAGCTCGCGAACACCAGCCGGAACCCCGCGCCTTCGAGCAGCCGCGCGATTCGGCCCCTGCTGTACCGCCTGACATTGGCAACCGCCTGGTCGTGCGCCGACATGAGCCAGGAATAAGCCGGCAGGTTCAGGATCAGGATGCCGTTTTCGCCGAGGCAGCGATGGAACTGCGCCAGCGCCATCCGTTCGTCGACGCCGCTGTGGCACAGCACGTCGGCGCTGACGATCGCGCCGAACGCGCCGTCGGCGAACGGCAAGGCGTCTACCGAGCCGGCGCATACCGGCCGTCCGCTCTTTGTCCGGGCGCGTTCGCAGGCGAAGCGGTCGGCGTCGAGCCCGATCGCGGTCCAATCAGGAACCAGCGCCGCCAGACGCGCGAGCAACCCGCCGGTGCCGCAGCCCGCGTCGAGCAATGTCCGGCCCTCCGAGCGGCAGGCAACACGGCCGCACAGCAGCGTCAAATTCGCGTGCAACGCGGCGAACCACCACATCCGCTCCTCGACCCGGTCGAGCTTGTCGTATTCGGCGCGGTCCAAGGGGAGTCTCCGACCGTTACGACTAGAGGCCGATCTCGGCCGTTAAATTCGACAGGACCCGGCTCGCCCCGAAACAGTCGCCGGCGATCTCGCGAGCCGCTCGGCTGTGCCTGGTGTAATCGGCTTCGATTGCGTCGATCGCGGCGAGCGCCTCGTCATGCGTCGCGTAGTCGAAGACCCCGTTCCCCACCGGGCAATAGCTTGTAAAGCCGGTGCGCATCGTGACCACGGGACGGCCGCTCGCGAGGTAGCACACGGCGCGATCGCTGAACCAGCCGCTGTTCGGCCGGACATAGATGTCCTTGGCGACCGTGAACTCGCCGCGCGATCCGGCGATAAAACGCCGGTAGCTTTCCATGTCGGCCGATACCGGGCGCGGGTCGACAAGGCTCCAGCCGCACCCCTCGACCTCGCGGCGCACACCATTGTCCGGCGGCAGCATCGCCATCTCGAAGCAGGTCCGTTGGCGACGAGCGGGTATGTCGAGAAACCGGACGAAGTTGACGTGTTTCGACCAGAGGTAATTTTCGCCCTCGAATTCGATGTTCTTGCCCTTGTTCTCCCAGGTTGCGATTGTCGTAAAGCATCTCGTTGCGCCGCGCTCCGCCGGATCGGCGGCCAGCGGCCACAGATCGAGATCGACCGGCGGGACGGTCGGCCGCCACGGAACGCCGCATAGCGGCAGCGGGCAAAAATCGGTGCCGAGATTGGCCCCGTAGGTAAAGAAATGCGTGTGCGCGTCGATGTAGGCGCGCGCGCCCGGCTCATTCCGCGCGTATTTGATCTGCTCGTACACCGGGTCGGTGTCGATCATGACCCGCGCCGGACAGCGCATGTGTTCGTCGCGCAGCCGCGTCGCGCCGCACAGATTGATCAGCGCGTCCGCCTCGGCGTAGAGGCGATGCACCGCCTCGCGCGACATCCCGTGCCACGCATCGTTGATCGCGTCCCAATAAGCCCAGCGCCCGGCCAAGCCGTGCCGCTCCATCGCGTCGCGCAGATACGCGACATTGTAGTCGCACTGATTGACGACGCTGCTGATCCGCGGATCGTATGGGTTGATCCCGTGATCCTCGACATACCAAATCTCGTAGCCGAGCTTTTCGAGTGCGGCGAGGTGGTTGATCGCCTGCCATGCGATGCCGGCCATCGGCATCTGACCGACAAAGTGAAGAAGAACGATCCTGCCGCGTTTGCGCACGTGCGATCCGGAAGCCGAGTGAGATGCCGCAGCGACAACGAACGGGACAAAAAATCCTTCCGGCGCGGTTGTCGCAGTCCTTTCAGCCGCTCACGGGCGCGGTTCTCGGCGCGTTCAGACCGGCCAGCGCTTCGAGCCGGTCGTAAACGAGCCGGTCGATCGTCAGACCCTCGCGCTGGAGGCGCTCGCGGTTGCGCGCCGACTGCTCGCCGGGGATGCGGATTTCGGCAAAGCCCTCCTGGCGCGGCACGGCTTTGACGCGGGCGATCAGCGCCGCGATCTCGCGCTTCAGATCGGCAAGCGGCACCAGCAGGTCGGGACGGAAGGCGATAAACACATAACCCTCCTGCGCGCCGCCGGCCAACAGCCCGAAGGCCTGCACGATCAGCGCCAGCCCGAACCCCTTGTATCCGCCGGATGGGCCGCCGAACGGCAAGAGCACGCCGCCGTCGCGGATTGCGCGCGCATCGGTCGTCGGGTTGCCGTCGCGGTCGAGACCGACCCCCTCGGGCACGCTCTGGCCGAGGCGGGCGCGCAATTGCAGTTCGGTCGCCATGAACGCCGAGGTGCCGATGTCGAGCACCAAAGGTCCGTCCTCGCCGGGGAGCGCGAAGGCGATCGGGTTGGTGCCGAGCGCCCCCGTCGTGCCGCCAAACGGCGCCACCACCGGGCCGCTGCTCGCGGTGTGGATTGCGACAAGGCCCTCGCGCGCGATCATCTCGACAAAATAGGCGCTGCGCCCGCTCATCCAGCTGTTCGAGACGCCGATCACCGCAATGCCGTGCGCCGCCGCCTTCTCGATCGCTGCCTTGGCGGCGTGATACATCGCGACCATGCCGTTATTGTTGCCGCCGTCGTACAGCGCCGAGACCTCGGTCTCGTGCACGAGGCGCATCTTGTGGCGCGGTTCCGAAAAGCTGCGATGCTCCGGGATGTTCAATATCTTGGCGAGGCCGGAATACTCGTAGCCGCACAGTGCCGCGTCGATCACGTGGTCGCAGACGATCCACGCTTCCTCGGCATCGTAGCCGATGCCGCGCAGCGCCCGCTCGCCGAGCGCCCGCGCCTCGGCCACGCCGAGATGAACCCGATCGGAGGACATGTTTTCGACGCTCCTGAAGCCGTGAGTTGTTCCGCTCCCTTGAAAGCTAGCACGAACGCCAATGCCGCCGCCAAGATGGCCGGCGCCCGCCCACTGCCGCACGAGGAGTCCCGATGACCGAGATCGGCATTTTCGAGGCGATCCATACCGCGCGCTCGCTGCGCCGCTTCAAGCCCGACCCGGTTCCCGAGCCGCTGATCGCGCGCATTCTCGACGCCGCGATCCGCGCCCCCTCGGCCGGCAACGCGCAGAACTGGGCTTTTATCATCGTGCGCGACCCGTCGGTGCGCCGCGCGCTCGGCAACATCTATCAAAGGGCGTCGCGCATCGCCGATGCGATGTACGCCGCCCGCGGACGGCCGCCGCATCTCACGGAGCAGCAATTCCGCCGCATGATGACGACCGGCACCTACCTGTGGGCCCATATGGCGGACGCGCCGGTCATCCTGGTTCCGTGCCAGCGCCGCCCGGTCGTGCCGCCACCCGAGGCGCTGCCGCCGGAATTGCGCGACCGGCATGCGGCGGAGCTGGCCTATGCCGAGCGGATCCGCGGCTCCAGCCTCTATCCCGCCGTACAGAACATCCTGCTCGCCTGCCGCGCCCTCGGGCTGGGAACAACGATCACCACCAACCACATCCGCCTTGAGGGCGAGGTCAAGGCGGTGCTCGGCCTGCCCGACGATGTCGATACCTTCGCGATGATGCCGATCGGCTGGCCGATCGACCCGTTCGGCCCGCTGAGCCGGCGCCCGGTCGAGGAAGTCGCGCACGCCGACCGCTGGGGCCAGCCCTGGCCCGCCGAGGTACCGTCGCGGTGAAGGCGAACCTCAATATGTAGGGTGGAAAAGCGCAGCGCATTCCACCAGCCGAGGCGTGTGCGACGATGGCGGATTACGCTCCGCTCATCCGCCCTGCGCGGCTGGGGCCAGCCCTGGCCCGCCGAAGAGCTGTCCGGTGGAGGCTGACCTCTAGGATCCAGGCAGACCGGCATAGCGGTGCGGCACGCGGCGGATCTCCTGCACGAGACCCGGCGGGACCTCGCCGACGCCGTCGCCGCGCAAGGTCAGCGAATCGACGAGGCCGCCAAAGCGGCGCTCGATCGCGCCGACAATCTCGTCGTGGCGACCGACCGCGCAGAACAGATGCGCGACGTCGTCCGGCACCTCCCGCGCCAGTTCGTCCCATTTGCCCTGGCGCACCATCGCGTTGAGCTTGTGCCCGAGGTCTTCGAGACCGTGCACCGCCAGCACCGGATAATAGGCCGGCGTCGAACCATAGAACGCGACCCGCCTTCGCACCCATTCGAAGCGCTTCGCCACTGTCTTGTCGTCCGGCCCGGTCGCGAGAAACCCGCCGCCGGAAATCTCGTAATTCGCGCGCGCCCGCCCGGCCTTGGCGAGACCGGCCTCGATGCGCGGCATGATCGCGTCGGTCAGGTATTTTCTCGTGCAGAACCCGTGCAGCTTGACGCCATCGCATTCCTCGGCCGCGACCCGCAGCATCGCCGGCCCGACCGCGGCGATCATCACCGGCGGCGGCGGACAATCGATTTGCGGCGGTGTGAAATTCGGCGTCATCAGCGTGAATTTATAGTGCTCGCCCTCGTAGGACGGTTTCTCGCCGGCCTTCCAGCAGCGCCAGATCGCGCGCAACACCTGAACGTATTCGCGCATCCTGGGCGCCGGCGGTGTCCATTTTACCGAGAACCGCCGCTCGTTATGCGCCCTCACCTGCGATCCCAACCCGATCACGAACCGGCCGCCGGTCGAGCCGGCCAGATCCCAGCCGACCTCGGCGGTCGCCATCGGCGTGCGCGCGAACGAGATCGCGACCCCGGTATGCAGCTCGACCCGCGTCGTGGCGGCTCCGGCGACGGCCAGCGCGAGAAACGGGTCGTGCTGGTTCTCCATCGAGATGATGCCGTCATACCCCTCGGCCTCGATCCGCCTGGCCTCTTCCGGCACAAGACGCAGATCGTTCTGCGGCACCGTCGCGAACACGCGCATTGTTCGGCCCTCCTTCCGGCCATCGGGAGTTGAGCCGGCGCCGTGGCCAGGCGTCAAGCCCGGCTTGCGGGACCGGGGGATAGCCGATCAGCGGTGGCCGCCTCCTCCATGGCCGCCTCCTCCATGGCCGCCTCCTCCATGGCCTCCGCCGCCGCCGCGGCCGCCGCCTCCGCCGGCATGCGGCCCGGCGCCGTGGGGGCCGCTGCCGCTGCCAAAAAAGCCCGGCCGACCGCCGGCAGCACCGCCGCCGGAATGATCGGCTCCGCGGAAGCGCCAGCCCCCGCCGCCGGCCCACCGCCTGCCTCCCTCGTATCCCCAGCGATGGCCGTGCGCATACCCGCCATACCAGCCGCCCAGGCCCACCCCGAGCCCGATCCACGGCGCGCTCCAGCCATAATCATAGGGGTAGTAATCGTAGGGCGCGGCATAAGAATAATCGTACGGGACGGCATAGGCATTACCGCCGCCGACCCAACCATACGGATAGTAATAAGAATAGTACTGGCAGTAGTAGGCGTTGTAGTAGGGATATTGGCAGTATGGGTTGGTCTGGGCGCTTGCCGGAGCGGCGAGGGCGAGGCCGACCGTGCCGGCCGCGATGGCGCCCCACAGCAGGCGGCGGGGGTTTGGCGAGACGGTGGTTGTCATCGCAGGATGCCTTTCAGGTTCGGTGCTGTCCTTGAAACATCCGCCCGCGGCGGCTGTATCCAACCGCGGATCGGCTCATGGCGGCGCGGCTGCTTTAACTCGGACCGCGATCGGCCCATAGTTCGCCGCATCGAAAGGAGGCGCCGCATGCCGAGAAACGTCGCGGTCGGGGTCGGGTTGATGGAGTTTCCGTTTTCCGGCGCCGATGCCTACTGGCGCTGGGTCGATCTGTGCGAACAGGGGGGCGTCGATTCGATCTGGCAGACCGACCGGCTCGTCAGCCCGTCTCCGTTTCTCGAATGCATGAGCGCGATGGCGGCGCTCGCCGGGCGCACCAGACGCATCAAGTTTGGTGTCAACGTGCTGTCATTGGCGATGCGCGACGCGGTGCTGGTGGCGCGGCAATGCGCGACGATCGATTTCCTGTCGAATGGGCGGCTGTTGCCGGCGTTCGGCATCGGCAGCCCGTTGGGACCGGAGTGGACCGCGCTCAGCCTCGACCCGAAGACAAGGGGGCGCAAGACCGATGAGGGGCTGGAGGTGATCCGCCGCCTGTGGTCCGAGGACAAGGTCGATTTCGACGGCGTGCACTACCAACTCAAGGGCGCCTCGATCGCGCCGAAGCCGGTGCAGCCCGATCTGCCGATGTGGATCGGCGGCTCGTCCGAGGCGGCGATAAGGCGCACCGGGCGGATCGGCACGGGATGGCAGGCCGGGCCGGAGACCCCGGAACAGGCCGCGAAAGTCGTCGCCGCGATCAAACAAGCCGCCGCCGAAGCGGGCCGCGCGATCGACGACGACCACTACGGCGCCGGCATTCCGTACCGCTTCGGCGCGCCCGACGACCCCGCCCTCGCGCCATTATTCGATGCCTACAGAAAGCGCACCGGACGCAACCCCAAGGATTATTTCGCGATCGGCGACGCCGACGCGATCGTGGCGAAAATCGCCGATTATGTCGAAGCCGGCGTATCGAAATTCATCCTGCGCCCGTCAGCCCGCGGCGATGACGAGATCATGACGCAAACCCGCCGTCTGATCGAGGAAGTCCTGCCGCGCGTCGCCGCCCGCTGGCCGAAGCCGGCGAGAAGACGCGCGGCGGCGGAGTAAGCGCGTCCGAGCGACCGCGCCAGCCGTCCTCGCGCACAAGGATCATCTGATGAATACGCCGCAGAGCGCGGAATGCGCGGAGCTGCTTGAACGGGTCGGCGCTCTTGCCCCGGTGGTGAGCGAATACCGGGCCGCGCTGGAGCGCGAGCGCCGCCTGCCGCAGCCGGTTTTCGACGCGATCGCCGATGCCGGTCTCTTGCGGCTATGGTTGCCGAAGACGTTCGGCGGGCCGGAATTATCGGCTCTGGACTTCATGCTGGTCGTCGAGGCCGCCGCTGCGCTGGAAGGCTCGGTCGGCTGGCTCGTCGGCAACGGCGGCGGGATGAGCCGCACGGCGGGCTATGTTGCCGCGGAAGTCGCGGCTGCATGGTTCACCGATCCGCGCGCTTTTATCGTGGCCGCGACCGGGGCGGTCGGTGACGCCGTGCCGGTCCCCGGCGGCTTCAGGATTAGCGGGCGCTGGCCGTTCGGCAGCGGGATTCATCACGCAACGATCGCGATGGGGCTATGCCGCATAGCCGACGGCCGACCGGCCGACGCAGCGCACGATGTCATCGCGTGCCACGTCGCTGCCGCCGATGCCGAGATCATCGACAATTGGCACGTGTCCGGCCTGCGCGGCACCGGCAGTTGCGATTTCGTTATTCGGGACGTGTTTGTGCCATCGGCGCACTGCTATTCGTTCCCCGAGACCATTCCGACCCAGCGCGGCCCGGTCTACCGCCTGCCGGCCATCTCCGTGTTCGGCTGGACCGTCTCGGTCGTGCCGCTGGGAATCGCGCGCGGCGCTCTCGACAGCTTCGCGGCGCTGGCGGCGCGCAAAGGCCGCAGTGGAAGTCAGCTATGTCTGCGCGATCAGGAGGTCGTACAGTCGGAATTCGGTCGGCTCGATACTCGCCATGCGGCGGCCCGTGCGCTGTTGCGCGCGGCGATGACTGAGCTGTCGGGTTCGCTGGACGAAGGCGGCGCGCGGCTGCTGCATGCGCGGGCGGCGTTCCGGATGGCGTGCGCGCATGCCGCGGAAACCGCGAACGGCATCGTCGAGAAACTCGCCGCGCTCGCCGGCACGGCGGCGCTGCTCGAGACCGGCACCCTGGAGCGCAGACTGCGCGACGTGCATGCCGCGAGCCGGCATATCGCGATGGCGCCGCACAGCTACATCACCGGCGGACGCATCGCGCTCGGGTTGGAACCGGGACCGGGCCGGCTTTGACCTGCGGAGTCCACGACGGGCTCGCGCGCGGCCGAGCTTGATTACGATACCGGTTAGAGCGGCTTGATCTCGACCTTGCGGAACTTGATCACGCCCTCCTTCTTGTCGGCGTTGGCGCCCTCCTGCAACGCGATCACGCCTCGGGCGTGCTTGCCGTCCTGGACATCGACGGTCTTGACGCCGTTGAGCACGACGACGAGGTGCGGCCCCTGCGCGGTAATCTCATACGTGTTCCATTTGCCGCCGGCTTTCGGCATCGGCTCGACCTTGGCGACATTGACGATCGCGCCGGTGCCGTAGGCCGGTTCGGGCCGCTTGTCGTAGATGTTCACCTCGTAGCACGTATCGCCGCCGATCTTCTCCGGGTCGGAGCAGCGGATGAAGATGCCGCTGTTCGTGTCATCCGCGGCCCAGAACTCGGCCTTCAGCTGGAAATCGCCATAGGGCTCTTTCGAGACGAGATACCCGGTGCCCTTGGTCGCGACCGCGGCGCCGTCCTCGACTTTCCAATCGGCGTCGCCGAGCTTGTTCCAGTGATCGCCAAGGCTCTTGCCGTCGATCAACGAGGTCCACCCTTGCGCGGTCTGACCGAGCGCGTGTTGCGATGCCGGCAGCACCGCGGCGGCGAACAGCAGCGCGACGGCCGTGGCGGAAACAGATTTCATGACGCTCCTCCCTGGTTGTCCGGCTGCAAACGCTCGATCAGCGCCCGCGCCGCATGCGGTGCGCGAATTTTCGCGCCGTTGATGAAGTACAGAAAACAATCGCGGCCCGCCTCGGACCACGCCCGCAGCCGAGCCGTCCACTCGTCGAGCGCGGCGGGCGGATAGCCGGCGGCTTCGCTCTCGGCGCAGCGGCGCAGCCGCAAATAGGTAAAATCGGCTGTCGCCTCGTCGATCGCCGGATATTTGCTGTCGTCGACCCGGGCCACCGCGATGCCGCGTTCGCGCAACATCCCGGTGAACTCCGGGCCGCGAAAGCTGTCGTGCCGCACCTCGACGACGTGGCGCAGCGCGCGGCCGCCGCGCTCCGCCGGCAACAGGTCGAGAAACCCTGCGAAATCTGCCGGATCGAACCGCGTTGTCGGCGCGAACTGCCACAGGATCGGGCCGAGCTTCGGCCCAAGTTCGAGAAATCCGCTGTCGAGAAACCGCTCCATATACGGGGCCGCCGAAGCCAGCTCGCCGCGATGCGTCAGAAACCGCGGCCCTTTCAGCGAAAACACGAAACCGTCCGGCGTCTCGTCGCGCCATTTGCGAAAGCTCGCCGGCGTCTGAGTACGATAGAACGTACCGTTGATCTCGATCGCGGTGACCTGCCGGCTGGCATGCGCCAACTCGTCGGCCTGCCGCAGCCCGGCGGGGTAGAAGCTCCCGCGCCACGGCGGGTAGACCCAGCCGCCGATGCCGATGCGTAGGCATCCCGATCTCGCCATGGGCTCCTCGATCATCGGTTATCCCGACCAAGCCTGAAAATTGCGCATGTGTGATCCCGATCACATTGGCGCCGGCCCGCAGCCGCTAGAATTTTAGAAATATATTAGGGAGGTCGTCATGGCAGCCACACCAGGCCAGCCCCCGGACTGGGTCTACGCCTACGCTGCGTATGCCTTTTGCGCGGCGATGATCGCAATCTATGCATGGGAACGTTTCAACACGCCGCCAACCAACCGCTCATCCACGCGCCAACTGCTGTATTGGCAGAGCTGCATCGGTTACATCCTGAGCGCGCTAAGCTTGTTCGCTGTCTTGAGCCTGCTCCTCGAGCAGGCGGTTTGGCGAGACTTGCTGCGGTTGAAGGACAATCAGTCGCTGCCGGCGCCGTTACTCGCAACGCTGGCACTGACGACGCTGCTGCCGCGCGTGCCTATTTTGAGCCGGGTCGATCGTTGGCTTCTCGACCTGTTTCTCGATTGGGGCGCCATCCCGGCTGAGGTCAAACGCCGGGCCGCGGCGTTGACCCCGCACGGGTTCACCGTCGATGGCGCGGACCTGCAGCGACTGGCGGAGCGTTGCGACGGCCTCTTTGGGGAGACTTTCGCCAGCCATCTCGGCGACCGCCGCGACACGGACCTGGAGCGCTCCCGTCTGCGCTTCACCCGCGTCGTAAAGCTCTATCTGCAGATACAGGATTTGGGTTCGGAGCCGCGCTACAGCCGGTTCTTCGATCAGCACGCGGAAGAATATACGGCGCTGGCAACCGAGACAGAGGCGTTTATCCGCAGCGCCCTCGGCGAACTCGATCTAGCCGCTCGGCTGCACACACTCGCCCAGAGCGGCTATCATGAAGTCGTGCGGGATCGCCAGCAGAACTTCGCGAATAACTGCCGGCAACGCTTCATCGCCCTGGCGCGCTTCCTTGCCCGGGCGGTACTGCGATCCGAGAGCAGCGAAAAAGACATTGTCGCCCGCCTGCGTCGGAGTGGTTTCCCGGAAGCGGAGCCGATCAGCGCCCCGGTCTTTCCCATCAACAGCCTCACCGCATTGGGTGTCGGCATCTTCGCGTATCTGGCGCTGACCGGACATCTGTTTTCGTATCTGTTTACCGCCGCACCCAGCGGACCAGGAACGAACGCGGCAATGCCCGGACCCTTCGAGATCGCCACTAAGATAACGCTGGTACGCGTGGCGACGCTGGCGCTCACCGTCTATTTGATACAGCGATACCCGTTCTTCCGCCGCCGACCGGGCGAGCCGCCGCGCTATTTCGCATATCTTGTCGCCGGTCTCGCCGCCTCCGCTCTGACCGTTGCGGCAGGGCTGGCACTGCACTTTTTCGACAGCGATCTGGTCGCGGGTGTACGGAAGGAAGGGGCCCTCGTTCTGCTTAGCCTGATGCTGTGCACCGCGGTGGCGTTCTGCTGCGATGACTGGGCCGAGGAGACGCGCCCACCGTGGTGGTTGCGGCCGGCCGAGGCAGTTGTGTGCGGGCTGGCAATGGCGCTGGGGATGGTCGTTGTCCTCGCCGCCAACCTCTCGCCGTTCCAGCCGACGAAATGGCTGGTAATCGCCGCGTTCATCGGCTTGCCCGCGGCCCTCGGCGCGATCGTCGGGGCCTGTGTTCCTCACATCTATCGCGAAAGCCACCGCGTTGCGGCCGCCCGCCGCGCGGAGGCTGATCGCGAACCTCCCGCGCCCAGGATTCAGCCGGCGCCGCTTATCGCCGAACCGCTCGCAGTCCCGCGACATGCTCGACCGGACGGGCCACGCCGCAGGAGGGTTGCGCGGATTGCAACCGGCCGCGCCGGATGATGTCGGAGGGCCACCCGTCTCCGTCCCTTCGGTGTCGGTAATTGCGCTTGTCACGCCCGCTGCTTATCGTGACGTCGTTCAGAGAGCGAGCTGAGGGAGAAAGCCATGCCAGTCCAAGCCGGGGTGATCCGCGCCTCCGAGCGCCAGACCAGACGCGGCGCCGCCGAAACCTTTACCGGCACCGTGTTTCAGGACCCGGTGCTGACCGCCAACGCGCCGTCGCGCATGGGCGGATCGGTTGTGACCTTCACGCCGGGCGCCCGCACCGCGTGGCACGCGCACCCGGTGGGGCAGACGCTCTATTGCCTCAGCGGCGTCGGCCGCATCTGCTTCGAGGGTCAGCAGCCGCAGGTGCTGCGGCCTGGCGACACGGTCAACATCCCGCCCGACACGCAGCATTGGCACGGCGCCGCGCCGGACCGGCTGTTCTCGCACCTGGCATTGTCGGAAGCCGGCGAGCAGGGCCAGGGCACCGCCTGGGGCAAGCACGTCACCGACGAGGAATACAACCGTCCGGCCCGCGACGGCTGACCCGAAGAGCCAAATCCTAACCCATGGCCGGGCGCGACCCGGCCATCTCGCGCCCAATACCCGGACCCTTAAAGGAGAGGAGACACCGTCATGCCGTTCTACGAATAAGGCAATGTCCGGATCCATTACGAGGAGGCCGGCTCGGGCTTCCCGCTGCTCGTCATCCCCGGC
>JBFXDF010000105.1:0-12633 GCA_050181375.1 Alphaproteobacteria bacterium
CACCTTGGGGAACCAGTTCGCGGTTTCGACCGGTTCGAGTTCGCCGGAGATATAGGCGTGCTTCAATTGATCGATCACGATTACCGCCGGGTCGCGGTACTGCGCGATATTGCGGGTCGAGACCTTGACGTTCAGCGGCTTGTCCGGGCCGTAGCCGAGCTTTTGCATGATCGCTCGCGCTTGCTCGCGGTTCTTTTCGACATCGGGGCCGTAGCCCGGCACCTTTGTCAGCTCCTCCTCGGGCAGACCCCAGACTCCTTCCGGCGGCGGCAGCATCGCCCCGCCGATCCCGCCCTTGCCCTCGGCCAGAATGTCGTTGAACGCCTTGCGGTCGAGCGTCAGCATCATCGCCCGCCTTATGTCGGGGTTGTCGAACGGCGGCTTGTCGCGGTTGATCAGCAGGTTCGTGCTGACATTGGTCGGCACCAGTTCGCAGATCGCCTGCGGCGTCTGGTTTTTGACGTCATTGATCAGCGGCACCGAAATCTCGGTCGGACACGTCATGACGACCTTGCCGGCGGCGAAACCGAGCACCGCCGTCGAACGGTTCGGGATGATCGTGTAGTCGACCCCGTCGAGATACGGCAGCCCCGGCTTGAAATAATCGGAGTTGCGGGTCAGTTTGATCGACTCGTTCGGTTTGTACTCGACAAACTTGAACGGCCCGGTGCCGACCGGGTGCTGCCGCATCTGCGCCGGCGGGATGTGGCACGGATAGATCGGCGTGTAGCCCGACGCGAGCAGGGCCAGCAGCGCCGGCTGCGGCCGCTTCAGATGAAACACGGCCTCGGCATCGCCGTTGGCGGTCACATCCTCGACATTATGGTACCAGGCCGAGCGCGGATTGAGGCGCAGCTTCTGCGGCGCCTTTCCTTGCAGGAGGTCGAAGGTGCATTTGACATCCTTGGCCGTAAACGGCTTCCCGTCGTGCCATTTGACGCCCTCGCGCAGCTTGAACGTCAGCGTCTTGCCGTCCTCGCTCCAGTTCCAGCTTGTCGCGAGGTCGGGCACGATCGTGTCGAGGCTGTTCTGCGGCTTATGCTGATCGAACACGACGAGGTTGTTCATCACCCCCATGATCGGGACGACCGTCGAAATCGTCGCCTCCTCGAGGATCGACATGCTCGCCGGGCTGTCCCGGTGATACATGCGCAGAGTGCCGCCTTTCTGCTGCGCCAGCGCCGGCGCCGATGCCGCCAGCAGCGCCGCCAGTGCGGCACAGCCGGCCGATTTCGCGCGGAAACCATTCATTAACCATCTCCAGCTAAGTTTCCCCGGTATTCGCTGATAATCTGCACAGCTGCAACCCGTTAGGGAATGAACGCTCGCCGGCGATTTTCGCGCGTGATGGGCCGGCTAGGCGCCCCGCTCCATCGGAAAGGAGAAAGCCAATGAAGGCGATCCTGTGCCGCGACTGGGGCGGCCCCGAAACCCTGCGTCTCGACGAAACCGACCCGCCCTCGCTCAAGCCCGACCAGGTGCGCATCCGGGTGCGCGCCTGCGGCGTCAATTTCGCCGACACGCTGCTGATCGCCGGCAAATATCAGGTAAGGCCGGAATTCCCGTTCATCCCGGGGCTCGAAGCCGCCGGGGACGTGATCGAGGTCGGGAGCGGGGTGAGCCGGGTCCGGCCCGGGCAGCGCGTGATGGCGGCGGTGCTGCGGTTTGGCGGCGGCTACGCCGAGGAGGTTGCGGTCAATGCCGAGGCGGTCGTCCCGATCCCCGACAGGATGGATTTTGCCACCGCCGCCGCGTTTCCGGTCGCCTACGCCACCTCGCATCTCGCGCTGACCCATCGCGGGCAGCTGAAGCCGGGCGAGACGCTGCTGGTGCTCGGCGCCGCCGGCGGCGTTGGGCTGACCGCGGTCGAGATCGGCAAGCAGCTCGGCGCGCGCGTTATCGCCGCCGCCGGCGGCCCGGAGAAGCTTGCGATCGCGCGCGAGCACGGCGCCGACGAGCTGATCGACTATCGCACCGAAAGCATCCGCGAGCGCGTGCGAGAGTTGACCGGCGGGCTCGGCGCCGACGTCGTGTTCGACCCGGTCGGCGGCGATGCGTTCGATCAGGCGCTGCGCGCCGTCAATTGGGAAGCCCGCATGCTGGTCATCGGCTTTGCCGGCGGGCGCATCCAGTCGGTGCCGGCCAACCTGGTCCTGGTCAAGAACATTGCCGTTATCGGCGTTGTCCTGGGCGCCCAATCGCTGCGCGACCCGGCGCTGGTCAGCCGCAACCTCGCCGAATTGCTGCGCTGGTGGGAGGCCGGGCGGCTGAACCCGGTCGTCGCGCGGACTTTCCCGCTGGCCGAAGCCGGGAGGGCGATGGAGGCTCTATTGTCGCGCCGTTACGCCGGCAAGATCGTCCTCGAAGTCTAATCCGGCGCCGTCCGGCGCGTCAGCGGGCCGGCGACGCCTGATAACGCCCCTTCCAGCGACCGCCGCGGCCGCGCCAATACTGGATCGCCGACCACACCGTCGCCGCCGTGTAGAACACCGCCGCGGCGGGCAGCAGCGGCGCCAGCGCGACCGGGCAGCGGTAAAGGCGCAGGACCGGCACGAATGCCGCGCTCATGCCGGCCCACGCCGCCGCGCCGAAAACCCTGGCCGGCGTCGGTCCCAATAGCAGCAGCACCGGCGGCGCGAGATACACCAGCGCCATGCCCGCGACCGTGCCGACCAGCGCCGGCGTCGAGTAACCGAGCTGGGCGAAGGCGCAGCGCGCGATCATGTCCCAGATCGGCCGCCAGGAGCCGTATTCGCGGATGCTGACCGTATCGCCGGAGACGCCGAGCCAGACCTTACCGGCCGCCTTCACCCGGCGGGCCAGCGCGCAGTCGTCGATGATCTCGCCGCGGATGCTGTCGACGCCGCCGATCCGTTCGAGCGCCTCGCGGCGGATCAGCATGCAACCGCCGGCAGCGGCCGCGACGCGTCGCGCCGGGTCGGCGACATGCCTCGGCGGGTAGAGCTTGAAAAAGAAAAACACGAAAGCCGGGATCAGCAGCCGCTCCGAGAAGCCGCGGCAATGCAGCTTGACCATCAGCGAAACGAGGTCGTAGCCGCCGCGTTCGGCGCGCGCGACGAGCTCCGCCACGTTATCGGGGGCGTGCACGATATCGCCGTCGGTCAACAGCAGGTAATCGGGTTCGCGCGGGCTGGCCGCCGCGATGCCGTGACGCACGGCCCAGAGCTTGCCGCTCCATCCTGCAGGAAGCGGCTCGGCCCGGATGATCGTCAGCCGGCCGGGCGCGTCCACCGCCGATGCCGCGGCTCGCGCAATCTTCGCGGTGCCGTCCGCGCTGTGGTCGTCAACGAGAACGACGTCGAGCGGGCCGCGGTAGCGCTGCGTCAGCAGCGACGCCACGGCGCGGCCGATCACCGCCGCTTCGTCGCGCGCCGGGATCACCGCCGTCACCGCTCGCGGCGGCGCCGATGATCGGACAGGCTCGACGCGGATGCGCCAGAAACCGCCGCGCAGCGCGATCAAATAGAACCAGATGGCGGCCGATGCCGCGCCGATGATCGTTGCCGTCATCCCTCGGCCGAACCCTGGCCGCGCGCCGGGCAGGCCTCAGCTCATCTCCACCGTCGGCGTGAAGATGTAGCCGCTGCCGCGCACGGTCTTGATCAGCGTCGGGTTCTGCGGATCGTCCTCGAGCTTGCGGCGGAGCCGGCCGACCTGCACATCGATCGTGCGATCGAACGGCCCGGCTTCGCGGTTGCGCGCCAGATCGAGCAGACGGTCGCGCGACAGCACCTGATTGGCGTTGTTGACGAATGCCGACAGCAGGTCGAACTCGCCGGTCGTCAGACGGACTTCGCCGCCGCTCGGCGACAACAGCTCGCGGCTCGACAGGTCGAGGTTCCATCCGGCAAATCGCACGCGCGAGCGCAGCGAATGCGGCGCGTCGGCGGTGCGGTCGTGAGCCCGGCGCAATACGGCCTTGACGCGCGCCAGCAGTTCGCGGAGGTGGAACGGCTTTGGCAGATAATCGTCGGCCCCCATTTCCAGGCCGATGATCCGGTCGACGGTCTCGCCGCGGCCGGTCAGGATGATGATCCCGATCCCGGATTCGCTGCGCAGCGAGCGGGCCAGCGTCAAACCGTCCTCGCCCGGCAGCATCAGATCGAGGATCACCAGATCGACCGGCGCTTGCGCCAGCACGCGCCGCATTCCCGCGCCATCGTGAGCGGTCGAGACGCGATAGCCCTCGCCCGTCAAATATTCCTGAACGACATCGCAGATCTCCTGCTGATCGTCGACGATCAGGATATGGCCGTTCTCGGTCATCTACGGCGATCTCCGCCTTCCGGCATCGTGCTGTTGCTGTCCAGATTAATGGGGACAGGAGGTCCTGACGGAGCAAGCATATGGTGCGAAGCACACATGGTTACAATTCCTTACACAATACGAAGGCCCTGACATCATCGGATTACAGCCCGCCGCTAGACTCGCGCGCGGTTCGGATCGGCACCGCGCCGATCGCGTTTGGCGGGAGAAAATTTCGTGACCGACCTTCATCGGAGCATCGAAGCCGAGATCCCGCGTCTGCGTCGGTATGCGCGTGCGCTGGCTCGCGATGTCGCCGCCGCGGATGATCTCGTTCAGGATTGTCTGACCCGCGCGCTCGGAAAGCTCCATCTCTGGCAGGATGGAACGGATCTGCGGGCCTGGCTATTCACGATCCTGCACAACCAATACGTAAATCACGTGCGCCGCGCGGTGCGCGAGGGCGCGGCGGTCGGGCTCAGCGAGACCGAACCGGTGCTGACCCACGCTCCGCAACAGGGAAAGCGTCTGGAGTTGCGTGATCTGGAGCGCGCGATGGCCAAATTGCCCGAGGAGCAGCGCTCGGTGATCCTGCTCGTCGGCCTCGAAGGGATGCGCTACGAGGAAGTCGCCGAGGTGCTTGGCGTCCCGGTCGGGACAATCCGCTCGCGGCTTTCCCGCGGTCGCGAGTCGCTGCGCCGTCTGATGGGCATCGTCCCCGACCGCCACGCCGAATTGATCATGGCCGACGCGGCGATGCTGAAAGCCGCCAGCAAGAGGGGGCACGATGGCGCGCCGATCGCGGCCTTCGCGAGAAGGGCGCATTGCAGCGAAGCGCCGCGCCCGGTGCGAGGCCCAGCCAAGGCGGCCGCGCGCGTCGCGCCGAACTGAACCGTCGAACCGCCTCGCGTTTTGATTGCGCAACCGTTCAGGGAACTTCATTCGATAAGCATCGTTTGACAAGCAGGCCGCGATGCGCGGCTGCGGGCGGGTCCGGACCCTCGCCCTTAAATTTGAGGTCCGGTCGGCAAAGTCTCCCTGTCGCGGGTTTGCCACCCGCAGCCTTGATCCGGGATCGGCACGAACGCTGATCCCGGTCTCTTTTTGCGCGGGCCACCACCGGCGCGGTTCCAGTGCGTTGCGGGAACGCCGCTCGGCGAAGGCGTGTTGGCGACGCAGACCTTGAGCAAAAATCAGCGAACGAGGCGCGATTGATGTTAGGACGCCACGTCTATCGGGTTCATCCCGCCGATGGAAAATGGACAATAACAAAGGAGGGGGAAGATCGCGCGCGCGGCGAATTCGCCGGCCGCGAGGAGGCGGTTGCCGAGGCCTCACGGCTGGCCGATCGCGACAAGCCGAGCCGGGTGCTGGTCGATGACGGTGACGGGCTGATACTCGAGGAACGGCTGTTCGGCGCCGATTTGAGCGAGGAATTCGACCGGGAAACCGACACAGCGCCACGATAAGTGCCGTCGCCGTGATCTGATCGCCGCTGCACTTCCATCTCGTTCGGTTCGGCGCGCTGCCGCCGCCGAAGGCCGGCCCAGCTCGATCGGCCGCGCTAATCGAGGCGCTTGTTGTCGAGGTCGCGATCGGCCCGCTTGTGCTCGTCCCGCGCCTTCTGGCGCTCGGCCTTGGTCCGCCCGTAGGCGATTCGGTTCTCGGCCGCTCGACGCTCGGCTTCCTCGCGTTCCTTGGCTTTGCGAAACCGGTTGAGGTTGACGACCGATCCCATGTTCCCGCTGCTCCCTCTGTCGGCCGCCCCCTTAGAGCCTGATCGGCTCAGACCGCAACGATCCGAGCCGTGAATCAGGCTCTACATATTTGAATCGAGAGCCAGATTCACGGGTCAGATGCTTGCATCCGACCCGATCTTGCTCTAGCGCATCGTCGGCATGACGAATTCGGCGCCGGCGCGGATGCCGGCCGGCCAGCGCGAGGTCACGGTCTTGAGCCGCGTATAGAACCGCACCCCTTCCGTGCCGTACACCGCCATGTCGCCGAACAGCGAGCGCTTCCAGCCGCCGAAACTATGGAACGCCATCGGCACCGGGATCGGGATGTTGACCCCGACCATGCCGATCTGAATGCGGTTGACAAACTCGCGCGCGGCATCGCCATCGCGGGTGAAGACCGCGACGCCGTTGCCGTATTCGTGATCGTTGACCAGCTTCACCGCGTCGTCGAACGTCTCGCTGCGCACGACCGACAGCACCGGCCCGAAAATCTCCTCCTGGTAGATGCGCATCTCGGGCTTGACCTCGTCGAACACGCAGCCCCCCATAAAGAAGCCGTTCTCGTAGCCCTGCAGTTTGAGGCCGCGGCCGTCGACGACGAGCTTCGCCCCTTCCCGGACGCCAAGATCGACATAGGAACGGACCTTGTCGTAGTGCTGCCTTGTAACGAGCGGCCCCATCTCGGCTTCGGGATCGGTGCCGGGGCCGATCTTCAGCGCGCGCACCCGCGGCACCAGCCTGTCCATCAGCTTGTCGCCGACCCCGCCGACCGCAACCGCCACCGACACCGCCATGCAGCGCTCGCCGGCGGCGCCGTAAGCGGCGCCCATCAGCGCGTCGGTCGCCTGGTCGAGATCGGCATCCGGCATCACGACCATGTGGTTCTTGGCGCCGCCCAGCGCCTGCACCCGTTTTCCGGCCGCCGCGGCGTTGGTGTAGATGTATTCGGCGATCGCGGTCGAGCCGACAAAGCTGACCGCGTCGACCTCCGGGTGGCGCAGGATCGCGTCGACCGCCTCCTTGTCGCCGTTGACGACATTGAACACGCCGGGCGGCAGGCCGGCTTCAAGCAGCAGTTCGGCGATGCGGAACCCGGCCGACGGGTCGCGCTCCGACGGCTTCAGCACAAAGGTGTTGCCGCAGGCGAGCGCCATCGGAAACATCCACATCGGCACCATCGCCGGAAAATTGAACGGCGTGATGCCGGCGCACACGCCGAGCGGCTGGCGCAGCGACCAGCTGTCGATGCCGCGCCCGACCTGCTCGGTGAATTCGCCCTTCAAGAGATGCGGGATGCCGCAGGCGAACTCAACGACCTCGACGCCGCGCGTGATCTCGCCCTGCGCGTCGGAAAACACCTTGCCGTGCTCTTCCGAGATCGTGCGCGCCAGCGCGTCGTGCTCGCGGGCGAGGATCTCGAGGAACTTGAACATGACGCGAGCGCGGGTCAGCGGTGGGGTCGCGGCCCAGCCCGGAAACGCGGCGCGCGCGGCCTTGACGGCCTGATCGATGTCGCCGGCGCTCGCCAGCGCGACGCGGCGCACGCGCTCGCCGGTCGCCGGATTGAACACGTCGCCCCAGCGGCCGCCTGTCCCCGCCGCCGGTTTCCCGTTGATGAAATGCTGGACGTCGCTCATGCCTGTACCCGCCGGCTCGAACCGCATCAAGGCTGCCATCATAATCCGCGCCGCTGCCGCGCGGCAGTCCGAATTTGGACGAAATCGGCGGGCGGCCCGATACGAGGCAAGCTGACGATCCCGATCGCGAATTCCGACTTTCCCGACTATCTAGATGGAACCGCCGCCGGATCGACAACGATATGAAACCGCCCTTCAGCCGCACGCTGTTCGAGCTTCTTTGCGAGCAGGCCGAACGCTTTCCGGATCGCCTGGCGGTAATCTGCGGCGAGCGGACGGCCAGCTACCGCGATCTTGCGGACGGCGCCGGCCGCATCGCGGCGGCGCTCCGGTCGCACGGCATCGGACGCGGCCAGCGCGTCGGGATACTCGTCAGCAACCGGCTGGAATGGCTCGAAACCTGCTTCGGCGCGACCGCGCTCGGGGCGATAGCGGTGCCGTTCAGCACCTGGTCGAAGCCGCCCGAACTGGCATATCTGCTCGCCGACTCGCAAGTCTCGGCGCTGATCGCGGTGGCGGGTTTCGGCGGCCAGGATTTCTCCTCCGCTATCGGCGAAATCGCGCCGCGATGCCCGAACCTTCGGCTCGTCGTGATGCTCGGCGGCGATATCCGGCCGGGCTGGGTGGCCTATGGTGACTTTCGCGCCGCCGCCGACCCGCTGGAGCAGCTTGCTCCCGGCGAGGGTGCCAGCGCGGCCGACGACGCGATGATCCTCTACACCTCCGGCTCGAGCGCCCGGCCGAAGGCGGTGCGGCTCCAGCATTACGCCGTCATCGAGAACGGGTTCAACATCGGCGAGCGCATGGGTCTCGGTCCCGACGACCGCGTATTGCTTGCCCCGCCGCTGTTCTGGGCTTACGGCGCCTGCAATGCGTTGCCTGCCACCCTGTCGCACGGCGCGGCGCTGGTGTTGCAGCCGCGGTTCGAGGCCGGCGAGTGGATCGGGCTTGTCGAGCGGCACCGCTGCACCGCCGTCTACACGTTGCCGAGCATCACCGGCGCGGTGTTGCGGCATCCGGAATTCGCGCCGGCCCGCGTCGCCAGCCTGCGCACCGGACTGATGATCGGCTCGCCCGAGGAGGTCGGTGTCGCCGCCGAGCGGCTCGGCGCCGCGGAGATCTGCAACATTTACGGTTCGACCGAGACTTGCGGCAATTGCTGCGTCACCCCCCATGATTGGCCGCTCGATCGCCGCATGACGGGACAGGGGCCGCCGCTCCCCGGCGTTCGGTTGCGCATGGTCGATCCGGAAACCGGCGCCGATTTATCTCCGGGAGAAACCGGCGCGCTCGAAGTGTCGGGTTACGTGAGCCCGGGCTATTGCGGTGCCAGCGCGGCGCACAACGACACCGCCTTCACCGGCGACGGCTGGTTCCGCACCGGCGATCTCGGCTTTGTCGATGATTTCGGGTTCCACTTCGTCGCGCGCGATGCCGACATCATCAAGCGCGCCGGGATCAACATATCGCCCGCCGAGGTCGAGAGCCTGCTGCTGCAGCATCCCGGCGTGGCGCAAGCGGCGGTGGTCGGCGCGGCCGCCGGCGAGCGCGGCGAGGCCATCGTCGCGTTTGTCGTGGCGAAACCGTCGGTCGCGATCGCCGCGGAAGAATTGCGCGCGCATTGCCGGGCGCTCGCGTCGAGCTACAAGGTGCCCGACCACGTCGAACTCTGCGCCGCTCTGCCGGTCACCGAAACCGGCAAACTGTTCCGCCGCGCGCTGCGGGAGAACGCAGCAATACTGATGCGATCCGATGGAGACGCCGAGCTACGGGCTGACGGTTCTTACACCTAAAGCGGGGCCCGCCGAGCCAAGGCGGATGTCGAGGGTGCAGAGGGCGGCACCATAATCTGAGCAGAGCGCAAGATGCAGCGCGTCGCTGGCTCGTATGCCAAGGCTGTATCGATCGGCAAAACGTGCCGCGGTGCGAAAATGCAAACCGGTGATAGGCAGAAAGTTAAGACTCGCGGCGCAGAGGCGCGCAAACACCGCCAGGCTCTTCGTGCGCTCGGTTGCGGTGATCTGACCCATCCGCAATTTGCTCGACAGAGCAGCCGAGACTTCGGTAACCACCCAGTCGCTGATCACCAGTTCATCAGCGGTCCGGTAATCGAGCCATTCCAGAACCCGATCCGTTTTCGGCTCGCGCGTGATCCCTGCGACAAGGAGCGAGGTGTCGAGATACAAATTCAATAACGATCCTCGTCCCGCATTCGACGTACAAATTCCCCGGCTGATTCGGGCTGCATGCTCATTTGTTCGGTCAAGGCGCGCAATTCTGCGACGTCGATCCGCTTGCGCGGCCGTTGGACGGCGCTGAGCTGCGCCACCAGCTTGCCGCGCCTGGTGATGCAGACGGTTTCACCCTCCGCCGCCCGCTCCACGAGCTCGCTGAGGTGGGCTTTCGCGTGAGCCAGGCTGACGGTTTTCATGTGTCCCGCTCCACCGGACCAGTCCGTTGGTCATATATAGGAGCCTCATGCATCCGGGTAAATTGGCTCGGGGTTGGCACCGCGGCCCGGATCGGCCACATAGGGCGGAGCACCTGGACGGACGGTAAGATGAGCGCGGTCGAGGCGGTTACGGACAGCGCGGGCGGGCGCGACTTTATCCGCGACATCGTCGCGGCCGATCTGGCCGCGGGGCGGCACGCGCAGGTCGTGACCCGGTTTCCCCCGGAGCCGAACGGGTATCTGCATATCGGGCACGCCAAGTCGATCTGCCTCAATTTCGGCATCGCCGAGGAGTTCGGCGGCCGCTGCCATCTGCGCTTCGACGACACCAACCCGGTCAAGGAGGAGCAGGAATATATCGACGCGATCGAGCGCGACGTGCGCTGGCTCGGCTTCGACTGGGGGCCGCATCTGTATCACGCCTCGGATTACTTCGAGCGGCTCTATGAATGGGCCGAATACCTGATCGAGCGCGGCCTCGCCTATGTCGACGACCAGAGCCCCGAGGAGATCCGCGCCGCGCGCGGCACGCTGACCGAGCCCGGCCGCGACAGCCCCTACCGCGACCGTGCCCCGGCCGAAAATCTCGACCTTTTCCGCCGCATGCGGGCCGGCGACTTCCCCAACGGCGCCCGCGTGCTGCGCGCGAAGATCGACATGGCGTCCGGCAACATGAACCTGCGCGATCCGGTGCTCTACCGTATCCTGCACGCCGCCCACCCGCGCACCGGCGCCAAATGGCGCATCTACCCGACCTACGACTTCGCGCACGGCCAGTCGGACGCGATCGAGGGCGTCACGCATTCGATCTGCACGCTCGAATTCGAGGACCATCGGCCGCTCTACGACTGGTTTATCGAGCACCTTCCGGTTCCGGCGCGGCCGCGGCAGTACGAGTTCGCGCGGCTCAATCTCGCCTACACGGTCCTGTCGAAGCGGTTCCTGACCCGGCTCGTGCAGGAGGGCAGGGTGGCTGGATGGGACGACCCGCGCATGCCGACGCTGGCCGGTCTGCGCCGGCGCGGCGTGCCGCCCGAGGCGATCCGCGAATTCGTGCGGCGGGTCGGTGTCGCGCGCGCCAACAGTACGGTCGATGTCGCGATCTATGAGAGCGCGGTGCGCGATGTCTTGAACCGCATCGTGCCGCGCCGCATGGCCGTTCTGCGGCCGCTGAGGCTGGTCATCGAGAACTATCCCGAAGGGCGAGAGGAGCGGGTCGAGGCGGTCAACCACCCGGAGGATCCGAGCGCCGGCTCTCGCGAGGTGCCGTTCGGCCGCGAGATCTACATTGAGCGCGACGATTTCGTCGAAAATCCGCCGAGGAATTTCCACCGGCTCGCCCCGGGCCGCGAGGTTCGACTGCGCTACGCCTATTTCGTGACCTGTCGCGAGGTCGTGAAGGACGCGTCGGGCGACATTGTCGAACTGCGCTGCGCCTACGATCCCAAAACGCGCGGCGGCAACGCGCCCGACGGCCGCAAGGTGCGCGGCACGATCCACTGGGTCTCGGCGGCGCACGCGGTGCCGACCGAGATCCGCCTTTACAACCCGCTGTTCACGCGTCCCGATCCCGGTGCCGACGGCGACCTCTTCGCCGATCTGAACCCGGAGTCGCTTGAAATACTGCAGGGGGCGATGGTCGAGCCGGCGCTTGCGTCCGGCAACGCGGACGAGACAGTGCAGTTCGAACGGCAGGGCTATTTCCGCCGCGATCCGGATTCGACGCCGGGACGGCTCGTGTTCAACCGGACGATCGCCTTGCGCGATACCTGGGCGCGGATCGCGCCGGGCAAATCGTAGACATGGCTCGGCCCGCGGATGCCGCGGATTTCACCGGGCTGAAGCGGATGTCGTGGTGTGCTCGCGGCGGGGCCGAACGATGCCGCGCCGCTCCGCGTCGGCCAGCAGCCAGTACAGCATGCCGAGCAGGAGCCCCACGCCGCCAAGACCCGCAAGCGTCTCGATGTCCACCGATTTGAAATCGACCAGTATGAGCTTGCGCGCGACGACGAGGATGGCGATCAGCACGACGACGCGAGCCTGGATGACGCCGGTGCGCGTCCGCAACGACAGCGCGATCGAGTGGTTGAATTCAAAAAGGATCAGCACCGTCAGAAACGAGCCGAAGGCGTCCTGCAATACCTGCGATTCGAGAAACTCCATGCCAAGCCCGAGATCGCGCACGAGGTCGATCAGCGCGAGCGCCAGCGTGTACAACATGATAACGGTGGTCGCGGCGAGCAGGATACGCGCGACGACCTGTTCGAAGCGCTCGTACGACGTGAAGTCGTGCCAATCCCGCCGCAGGGCGTCGAGCATCATCATGGCCATGGCCTCGCTGGATCGGGTATGAGCCCGACCCAATCGTATGACAGGCCGCGGCTCGCCGCCATTCGCAAGCACCCGGACCGGACGGTTTTCGCCGCGACCGCGCGATCGGCGCCGTCGTCCGCCTGCTAGAGCAAGATCGGGTCAGATCGAAGCATCTGACCCGATCTTGCTCTCGATGCAAATATTCAGAGCCTGATTCACGGCTCAG
>JBFXDF010000106.1:0-12609 GCA_050181375.1 Alphaproteobacteria bacterium
CACGGCGGCACCGAGCACGAACACGTCCTTCGAGCCGTCCTCGGGCTGACTGCAGCCGTAGCCCATATGGGCGTTGAACCCCTTTACGGTTCCGATACTCATTGTCGTCCTTCTTAGGAAGAAAATTGCCCCCGTCCTGGGTGAACGGCAGGGTCACACTGCAACACTGAACGGGAAAGCAGGTCCGGCGCGATGCGCTGGGAGCAGCCAAGCCGAACGATGAAGAAGTCGACACCGGTGTAGATGGTGGCACCGCCCACCGGCGACAAGGCATGGTAGAAGAGCCCAGCCGTTCGAGGATCGGATCGGTCGTGATGCGACACATTGAAAGGCGCCGCGAACTGGACCGCGCTGCCGGCGAGCCTACATATGCAGACCATGCCACGCGAACGATTTCCAAGCGGACAATCCCCCATCCAACAATCCCCCAGCCAACAATCCCTCAGCCAACAATTCAGGGGGCGGCCATGATGGAAATCCGCCAGGCGCTGACCTTTGACGACGTGATGCTGGTTCCCGCCGCGTCGAGCATCCTGCCCGGCGAGACCGACACGCGGACGCGCATCACGCGCGAAGTCGAGCTTGGCATCCCGCTCATCTCGGCGGCGATGGATACGGTCACCGAGGGCGCGCTGGCGATCGCGATGGCGCAGGCCGGCGGGCTCGGCGTCATCCACCGCAACATGCCGATCGAGAGCCAGGCCGCCGAAGTCCGCAAGGTTAAGAAGTTCGAGGCCGGCATGGTGGTCAACCCGGTCACGATCCACCCCGACGAGACGCTGGCGGACGCGCTGCGGCTGATGGCCGAGCACCGGATTTCCGGCATCCCGGTCGTCCAGCGCGGCAACCGCCGTCTGGTCGGCATCCTGACAAACCGCGACGTGCGCTTCGCGAGCAACCCGCAGCAGCCGGTCGCTGAGCTGATGACGCATGAAAACCTGGTGACCGTGCGCGAGAACGTCTCGCGCGAGGACGCGAAGCGCCTCTTGCATCAGCACCGCATCGAAAAGCTGCTGGTCGTCGACGGCGATTACCGCTGCACCGGCCTGATCACGGTCAAGGACATCGAGAAGGCGCAGCTGTTTCCGCACGCTGCGAAGGACGAGCACGGCAGGTTGCGCGTCGCCGCCGCCGCCGGCACCGGCCGCCAGGAACTGGAGCGCGCTGAGGCGCTGTTCGACGCCGGGGTCGACATCATGGTCGTCGATACCGCGCACGGGCATTCGGCACGGGTGCTCGAAACGGTCGGCGAGATCCGCCGGATGTCGAATTACACCCAGGTCATCGTCGGCAATATCGCGACCGCCGAGGGCGCGCGGGCGCTGATCGAGGCCGGCGCCGACGCCGTCAAGGTCGGCATCGGTCCGGGATCGATCTGCACGACCCGGATGGTCGCCGGGGTCGGCGTGCCGCAATTCACCGCGATCGTCGACGCGGTCGAGGAGTGCCGCAGATACGGCGTCCCGGTCATCGCCGACGGCGGCATCAAGTTTTCCGGCGATCTGGCGAAGGCGATCGCGGCCGGCGCCGATTGCGCGATGCTCGGCTCCTTATTCGCCGGCACCGACGAGAGCCCGGGAGAAGTGTTTCTTTACCAGGGCCGCAGCTACAAGTATTACCGCGGCATGGGGTCGGTCGGCGCAATGGCGCGCGGCTCGGCCGACCGCTATTTCCAGCAGGAAATCACCGACACGCTGAAGCTGGTGCCGGAAGGCGTCGAGGGGCGGGTCGCGCACAAGGGTCCGGTCGCGAACATCATCCACCAGCTGATCGGCGGCCTCAAGGCGGCGATGGGCTACACCGGTAACCGCACGATCGGCGAGATGCAGAAGAACTGCGCCTTTGTCCGCATCACCGGCGCGGGGTTGCGCGAAAGCCACGTGCACGATGTCGCGATCCTGCGCGAGGCGCCGAATTATCGGCAGGAGATGTGACCCCGGAAGTCACATGACTCCCGGAGCGCGCCTCGCCGCCGCGATCGATATTCTCTCAGCGATAGATCAGGGCGAGCGGCCGGCCGACGACATCGCCGCCGAGTATTTCCGCCGCCGCCGCTATATCGGCGCCAAGGACCGCGTGCAGGTCGCGACGCATGTCTATGCCGTGCTGCGCCATCGCGCCGTTATCGACTGGTGGATCGCGCGCATATCGGGTCCCCGCGAAGGCAGGGACCCATTTGTCGTCCGACCGGGACATGGATCGATGGGTCCCCGCCTTCGCGGGGAACCTGCTGCTTCGGAAGGACCAACCGCGCATACCCGCAGCCGGATAATCGGGGCGCTGCTGCTGATCGACAAATGGACGCCGGACGATATCACAGCGAGCTTCGACGGCGGCCGGTTCCGCCCGGCGGCGCTGACCCCGGCCGAAACGCGGCTGGTACGAGGTCTGGCCGGGCGCACATTGACCCATCCCGAGATGCCGCGCGCCGTCGCCTGCGATCTGCCGGACTGGCTCGAACCCTATCTCGCCTCGGTCTATGGCCGCCGGCTAGAGGACGAGATGGCGGCGCTCAATGCCCCGGCCCCGCTCGACCTGCGGGTCAATTCGCTCAAGGCCGACCGCGACACCGCCCGCCGCGCGCTCGCCGCCGAGCACATCCATGCCGAGCCGACGCCATGGTCGTCGCTCGGGTTGCGCCTCAGGCACCGGGCGCCGCTCGCCGCGACCGCAGCGTTCAGGGACGGGCTGATCGAGGTGCAGGACGAGGCATCGCAGCTCGCCGCAATGCTGGCCGACGCGAGACCCGGCATGCGGGTCGTCGATTTCTGCGCCGGCGCAGGCGGGAAGACATTGGCGCTGGCGGCGCGGATGCGGAACCGCGGCAAGCTTGTGGCGTGCGATGTCGCGTCATGGCGGCTCGACCGCGCCGGGCAGCGGCTGCGCCGGGCCGGCATCAGCAATGTCGAGCGCCGCGTGCTCGCTTCCGAGCGCGACCCGTGGGTCAAGCATCACGCAAAAAGCTTCGACCGGGTGTTTGTCGATGCCCCGTGTCTCGGGATCGGCAGCTGGCGGCGCAACCCCGACGGCAAATGGCGCACGACCCCTCAGGACCTCGCTGAACTCGTGCCGCGGCAGCGGGACATCCTCGCCAGCGCCGCGCGTCTCGTGAAGCCGGGCGGCCGCCTTGTCTATGCGACCTGCTCGCTGCTGCGCGAGGAAAACGAGGCGCAAGCCGCGGCTTTTCTCGATGTCCACTCCGATTTCTCGCTTTATCCGGCGGCGCGGGCCTGGGCGGAGACGATCGGCGGGCAATCGCCGGCGGGGGAGGACCACTTCCGGCTGACCCCGGCGCGCCACGGCACGGACGGGTTTTTTGTCGCGATCTTCGAGCGCAAACCCTCCGATGTCTTCCCGGAGCCGTGACCGCGTCGATTTATGCGTGATCGGGGCCGGCGCCGCCGGGCTGACCACGGCCGCGCTGGCCGGCCAGCTCGGCGCGCGGACTGTCTTGATCGAACGGGGCGAGATGGGGGGCGAATGCCTCAACACCGGGTGCGTGCCGTCGAAGGCGCTGCTCGCCGCCGGCAAGGCGGTAGAGGCCGTGCGGGAAGCCGGCCGCTTCGGGGTGAACGGCGCCGTGTCGAACGTCGATTTCGCCGCGGTTCGCCGGCATGTGCAGGGCGTCATCGCGGCCATCGCACCGCATGATTCGGCCGAGCGTTTCGCCGCGCTCGGGGTCGATGTGGTGCGCGCGGAGGCGCGCTTTGTCGGGCCGCGCGAGATCGTCGCCGGCAACCGGACGATCCGCGCCCGGCGCGTTGTCATCGCGACCGGTTCGGAGCCGGCGATCCCACCGATTCCAGGCATCCAATCGGTGCCCTATTTCACCAACGAGACAATTTGGGATAGCGACCGGCTGCCCGATCGCCTCGTGATCGTCGGCGCCGGCGCGGTCGGTGTCGAGCTGGCGCAAGCGTTCCGCAGGCTCGGCGCCGCCGTCGCGATTGTCGAGGCGGCCCGCGCAATGCCGCGCGACGATCGGGAGCTGGCCCAGATGCTGCTCCGCCGCCTGTCGGACGAAGGGATCGATATCCGCGAACGGGCCGAGATAAAATCGGCGGAGCCGATCCCGACCGGCGTCGCGCTCGATGTCGCATCGGATGGCCGACGGTTCCGCGTCGAAGGCTCGCACCTGCTGATCGCGGCGGGGCGCCGGCCCCGGATCGACGGGCTTGGCCTCGACCGCGCCGGGGTTCGCTACGACCGCCGGGGGATAGCGGTTGACCGCCGGCTGCGCACGACGGCAGCGGGCGTTTTCGCGATCGGCGATGCGATCGACGCGCCGCATCTGACGCATATCGCCGGCTATCATGCCGGCATCGTCATCCGCAACGCGCTGTTTCGCATTCCGGCGAAGGTCGATTACGCCTCGCTGCCGTGGGTGACCTACACCGATCCCGAACTGGCGCAGGTCGGTGCGACCGAGGCCGAGGCGCGCGGCCGCCATGGCGATGATGTGCGGGTGGTGCGGCTGCCGGTCGGCGAAAGCGACCGGGCGCAAACCGAGCGGCGGACCGCCGGTCTCGTCAAGATTGCCGCGCGCCGCAACGGGCAGATACTCGGGGCCTCGATCCTCGCCGCGCATGCCGGCGAACTCGCGCATCTTTGGGTGCTGGCGATCGAGCGGCGGCTGAAATTGAAGCATGTCGCGTCGATGCTTGCGCCTTACCCGACCTGGGGCGAGGCGAACAAAATGGCGGCGGCCGAATTCTACAAGCCCCGCCTGTTCGGCGCCTGGACCCGCCGGCTGGTGCGCGCGTTGAGCCGGCTGCCGTAGCGCCGCTGGATTCGACCGGCAGATGGAGATCGCGAAAAGGGTCCGTACAAAGCCGGAGGCGGTCGAATAGCGGCCGATTGTCGAGAAAGCGCATCGGGATTGTAGGGCGGATAAGCGCAGCGCAATCCGCCGCGCGGCAATGCTCTCTGGGAGACGTGAAGGATTACGCTTTGCTCAAGGGTGCTGCGGCACGGTTTGGCGCCGGTTGAGGTGGTAAAATCGCCGACGCCGCGGTCCATGCGCCGCCACCGCGCCGGCGATGATCCGACGATCCAGCAGTTTCACCAGCTGCTCAAACGCGGTAGGAATATGGGACACGGCAGACCTCAAAATCGTGTTTGGCAACACGATTTTGGCCCAAAATCTAGGGATTGTCCGCCGTGCACCTCACCCCCAATGCAAAATCCCGGACAGCAGTGCGCGAAAGCGGGGGTCCAGGGCAAGCGAGATACTGGTGGCGCTGGATTCCCGCTTTTGCGGAATCACGGTTCAAGGTGAAACGACAATGCTCTGGCGCTTCTACCGCGTCGTGACCGCATACAGCGGCGGGTTGCGCAAGTAATTCTGCGCCAGACGCATCCCGGTCTCGCGCATCATCTTTTTGTCGTCCGCCTCGCTGGCCGGCGCCGGCATGCGGATGATCGTGTTGTTGCAGTAGGTCGGGATGACGCACCCGTCGTCGCGGCACAGACCCTCGGGGTCGCGCCCCTCGCGCACGGCGCGGATGCCGCGTCGCACCTGGTTGCGGAATATCGTCACGCCGCGGTCGGATGCGACGAGGTGTTCGAGCCCGTGGATCGCGATCGGGCGTTGCGACACCTGTGCCTCGTAATCGGCCGGATGACGCTGGCCTTCCTCATAGGTATCGGCGGCCAACTGGCCGGGCAGCATTTGCTCGGGGTCGGCCCACCAGTCCGGCGTCACGCCCGCCTCGTCGGCAATGTGCCGCAACTCGATGAACATCGTGTGCGTGTCGTCGACCGGCACCAGCCAGCGGCTCATCATCGGACCGCTGAAGCCGCGCTCCTCGCGTCCGGTCTCCCAGATCGGCGCGACCTGCTGCAAATTAGGCAGCACAACCTCGACCATGCGGGCCCAGACATTATCGCCGACCCGCCGCGTCGCGACATAGATCGAGCCGATCGGCGTTTCGAGAAAATCGAGTTCGGGCAGGACGCCGAATTCCTCGGTAAAGACCGCGCCGCTGACAATCGTGTGCAGAAACGCCGTGTGCGTCGGGTCCATCGTGTTTTCCTGGATCTGCATCCAGTTGCACGGATAGAAGTACTTGCGGCCGGGAATGACCCGATAACCCGGCCGGATCAGGCAGTCATAGGTCGGGAACGGCGGTTTCAGCTCGGGCGGTCCGAGATAGGCGAACACCATTCCGTGCGCCTCGTGCGTCGGATAGGCGCCGTGAAACAGACGGTCCTTGAGCGTGGCATCCGCGCCTTCGGCGGGGGTTTCCAGGATCGTGCCGTCGATGTCGAACAGCCATCCGTGGTAGCAGCAGCGGATACCGCGCTCGCCGATCAGGCCGAATTCGAGCGAGGTGCCGCGATGCGGACAATGCAGTTCGAGCAGACCGACCGCGCCGCCGCGGTCGCGGAACGCGACGAGATCCTCGCCGAACAGGCGCACCTTGAGCGGCAGGTCGCGCAACTCGTGGCTGAAACAGACCGGTTGCCAAAACCGGCGCATGTATTCGCCGCACGGGGTATCCGGGCCGATATGGGTCAGCTCGGTATCTTCCGCCGGTACGTCGCGATGATAGTAGCCGCCGAAGCGCGACCGCAAAAACGGAGCCCTCGTCGCCATCCGCTTTCCTCCCGCGATAACGGACGGGCGCCTTGGCCGCGAGAAGGACGGGAAAGAGACCTGTCCCGCCTGCCTTCGCCCGTTCCGATTTTTTAAGCCACGTAGCGTATGCCAAGACGGAGCTTGGCGCCACCTGGGACACGCAACGCGGCGCGGGCGACGTGACGCGGATACGGCGCCGCTATGAGTACCTGCTAAAACCGCGGCGGTCTTCAGCAAATCCCCGGATCACGGTCCGCCAAACTGGATTTTGGCAGGCGCTCTAAGCGGAGTAGCCGTTGCGGCAAAGCGTCAGGAGTTGCTAAAATTTGCGAAGTATCGGGTCCCTGCGCAGGCAGGGACCCCTTGCGCCAACGATCGAGCGGTCGCCCTATAGGTCCCTGCCTGCGCAGAGACCCGATAAACGTCAGGCTCTAAGCGGCGCGGGCGATCAGCGGTTCCAGGAGCTCGCGCAGTACCGGCGACCATTTGGCGTGCTCGGGGCCGCTCGACGAGTGGCCGAGATCGCTGTCGATCTCGAAATAGCGCGCCTCAACCCCGGTCGCCTTGAGCGCGTCGATCACCGCCGGGGCGATCTTCGGCGGGAACAGCGGGTCGCTGCGGCATAGGACGTAGAGCACCTTCGCCTTGACCCGCGCGAAATCGGGCCGCGTATCCCAGCCGAGCAGGGCGCGGCGCAGGATGATCAGCGAGTGCGCATCCCAGTTGCGCGCCCATTTTTCCGCCATCTCGCGCAAGACCGCCTCGGCCCGGGCCGGGTCCGGGTACTGCCGCGCGAGGTTGGCGGCGGTACCGTAGCGGGTCAGCGTATCGATGCGGATTTGCGTCAAGGTCGCGACCGGGCCGCGTCCCGTGCCGTGATAACGCCCACCCTGCCAATTCGGATCGGCTTCGAGCCGCGCGGTGACCTCGGCGAGCTGCCTGTCGGTGTTGACCGAGGCCCACGGCGCGGTGTTGACCGGCACAACCGCATCCATGAAATCGGGATACGCGACGGCCCACTGAAACGACTGGTAGCCGCCATAAGACGGTCCGGCCACCGCGACCAGATGCTCGACCCCGAGGGATTGCAGCAATTGCTTCTGCGCCGCGACGATGTCGGAGATCGTGATCGCCGGGAAATCGGGTCCGTAGGGTCGTCCGGTCGTTGGGTCGATGCTGGTCGCGTTGGTCGAGCCGTAGGACGAACCCAGCATGTTGCTGGCTACGACGAACAGGCGATCGGTGTCGATTGGCTTGCCCGGTCCGATCAGCCCGTCCCAGCTGCCAGGCTGGTTGCCGTTGGCGGGGTTGCGCCCGGCCGCGTGGTGGCTGCCGGTAAAGCCGTGTGTGACCAGCACCGCGTTGCGGCCGTGCGGGGCGAGGGTGCCGTAGGTCTCGAAGGCGATCGTCGCCTCGGGCAGCACGGCGCCGTTCGCCAGAGGAAAGTCGCGGATCGTGAAAAACCGGTCCTCGACGATGCCGATATCGGTGGGACGCGGCAGCGTTGCGTCGTTCATCGCGGTCTCCGTTGTGGATCGCCGGACGCGATTGTGTCCTGAACGCGCGAAACTGTCACCCGCTGTGGGCAGCGCGCGTGTCTGCAGCCCCTCATCCTGTCCCTCTCCCCGTACGCGGGGGGAGGGGACCTGGCTGCCATGCCGTGCGAGCAGCGTCGGAAGTCGTACCGAACGACGCCGCAACTCCCTCTCTCCCAGCTTGCGGAGAAAGGGGCCGACGGGGGCCGGGAAAGCCGATCGAAACACTCCCCGGCCGAAAATTGGGCTATGGTGCCGCCCGAGAGCCAATCGCGGCGCCCGGTGCCGAGGTGACGATGCAGCCAGCCAATCTCCTGTTCATTCTGTCCGACGAGCACAACAAGCGGGTGCTCGGGTGCGCCGGGCATCCGATGATACGGACGCCGAACCTCGACCGGCTCGCGGCGTCGGGGGTGCGGTTTTCCGACGCCTATACCAATTCGCCGATTTGCGTGCCGGCGCGGGCGGCGCTGGCGACCGGGCGCTATGTCCATCAAATCCGGTTTTGGGATAACGGCATCCCGTATGACGGCAGCGTGCCGTCCTGGGGGCACCGGCTGAAGGAAGCCGGGCACGAGGCCGTATCGATCGGCAAGCTGCATTACCGCAGCGGCGACGACGACAACGGCTTCACCGAAGAGGTCATGCCGCTGCATGTCGTCGACGGGATCGGCGATCCGCTTGGCTGGCTGCGCGATCCGCTCCCCGAGCGGCGCGCCGCGCTGCGTCTGGCGAACGACGCCGGGCGCGGCGACTCGACGTATCAGCAATATGACGACCGGATCACCGCGGCGGCGATCGACTGGTTGAAAGCAAAGGCCCGCTCTCGCGGCGAGAAGCCGTGGGTGCTGTTCGTCTCGCTCGTATGTCCGCATTTTCCGCTGATCGCGCGGCCGGAATGGTACGACTTGTATCCGGAGGACAAGGTGCCGCTGCCGGCGCTTTACGAGACCGCCGACCGGCAGCCCGACCATCCCTACATTGCGGCGATCCGCAATTGCCAAGTCTATGACCGTTCATTTGACGCCGTGAAACTGCGGCGGGCGCTGGCCGCGTATTTCGGCCTCGTCAGCTTTGTCGACGACAACGTCGGCAAGCTGATGGGCGCGCTGCAGGCGACCGGTCTCGCCGAGACCACTCGGGTGCTGTATTCCAGCGACCACGGCGACAATCTCGGCACAAGGCGGCTGTGGGGCAAATCGACGATGTACGAGGAGGCGGCGGGGGTGCCGATGATCCTTGCCGGTCCCGGTGTGCCGCAAGGCTTTGTTTGCCGCGAGCCGGTGTCGCTGGTCGATGCGTTTCCGACTGTTGTCGCCGGCGCCGGTCTCGCGCCGCATCCCGACGACCGCGACCTGCCGGGCGACTCGCTGTTCGAGGTGGCGCGGGGTACGGCACGGCGGCGCACGATCCTGTCGGAATACCACGCTACCGGCGCCGCGACCGGCGCCTTTATGATCCGCAAGGGTCCGTACAAGTTCGTTTACTACGTGGGGATGCCGCCGCAATTGTTCGATCTGGAGAGCGATCCGCAGGAAACCCGCGATCTGGCGCGCGAGGATGGACACCGGGGACTCGTCGCCGATTGCGAGTCGGCGCTGCGCCGGGTTGTCGATCCCGAAGTCGCCGACGCGCTGGCGAAAGCCGACCAGCGGGCGCGCATCGCGGCGTTCGGCGGCCGCGACGCGATCCTGCAGCGCGGCAGCTTCGGCTACTCCCCGGCTCCGGGCACTCAGCCGGTCTATAATTGAGCCGTCTCGCGGGCAGCTCGTACCTGGGTTGGACAGCGCCGTGCGTCTCCTCGCGACACCGCCTTTGGCGCCGTAGAAGGGCGCTCCTTCGAGCGCCCGCTCTGCCGACCCGCCGTGTCAGATCGTGAATAAGGCGTGGAGCTTGGCGCGGACCAGTTGCGCGGTGTCGGGCGGTGCCGGTTCGCCGAACCGCTCGATCGAGCCTCTTGCCGGCTGCCTCGGATATCTTAGGTATATCCCTCAGTTAGCGGAGCGGCCGATGCAAGTGCAACTCGCCCGATGGGGCAACAGTCTGGGGTTGCGCATTCCGAAAGAGTTGGCGGCGCAGGCGGGGCTGCGTGCCGGCGTGCGGGTCGAGCTTGCGGCGGACGGCGACAGGATCGTGATCACGCCGGCGCGGCCGCGCTATGTGCTTGCGGAGCTGTTGGAAGGGGTAACGCCGGAGGCGATGCGCGAGGCGTTCGACTGGGGGCCGGATATCGGGCGCGAAATCGTCGACGAATAGCGCGATGCCGCATATCCCGCAGGCCGGCGATCTGGTGTGGACCGACTTCGATCCCCGCGTCGGACGCGAACAGAGCGGCCGTCGTCCGGCGCTCGTCGTATCGCCGGGCGAGTTCAACCGGGCCGCCGAATTTGCCATCGTCTGTCCGATCACCTCGCGGGTGCGGCCCTTCGGGCTCAGTGTCGTCCTGCCGCCAGGGTTGCCGGTTGCCGGCGAGGTTCTGACCGGTCATGTACGCAGCATCGACCTGCGCGCCCGGCCGATCGTTTTCGCCGGCAGGGTGCCGGATCCGGTGCTGGAGGACGTGCGCGGCAAACTCGCGGCGCTTCTCGGCATGTGATGGGGGGCACAGCCGCCGCTTGCCCCTTCTGCCCCTGCCCGGCAGGATGCGCCTCGGTGCGGCGATGCGCGGGAGAGGCGGGGATGAACGGGGCGGAGAGTTTGGTGCGGACCTTGGTCGGGGGCGGGGTCGATGTATGTTTCGCCAATCCCGGCACCTCGGAGATGCATTTCGTCGCCGCGCTCGACCGGGTCGAGGGGATGCGCTGCGTCCTGGGCCTGTTCGAGGGGGTCGTGACCGGGATGGCCGACGGCTATTACCGGATGACCGACAACCCGGCCGCCACGCTCCTGCATCTCGGACCGGGGCTGGCCAACGGCCTCGCCAATATCCACAACGCCAACAAGGCCGCCTCGGGCATGGTCAATATCGTCGGCGACCACGCCACCTATCACCGGCAATACGACGCGCCGTTGACCTCGGATATCGAGGGGCTGGCACGGCCGTCGTCGCATTGGGTCAAGACTTCTCCGCATGCGATGGGCATCGCCGCCGATGGGGCCGAGGCGATTGCGCAGGCGCGCAGGCCGCCGGGGCAGATCGCGACGCTGATATTGCCCGCCGATACGGCGTGGAACGAGGGATCGGGGCCGGTCGCGGTGCCGCCGCCCGCCAAGCCGAAGGCGCCGTCGCCCGAAGCGGCTGAGGCGGCGGCGCGCGTGCTGCGCTCCGGCGAGCCTTCGCTGATCCTGGTCACCGGGCGCGCCGTGCGCGAGGACGGGTTGGCGCTGGCCGGCCGGATCGCGGCGAAGACCGGCGCGCGGCTGATCGCGCAGGGGTCGAACGCGAGGACGCAGCGCGGGCGGGGCAGGGTGTCGGTCGAGCGCATCCCGTATGTCGTCGATCAGGCGCTGAAGGTGCTCGCGGGGTTGAAGCACGTGATCCTGGTGGGATCGAAGATGCCGGTCGCGTTTTTTGCCTATCCCGACAAGCCGAGCCTGCTGACGCCGGAGGGATGCGAGGGGCACGTGCTGGCGCGACCCGACGAGGACTTGATCGCGGCGCTGGAGATGCTGGAGGAGGCGGTCGGAGCGCGCGGCACGCCGACGCCGGCCGTTAACGATCCGCGCCCGGCCCCGGCGACGGGCGCGATCACGTCGGAGGCGCTGGGCGCCTCGATCGGAGCGCTCCTGCCCGAGAACGCTGTTGTCGCCGACGAGGCGGTGACGACCGGGCGAGGGTTTTTCGCGCCGACCAAGGCCGCCAACCCGCATGACTGGCTGTCGAACATGGGGGGATCGATCGGGCTGGGGCCGCCGCTGGCCACGGGCGCGGCGGTGGCCTGCCCCGACCGCAAGGTCGTGGGCCTCCAGGCCGACGGCAGCGCGATGTACACGGTGCAGGCGCTGTGGACGCAGGCGCGCGAGGGGCTGGACGTGACGACGGTGCTGTTCTCGAACCGGACCTACCAGATATTGCGCGGCGAACTGGCCAATGTCGGGGCCGGCAATCCCGGGCGCAAGGCGTTGGATATGCTGGACTTGGGCAGCCCGGACATCGACTGGGTCGGTCTGGCAAAGAGCCTCGGCGTACCGGGGGCGCGGGTCACGGACATGGACGGGTTCAACCGGCGGTTTGCCGAAGGACTGGCGACGCCGGGGCCGTATCTGGTCGAGGTGGTGCTGTAGTAAGAACGAAGATTATCGAACGCAAAGGACGCCAGGGATGCGCGAAGGACGCCAAGGAATCTGGTCCCTTCGCGACCTTTGCGGGTGCTTTGCGGCCTTTGCGTTAACTTGTTCTGTTGCCTTCGCTCTGCTCGCGCCCTTGTTCTCCGCATCGGCCTGGGCGGCTTGTACCGGGGTTGTCGCCGAGGGCGGCGCAAGAATGTGGCGGGTGAGCGCGGACGAGAAGGCCGCCGCTATTACATATCTCGGGCATGCCAGTTTTCTGATCGA
>JBFXDF010000107.1:0-12511 GCA_050181375.1 Alphaproteobacteria bacterium
CCAGCACGAGCGACATCCCCGGCAGGATGTCAACCTCGGCGACGATCCCGGAGCCGCAATTCGGGCAGAACCGGCGGCGGACCTGCCCTCCGGAATCGCCGGTATCGTGGTAGGTCTTCAATTCGCCCTGGATGTTTACCGCGGTCGACGGGAACGCGAGGACGGGTTCGAACGCGGACCCGGTATAGCGCTGGCAGTTGCGGCAATGGCACAGACCGCTGAACGCGGGCTCGCCGCTCGCCATGTAGCGGACCCGGCCGCAAAGGCAGCCGCCGGTCAGGTCAGGCATGGCGTCACTCCCTTGCATCGATGCCGTCGCATGAGGGAACGGATTGTTTCCACCGGCGCAGTCTCGAAGCGGTTCGGCCGATTGTCAACGGGGGGCGCCGGCTTTGCGGCAGTCGATGCGGCTGGAGTGCGGCCGTGCGTCCTTCGAGACATGCCCTTCGGGCGTTCCCCAGTGACGCTCTGTCTTAACGGTCTCTTCCCGTGCCGCCCGATGCGGCAAGAATCTGCCGATTTTTTAGCCAACCGCCTGGCTCACGCGAGGCGCCGTTTGCCGCCACCGAGTTTCGAGGCCCGTGTTCCTGGTTTCCGGGTTCATGGACCGCGCCGCGCGGACGGGAACGACAGGGTCGGAACTCAGCCTAAGTCGCCAGCGGACGCGGTGCGCGTCGGCCTCGATCCTTGGCGGCTCGGACTGGATTTCGCGCTGCGCCTCCGGCGGCAAGCGACTTGGCACGATTCTTGGTTCCCGTCTCGCGAGTTCGCCGCGCCATGGTGGTCGCGGATCGCGTCAATGCCTCGCTGGATGCGGAGAGTACGAGATGAGAGTGCTTCGTCGCCATGGAAAGCCGGCGCTGGTGGGCGCCGCACTGTTGTCGCTGACCGCCGCCGCGTTGGCGCAGACCGCGTCATCCCCGGCTCCCGCCGCCGCTGCCGCCGAGGCGGTCAAGCTCGATACCGGCGACACCGCCTGGATGCTGACCTCGACCGCGCTCGTCTTGATGATGACGATCCCGGGGCTGGCGCTGTTTTACGGCGGCATGGTGCGCAAGATGAATGTGCTCGCCACCGTGATGCAGAGCTTCGCGATCACCTGTCTGGTGACCGTGCTGTGGATGGTGATCGGCTACAGCGTCGCCTTTACTCCGGAAACCCCGTTCTTCGGCGGGCTGAGCCGGCTGATGCTGGTCGGCATGGGGGTCGGCGCGGTCAACGACCTCGCAAAGACGATCCCCGAATCGGTCTACATGATGTTTCAGATGACGTTTGCGATCATCACCCCGGCGCTGATCTGCGGCGCCCTTGCCGACCGCATGAAGTTTTCGGCGCTGATGTGGTTTATCGGCCTGTGGTCGGTGCTGGTTTACGCGCCGATCGCGCATTGGGTCTGGGGACCGGACGGGTTTCTCTCGAGCGCCGGCATTCTCGATTTCGCCGGCGGCACGGTGGTGCACATCAACGCCGGGGTCGCCGGGCTGATGGCGGCGCTGGTGCTCGGCAAACGGCGCGGCTATCGGCAGGAGCCGATGCCGCCGCACAATCTCGTGCTGAGCCTGATCGGCGCCTCGCTGTTGTGGGTCGGCTGGTTCGGGTTCAACGCCGGGTCCGCGGTCGCGGCCAACGGCAATGCCGGGATGGCGATGGCGGTGACGCAGATCGCCACGGCCGCGGCGGCGCTGACCTGGATGCTGATCGAGTGGACCATGCCGCGCGGCAAGCCGAGCGTGCTCGGCATCATCTCCGGCGCGGTCGGCGGTCTCGTCGCGATCACCCCGGCTTCCGGCTTTGTCGATCCGCGCGGCGCGCTGATCATCGGCGTCGCCGCCGGGGCGGCCTGCTATTGGGGCGCGACGTGGCTGAAAAACACGCTCGGCTACGATGACAGTCTCGACGCGTTCGGCGTGCACGGCGTCGGCGGCATGGTCGGGGCGCTGCTGACCGGCGTGTTCGCGGTCGCCGCGATCGGCGGCGACGGAAAATCGGGGCTGATCGACGGCAACTGGTACCAGGTCGTCATCCAGGCTTACGGGATCATCGTCGTCGCGCTGTATTGCGCGATCGCCAGCCTGATCCTGCTGAAGGTTATCGACGTCGTGATCGGCTTGCGCGTCGACGCCGATACCGAACGCGAGGGCCTCGATCTCGCAATCCATGGCGAGGTTGTCCAGTAGGAGGCCGCGACGCGGTGCGGGGTCGGCGGTGATGCGATCGGCCCCGCGGCAAACCGGCAAACCTGCCCGGTTTTGACCGGGTAACGGGGGCGTTAAGCACGGATGACGGCAGTCCGCGACAGCCCCGTTTTGCCGCCGTTATCAACCAGACGTTTTAATGCGATGCAATATGGCGCCGGTGACGCGAGTTGTCGCTCCGGAGATTAGGGGAGAACATGAAGCAGAGATCGAGAACGCAACTCGCAGCCAGCGCCGCGTCGCTGCTCGCGGCGACGGCTTGGCAGATCGGCGCCGCCGCGACGGCATTGGCGCAAGCGGTTGCCCCGGAGCCGAACCTCGCCGCGCCGGCATCGGGGACAAACGAACCCAAGGCCGAGGAGGCCCCGGCTTTGTCGCTGAGCACCCCCGTCATGCCCGGGCCGCTGATCGCGAACCCGGATCCGGTCAACCTCGATACCGGCTTCCCGCTCGGAAAGGTCTATTTCGGTGGGGCGATCAGCGCGATGGGGCTGGTCCAGAGCCAGAAGGTGCCCGGCAACAACACGGTGACCGGCGATTTCCCGAGCGCCCTCGTGTGGCTGCAGAACAACGAGGGGCCGCTGCAGTTTTTCGCGATGGCCGGCGGTTATTCGTTTCCGGCGCTGGGCGCGAAGTACTTTCACATCAACAAGATTACCGGCGATACATTCGGGCCGGTCCCGATGGCCTTCGGCAAGTTTGTCCTGACCGACGAAGTTTCAATGCAAGTCGGCAAGTTGCCGACCCTGATCGGCGCCGAATACGTCTTTACGTTCCAGAACATGAATATCGAACGCGGGCTGTTGTGGAACCAGGAGCCGGCGATCTCACGCGGCATCCAGGGCAATTACAGCTCGGGGCCGCTGACCGTCTCACTGTCATTGAACGACGGGTTCTACTCGAACAACTACAACTGGATATCGGGTCTCGCCAGCTACTCTTTGGACAAGGCGAACACGATCTCGGTGGCGGCCGGCGGATCGTATAAATCGGTCTCGCGGTCTTCATTCGTGACGCCGCCGCCGCAGAACAACAGCCGCATCGTCAATCTGATCTATACCTACAATTCCGAGCCATGGACGATCACGCCCTATTTCCAATACACCGACGTGCCGAATATCGCGAGCCTCGGCATCGTCGGCGCGCAGACTTACGGCGGCGCCATTCTGGCGAGCTACAAGATCAACGATAATGTAAGCATCGCCGGACGCGCCGAATACATCGCGTCCAGCGGATCGGGCAATGTCCTTTACGGCGCCGGCAGTTCGGCCGGTTCGCTGACCCTGACGCCGACCTATCAGCTCGGAATCTGGTTCATCCGCGGCGAGGCGTCGGTCACGCATGCCTTCGACATTTCCGACGGCGCCGCGTTCGGCAAGAACGGCAACGCGCAGACGCAGGTGCGCGGCCTGATCGAAACCGGGATTGTCTTCTGACCGATCGGCTCTTCGCCGCGCGCGCCCTCGGCTGTGCCGGACTACTCCTTGTCGGGCACGGCCGACGAAGGCGGCGCTGTCTCCCCGGGATGGAAATCGAGCGAGGCGCCGTTCATGCAATAGCGCAGGCCGGTCGGTTGCGGGCCGTCGTCGAACACATGGCCCAGATGGCCGCCGCAGCGGCGGCAATGCACCTCGGTGCGGGTCATGAAATGGCTGCGATCGGTCTGGGTTTCGACGGCCTCTGCGAGAGGCGCGAAAAAGCTCGGCCAGCCGCTGCGGCTGTTGAATTTGGTAGCCGCCGCGAACAGCGGCTGACCGCACCCGGCGCAATGATAGACGCCCGGGTCGTAGGTTTTGTCGAGCGGGCTGGTGCCGGCGCGCTCGGTGCCGTGCTCGCGAAGCACGCGGTATTGCTCGGGGGTGAGTCGGCGGCGCCATTCCTCGTCGCTGAGCGCGAATTCGAAATTCGATCGAGCGGCGTCCGTTGAAGACTGGCCGTGCCCGCCACGGCGGCCGAAAAAACCCTCTGCCATGATCCCTCGCGAATTCGGTAGATCAGGCCTTATATCGTGCGCGGCGACCCTGAGGTGAAGATGGTCTGAGCGGGGCGGGGTCGTTGCGGGGCGGCGCGGTTAATGAATGCGCTCGCCGGCGACCGGTACCGGGCGCAGCAATTCGGCGGTCGAGCGCGCGATCCAGCACCAGACGACGCAGGTCAGCTCATCGTCGTCGCCGCGCAGCCGCTCCGCCTCGCGTTCCGCGATCGTCACCGCGTCGTTGCCGTGGCGTCGAACCAGGAGCAGCGCCGCCTCCCAGATCTTGCGCTCGTTCGTCATCATCATGATGTCAGAAACCCCATATGTCATAAATCCCACCGGGGCGGTTCAGTTCCATTGCTCCGATCGGCTAGGTTGACGCACCTCCAAATTTTCTATATATTGTTGGGTTTCGGTAATGTTCTCACTGGATGTGCTTGCCTTGGCAAAGCGATAGTGTATGATAGAGCCAATTAACAATTGAGCGACATGGCGGATCTGTTCGATCAACCCGGATCGGGGAAGGCGGAGAAGGCGGCCGACAGCTATTCCGCCAAGGACATCGAGGTACTCGAGGGCCTGGAGCCGGTGCGCCGCCGTCCCGGCATGTATGTCGGCGGCACCGACGAACGGGCGCTGCACCATCTTGCCGCAGAGGCGCTCGACAACGCAATGGACGAGGCGGTCGCCGGCTTCGCGACGCGCATCGAGCTGGAGCTCGACCGCGACGGGTGGATCACCGTGCGCGACAACGGCCGCGGCATCCCGGTCGATCCGCACCCGCGCTTTCCCGACAAGTCGGCGCTCGAAGTCATTCTGACGACGCTGCATTCCGGCGGCAAGTTCGGCGGCAATGCCTACAAGACCTCGGGCGGGCTGCACGGCGTCGGGGTGTCGGTTGTCAACGCGCTGTCGGACGGGCTCGCGGTCGAGGTGGCGCGCGATCGGCGGCTGTGGCGGCAGCGCTACAGAAGCGGCGTACCCGAGGGGCCGGTCGAGGATTGCGGACCGGTGCAAAACCGGCGCGGCACGACGCTGAGCTTTCATCCCGACCCGGAGATCTTTTCCGAGGCCGCGTTCCGGCCGGCGCTCCTCTACCGGATGGCGCGCTCGAAGGCGTATCTGTTCCGCGGCGTCGAGATCCGCTGGCGCGCCGACCCGTCGCTAACGCTTCCCGACGACGTGCCGCGCGAAGCCCGGCTCCATTTTCCCGGCGGCCTCGGCGATTATCTGACGGCGACCCTGGCCGGGCGCGACCTGTTGACGCCGCGGCCGTTCATCGGGCAGGCGGGACTCCCGGACAGCGGCAACGGCGCCGGGGAGGACGGCGGCGCCGGCAGCGTCGAATGGGCGATCGTCTGGGCCGAGGACGAGGAGGACGGGTTCTGCCATTCGTATTGCAACACGATCCCGACCCCGGAAGGCGGGACGCATGAGGCGGGGCTGCGCAACGCGCTGCTGCGCGGTATTCGCGCCTATGCCGAGCTGACCGGCAATCGCCGCATCGCGCACGCAACCTGGGACGATGTCGGCAGCGGCGCGGCCACGCTGCTGTCGGTATTTCTGCGCAACCCGCAATTCCAAGGGCAGACCAAGGAACGGCTCGCCTCGGCCGAGGCGACGCGGCTGGTCGAGAACGCGGTGCGCGACCATTTCGACCATTGGCTCGGCGCCGACCCGGCGACCAGCCGATTGCTGCTCGACCGCATCGTCGAGCGGGCCGACGAGCGCCAGCGCCGCCGGCAGCAGAAGGAAATGTCGCGCAAGAGCGCGACGCGCAAATTGCGGCTCCCCGGCAAACTCGCCGACTGCACGCGCGACATCGCCGCCGGTACCGAAATTTTTCTGGTCGAGGGCGACAGCGCCGGCGGTTCGGCGAAACAGGCGCGCGACCGCGAGACGCAGGCAATCCTGCCGCTGCGCGGCAAGATCCTGAATGTCGCGAGCGCCTCGGCCGACAAGATGCGCGCCAACCAGGAACTGAGCGATATCGTGCTGGCGCTCGGCTGCGGCACCGGCAAGCAGTACCGCGAGGAGGCGCTGCGCTACGAGCGCGTCATCATCATGACCGACGCCGATGTTGACGGCGCGCATATCGCGTCGCTTTTGATGACGTTTTTCTTTCGCGAGATGCCCGATCTCGTCGATGGCGGGCATCTGTTCCTGGCGCTGCCGCCGCTTTACCGCATGAGCCAGGGGGAGCTGACGCTGTATGCCCGCGACGATGCCCATCGCGAGGAGCTGCTCGCCACCGCGTTCCGCGGCCGCGGCCAGGTGGAGATCAGCCGTTTCAAGGGATTGGGGGAAATGCCGGCGCGCTATTTGAAGGCGACGACGATGGACCCGGCGACGCGCACGCTGCTGCGCGTGACGTTGCCGACCCGCTCCCATTCGACGCTTACCGACCCGGCCGCCATCGAAACATCCGACGAAGGAATCGCGCGCACCGCCAAGCTGGTCGACACGCTGATGGGCCGCCGCCCCGAGCTGCGCTTCGACTACATCCAGAAGAACGCCCGTTTCGCCCGCGACTTGGACGTGTAGAGGCCGCGGCGGCGGGCCGAACATCGCCCGCGGCAAGCCCAGAGTCGGCGAGAGATCGGCCGCGAACCGGTTCAATCAACCTACCGGCGTTGTACCGGCCTTACATGCGTTTTCCGGTCCACCGTGCCGGGCCGGCGCGGCGGTGGCGAGGGCAGGGGCTCATATCGGGATCTGGGAACCCCGGATGCGGCCGCCGCGTTTGCAGGGTCCCGGACTCTGGGATGGTTCGGCGCCGTCACCATGCGACAAGCATTGCGGGCCTGCCAGCGGCACCGTGATCGGGCGTGCATGTAGGATCGCACCATGTCGAGCGTCCAGGAATTCCCGGCAACCGCCCGCACGCTGACCGAATACGAAGCCCTCGTAACGGCGGCGCCAAGCGCGCTCGATGCGATCCCCGGAGCCGTCTATGTATGCGACCGGGATGGCCGGCTGGTCCGCTACAACAGCGAGGCGGCAGCGCTTTGGGGGCGCGCTCCCGATTTGGACGAAGGCTCGGTTCGCTATTGCGGTTCCTATCGCCTGTTTTTTCCGGATGGAACGCCGCTGCCGCACGCCGAGTGCCCGATGGCGATCGCTATCAGGGACGGAACCACGTTTCGAAACGACGAAGTCATTATCGAACGGGCTGACGGATCGCGTATTGTCGCGCTTGTCAATATTCGCCCGCTGCGCGATTACCGGGGCCGTGTACAAGGGGCGATCAACTGTTTACAGGACATCACGGCACGTAAGGAATTGGAGGAAGAGGTACGCCGGAAAAGCAGCGACCTCGACGACTTCTTTGAGAATAACGCGACTCCTCTCCACATTGTCAGCGCCGAAGGTATCATTCTCCGGGCAAATAACGCCGAACTCGCGCTCCTCGGGTACAATGCGGAGGAGTATATCGGGAGGCACATCGCCGAATTTCACGCCGATGCCCCGATAATCGGCGAGATTCTGCACCGTTTGTCGCGCGGCGACAACCTTGAGCGCTTCCCGGCACGGCTGCGAACCAAAAACGGTTGCATCAGGCATGTCGTCATCACCTCGAACAGTCGTTTTGAAAACGGCAGATTTGTGAACACTCGGTGCTCCACAACCGATGTTACCGACTTACGCAATGCCCAAATTGCCCGACGCGACAGTGAGGAACGGCTGGCGGCAACGTACGAAGCCGTTACCATCGGCATCGCCGAGGCCGATGAAAGCGGTCGTCTGCTTCGGGTGAACGACGCACTTTGTAAAATCCTCGGCCGCTCGCGCGAACAACTCCTCGGTATGTCATTCAACGAGTACACACACGAAGCGGATCGCGATGAGGACATGAGTCTTTATGGGCGACAGATCAGCGGGGAATTCGACAATTACTCGATCCGCAAACGATCAATCAGGCCCGACGGGACACTTGCGCATCTTGATGTATTCAGCTCATCGGTCCGGGATGAGACCGGACGCTTCCGGTATGGTGTACGAGTGATCCAGGATGTCACCGGAGCCAAACGCCTCGAAGACCAAGTCCGCGAAAGCGAGCGCCACATGCGCGAGCTGCTCGAAGCACTCCCGGCGGCCCTCTATACGACGGATGCGGAAGGCAGGATCACCTTCTACAACAAAGCCGCGGTCGAACTGGCCGGCCGCACACCGCAGCTGGGCGATTTGTGGTGCGTCACCTGGCGCCTCTATCTGCCCGACGGTACGCCGCTGCCGGACGACCAGTGCCTACATGCGATAGCGTTGCGGGAAAACCGGCCGGTACGCGGGGTGGAGGCAGTGGCGGAGCGGCCCGATGGGACGCGGGTGCCGTTCATACCCTATCCGACGCCGCTGCGCGACGCCGATGGAAAGCTGATCGGCGCCATCAACATGCTGGTGGACATCACCGAACGCAAGAAGGCCGAAAATCGACAGAAGGTACTCATCGACGAATTGAACCACCGGGTCAAAAACACGCTGGCGACCGTGCAATCGCTCGCGACCCAGACGGCGCGGCATACAAACGACATTGAACAGTTTGTCGGCGACTTTGAGACCCGGCTTCTCAGTCTTTCCCGGGTCCACGATCTGCTGACGAAGCAGCACTGGGGCCACGCGCCTGTTGAAACCATCGTGCGCGAAGTGATCGCTCCGTTGGCCGACGATGCGGCCGATCGAATAAGGATCGGCGGGCCGTCGGTCAAACTCGATCCGCGGATGGCGGTGAGCATCAGCATGGCTCTTAACGAGCTTTCGACCAACGCCGCGAAGTATGGCGCGTTGTGCACAACGGAAGGATCGCTGACGATCGGCTGGAGCGTGCGCGACGAGCGGGTCTGGCCGATTTTGGAAATGGTATGGCAGGAGCGCGATGGCCCTCCGGTCGTGCCGCCGAAGCGGCGCGGCTTTGGCAGCCGGCTCATGGAACGGTGCATCGAGCGCGATCTGGACGGCGAATTCGATCTGGTGTTTGATCCCGACGGTGTGCAGTGTCGGATCAGCATCCCTCTCGCCGGGCATGCAACGGCATGAACGCGTTTACGGGTTTGAAAGCGCTGGTCGTCGAGGACGAAGGGACCATCGCTCTTTTGATCGAAGATATGCTTCTTGAGCTGGGCTGTGAGGTTGTCGCTTCGGCAGCGCGGTTTGCCGAAGCGCGCAGCGTGGCCGAAACCGCTGTGTTCGACTTCGCGGTACTCGATATAAACCTTGCCGGCATTTCGGCCCTATCGATAGCGCATATGCTTCGCGAGCGTCGCATCCCCTTTATCCTCAGCACCGGATACGGCGCTTCGGGTATACCGCCGGAACTGAACGGCAATCCGGTGTTGGGAAAGCCATTTACAAGGGCGCAGTTCCGGCAGGCGATCGCGGCGGCTCTATCTGGGCAGCGGATGTAAATCCGGCTCGATTTCAGGCGCCTCGGTGGGGTAGGGCAGGGAAGGCGTACCCACAGGTTATTCGGCGGGCATAACGGCGGGTTTCGCGTCGCGCGCCCACCCGCCTATCAATGTCCGCCTCGGTTACGGGCTGCCGGTCAGCGCAGCCGACGCAGACCGGATCAGGCAACGTCCCGGATCACTCCCGGCCGTAGCGGTAGGCCTGCTGAAACGCCTCGGACACGGGACGATCGGGATGGGCCTGGCAGTAAGCGAGAGCCAGCCTGGCGATGTTTGGAATCTTGCCGACGTTGATCGTTCGCGACCCGAAACGCGACGCCTCGTAGCCGATATAGAACATCGCCGCCGCGATTTGATCCTCGCGATCCAGCGCCATGAGCGGCTCGCAGCCGGCGCCGCGGATATCGACGATACGCTGCTCGCGAACCGCCTCGGCCAGAACCGGCGGAGCGGCGGTGGCTGGCGGGGGGGCCGAAGCGGGCTCCGGAGCCGGTGGCGGGCCGGGCGGCGGAGGCGGAGCGGGCGGCGGCGTCTGCACGCAGGCGACCAGCAAACCCGACAACAGGACGGCGGCGATCTTTCCGTTCATATCGTTGCTCCCGACCAGGAGGATTTATATCCGGAGCCGGCATTGTGGCCGGCTGGCAATGGAATACCGCCGAGCCGCACGGCCGGCGTTTGCCGCCGGAAGGAAACTGGCGGAAAATGTGTAGCGAGGGTGCCGACGCGGCTGTCCGCTCGGCGGCGCGATGTCGAAAACGGCATCCGGGGGATTACCCTGAAGTCGAGCCAACAGTTGAAAACCCTTGCAGCGGAACAATTTATCCGTTTCGATCGGGGCAGATCAACCGCAAAGGGCGAACCACCGGTGCGAATTTCCCACCCGTGCGAACTTCGAAGCTCCGGTGTTCGGGTGCGCCTCGGTCGCCGCGACCGTCCTTATGGTTTTCCGGGTGTAATGGGTTATCCAATGGCCGTCGCATTCGCACAAAACGGCAGTTGCGCCCAGGCAGACGCGAGCTTTAAATCCCGCTCAAAATGCACCCGCACCAAGCGAGGCCATGGCGATGACTAGGTGTTTGCTCGGTCTGGCGACGATCTCCTTGGCAAGCTTACTGGCGGCGGCGCAGCCCGCCGGCGCCGCTCTCCGGAGCGACGGCGGCTCCCGCGATGCAGCGCCTGCCGCCGTGAAAAGTTCGGATGCGCCGATCGTGCTCGCCCAGCGCGGCGGTCGCGGCGGCGGCGGCCGCGGTGGCGGCGGTTTTCGCGGCGGCGGTGGTGGGGCGTATCGCGGCGGTGGCGGCTTCGGCGGAGCGCGCGGCGGCGCCGGAGGCTTCAACCGCGCCGGTATGGGTGGAGGCGGCTATAACCGCAGCGCCGCGGCGGGGAGCCGCAACTGGTCCGGCGTCTCCGCAAGCAATCGCAGCGTCAACGCCGGGAATTTCAACCGCACCAACGTCAACGCCGCCAATGTCAACCGCACCAATATCAACAACGCCAACATCAACCGAAACGTGAATGTTTCGGGCGGCGGTTATTACGGCGGCGGCGGGTATTATGGCGGCTGGGGCGGCGTCGCGGCCGGCGTCGCGGCGGGGGCCGTCGTCGGCGCGGCGGCGACCGCGGCCGCGACGCCGAACTACTATTACCCGGCGCCGGCCTACCCGGCGGGATATTGCCCTTATCCTACTTATCCCAACTGCGGTCTGTACTAGAGGCGTATGGTGAAGGCCCTGCTCGTACCAGCCGGTGCAGGGTCGAATCGTTGACGGTGGCGTTCCGAACTCATGACCGCGCCGATGCAGACGCGAACTGACAATATCGAGACAACAGCGATGACCAAGTGCTTGTTTTATGTCGCGGCGATTGCCTCGATCGGGCTCACGGTCGCGGCGGTGCCCGCAGGTGCCGCGCTGCGGCACGACGACGGTGTCACCGATCAATCCGTTACGTCGATGAAGGGCGATGCGCCGCTTCTGCTCGCGCAGCGCGGCGGTCGCGCCGGGGGAGGGGCGCGAGCCGGCGGCGGCTACGCCGGAGGCGCGCGCGGTGGCGCCGCAGCGGGCGGGGTCAATCGCGGCTCGTTCTCGGGAAGCAGCTGGTCCGGCGTCTCCGCGAGCAATCGCAGCGTCAATACCGCCAATGTCAACCGCACCAACGTGAACAACGTCAATGTCAACCGCAACGTGAATGTTTCGGGCAGCGGCTATTACGGCGGCTATCACGGTCCGGGCTGGGGTGGTGTCGCCGCCGGCGTCGCGGCCGGTGCCGTGGTCGGCGCCGCCGCGACCAGCGCCGCCACACCGACCTACTACTACCCGGCTCCTACGACATATTGCCCGTACCCGACCTATCCGAACTGCGGGCTCTATTAGACAAGGCTGGACGGGCTGTCCGGCCGGGCTCGGCCGGAACGCAGCCAGCGCGGCGGTGCCGTTCGGTCCGATCGGAGCGTAATCGAGGCCACGCCCAAAGGACGGCGGCGTCAGCGGCCGAAGAATGGCGACATGCGGATCAATGTGCGGTCGCGCAGGATCCAATGATGCGCCAGCGCGGCAACGGCGTGGATCGCCGCGGCGATCATCAGCAGGTTCGCGAGCGTCTCGTGAACGTCCTTTACGGCGATGGCGTAGGCGCGGTCCCGGGCCCAGGGCGAAGCGATCTCGGCAATGCCGAAAATCGGCAGGGAGCGACCCAGCGCGAATTGCAGGACGATGCCGACAACCGGCGTCGCGAGCAGCAGACCATACAGGACCAGGTGGGTCAGCGTCGCCGCGCGCCCGGTCCAGGTTGCGAAGCGCGTGGCGTCGCGCGGCGGCGGCCGATCGAACAGGCGCCACGGAACACGGAGAACCAGAAGCGCCAGCACGGCCAGCCCGGCCGAGGTGTGGATCAGCAGGCCCGTGGACCTGACGGCGCCGCGGGGCAGCGCATCGTGG
>JBFXDF010000108.1:0-12406 GCA_050181375.1 Alphaproteobacteria bacterium
GTCGGCGCCGAGGACCTCGTCGAGCAGGAGCAGGCCGGCACCATCACTGTCGACCGGGCGGTCGCGACGCCGGACATGATGGCGCTGGTCGGCCGGCTCGGTAAGATCCTCGGGCCGCGCGGGCTGATGCCGAACCCGCGGCTCGGCACGGTGACGCAGAACGTCGCCGAGGCGGTGCAGGCGGCGAAGGGCGGCCAGGTCGAGTTCCGCGCCGAGAAGGCCGGCATCGTTCATGCCGGGGTCGGCAAAGCGAGCTTTACTGACGACGCGCTGGTGGATAATGTGCGCGCCTTTGTCGGCGCGATCACGCGGAACAAGCCGAGCGGCGTCAAGGGCACCTACATCAAGCGGGTGCACTTGAGCTCGACGATGGGCCCCGCCGTCGATGTCGACCTCGCCGGGCTGGGCGAGGAGACGAGAGCCTGAGCCGCGCAATCCGGCGGCGCGGCGGGCGGGCGCCGTGAACGAGTGGAGATGATCGGTGGATCGAGCGCAGAAGCAGCTGTTGACCGAGAATCTGCGGCACGATCTGGCCGAGACGGTCTGTGTCGTGGTGACGCATCAGAGCGGGCTGACAGTCGCCGAGGTGACGCAGCTGCGGCGTCAGATGCGCGGCGCGGGAGCGCGTTATCGCGTGACCAAGAACCGGCTGGCGAAGCGCGCGCTCGAGGGAACGCCGTTCGAAGAGCTGGCCTCCCTGTTCACCGGGCCGACCGCGATCGCTTTTTCGGCCGATCCGGTGGCGGCGGCCAAGGCCGCGGTCGAGTACGCCAACCGCAACAACAAGCTGACGATCGTCGGCGGCGGGCTCGCCGGCCAGGTGCTCGACGAGGCCGGCGTCAAGGCGCTGGCGACGCTGCCTTCGCTCGACGAGCTGCGCGGCAAGATCATCGGCCTGATCAACGCGCCGGCGACCAAGCTCGCGGTGCTGCTGCAGACCCCGGCCGGACAGGTGGCGCGCGTGCTTGCGGCGTATTCGGAGCAGAGCGGCGAGGCGGCCGCGGCAACGGAATAGCGAGAGGAAGGTGCCCTCACCCGCCAGGCGCGCCGCGCTTGGTCCCCCGTCTCCGGCGATGCGGGCGGAGGGTCTTGAGGCAAGAAGGTTTTGATGCGAGTAGCTGGCCTAAACGGGCGCAATCGGGAGTGCGAAGATGGCTGATCTGGGAAGGCTCGTCGACGATCTTTCGTCGCTGACCGTCATCGAGGCGGCGGAGCTGGCGAAGATGCTCGAGGAGAAATGGGGCGTTTCGGCGGCGGCGCCGGTCGCGGTGGCGGCGGCGGGCGGCGGCGCGGCGGCGGCGGCCGAGGCGCCGGCCGAGAAGACCGAGTTCGACGTGATCCTCGCCGCGATCGGCGAGAAAAAGGTCAACGTCATCAAGGAGGTGCGCGCAATCACCTCGCTCGGCCTCAAGGAGGCGAAAGACCTCGTGGAGGCGGCGCCGAAGCCGGTCAAGGAAGGCGTCAACAAGGAAGAAGCCGCCAAGATCAAGAAGCAGCTTGAAGACGCGGGCGCGACTGTCGAAATAAGGTAGGTCCGTCACGACCTTCTTGAAGCGCGCAGCGGCCGCCGCCCGGATCGCGTTCCGCGGCGGCGCGCCGACATCGATATCGGCCGAACCGGGGTGCGAGCATGCCCGCACGCCCGGTCTTGGCGTCTTCGCGCCACGGGTTGGCGCGCCGCCCGCCCGCATTGCGACGGGCGGCGGGTCGTAGCCCCGTATCCCTGCCGAGCGTGCAGGGCGGGGTTTGCGGACAGGGACAGGAATTCCGGGCCGCGGGACGTTGCGTCAACGTCGGGGCGGTCCACAGCGAGGGTCATAAATGGCGATATCCTTCAACGGCCAGAAGCGGATCCGCAAAAGCTTCGGGCGCATCCCCGAAGTCGCTCCGATGCCCAACCTGATCGAGGTGCAGCGGAGTTCCTACGACCACTTCTTGCAGATGGGGGTTGCACCGGAAGATCGCGGCGGCGTCGGGCTGCAGGAGGTCTTCCGGTCGGTTTTTCCGATCCGCGATTTTTCGGAGCGCGCGCAGCTTGAATTCGTCCGCTACGAGCTCGAGACGCCGAAATACGACGTCGACGAATGCCAGCAGCGCGGCATCAACTACGCGGCGCCCCTCAAGGTGACATTGCGCCTTGTCGTATGGGACATCGACGAGGATACCGGCTCGCGCTCGATCCACGACATCAAGGAGCAGGACGTCTATATGGGCGACATGCCGCTGATGACGCGCAACGGCACGTTCATCATCAACGGCACCGAGCGGGTCATCGTCTCGCAGATGCACCGCAGCCCCGGCGTCTTTTTCGATCATGACAAGGGCAAGACGCATTCCTCGGGCAAGTACCTGTTCGCGGCGCGCGTCATTCCGTATCGCGGCTCCTGGCTCGATTTCGAGTTCGACGCCAAGGACCACGTCTATGTCCGCATCGACCGGCGGCGCAAACTGCCGGCGACGACGCTGCTGCTGGCGCTCGACGACGCCGGCACCGAGCAGAAGCGCGCCCAGGTCAAAGCCGAGGGCAGAGAGCTGCAGCCCGGCGAGGCGGTCGGAATGTCAAAGGAGGAGATCCTTTCGTCGTTCTACGGCACCGTCGTCTATCAGCGGGGCGCGAGCGGCTGGATGACGCCGTTTCGCGAGGAATCGTTCCGCGGCAAGCTGACGTCCGACCTGATCGACGCCGATACCGGCGAGATCCGGGTGCGGGCCGGCGAGCGCGTGACGCCGCGCCTCGGGCGCCGGCTGCGCGAGGCCGGCTTCGCCAACGTGCTGGCGCCGCACGAGGAGCTGATCGGCCGCTATTTCGCGCAGGATTTGATCAACGAGGAGACCGGCGAGGTCTATTTCGAGGCCGGCGACGAGATCACCGAGGCGGCCTTGCAGCTGCTCGAGGAGACCGGGCTCGCCGAGCTGCCGGTGCTCGATATCGACCTGATCAGCCGCGGCGCCGAGAGCAAGGGACCCTATATCCGCAACACGCTGGCGATCGATAAGAACGCGACGCGCGAGGACGCGCTGATCGATATCTACCGCGTCATGCGCCCCGGCGAGCCGCCGACCCTGGAAACCGCCGAGACGCTGTTCAACAGCCTGTTTTTCGACGCCGAGCGCTACGACCTGTCGGCGGTCGGCCGGGTCAAGATGAACTCGCGGCTCGGCGTCGATGCCGAGGACACGGTGCGGGTGCTGCGCAAGCAGGACATCCTGGCGATCCTCAACGTGCTGGTCGATCTGAAGGACGGGCGCGGCGAGATCGACGACATCGACCATCTCGGCAATCGGCGCGTGCGCTCGGTCGGCGAATTGATGGAGAACCAGTACCGGGTCGGCTTGTTGCGCATGGAGCGCGCGATCCGCGAGCGCATGTCGTCGGTCGAGATCGACACGGTGATGCCGCACGATCTGATCAACGCCAAGCCGGCGGCCGCGGCGGTGCGCGAGTTCTTCGGCTCGTCGCAGCTGTCGCAATTCATGGACCAGACCAATCCGCTGTCCGAGATCACCCACAAGCGGCGCCTCTCGGCGCTCGGCCCCGGCGGTCTGACGCGCGAACGGGCCGGGTTCGAGGTGCGCGACGTGCACCCGACGCATTACGGCCGCATCTGCCCGATCGAGACCCCGGAAGGACCGAATATCGGACTGATCAACTCGCTCGCGACCTATGCCCGCGTCAACCAGTACGGGTTTATCGAAACCCCTTACCGCAGGGTCGAGAACGGCAAGGTCACCGACGAGGTGACCTACATTTCGGCGATGAACGAGGGCCGGTATTCGATCGCGCAGGCCAACGTGCCGATCGGCGCCGACGGCCGCATCGCCGAGGAGCTGACCAACTGCCGCAAGAACGGCGATTTCGTGCTGTGCCGGCCGGAGGATGTCGATCTGATCGACGTGTCGCCAAAGCAGCTCGTCTCGGTGGCGGCGGCGCTGATCCCGTTCCTCGAAAACGACGATGCGAACCGCGCGCTGATGGGATCGAACATGCAGCGTCAGGCGGTGCCGCTGATCCGCGCCGAGGCGCCGCTGGTCGGCACCGGCATGGAGGAGACCGTCGCGCGCGACTCGGGCGTCACCATCATCGCGCGCCGCGCCGGCGTCGTCGACCAGGTCGACGCCACCCGCATCGTCGTGCGGGCGCAGGAAAGCTCGGCCGCCGCCTCGGGGGTCGATATCTACAACCTGTTGAAATTCCAGCGCTCGAACCAGAACACCTGCATCAACCAGCGGCCGCTCGTAAAGGTCGGCCAGCAGGTGCAGGCCGGCGACATCCTCGCCGACGGCCCCTCGACCGAACTCGGCGAACTGGCGCTCGGCCGCAACGTGCTGTGCGCGTTCATGCCGTGGAACGGCTATAATTTCGAGGATTCGATCCTGATCTCGGAGCGCATCGTCTCCGACGACGTGTTCACCTCGATCCATATCGAGGAGTTCGAGGCGAGCGCGCGCGACACCAAGCTCGGGCAGGAGGAGATCACCCGCGACATCCCGAATGTCGGCGAGGAGGCGCTGAAGAACCTCGACGAGGCCGGCATCGTCTATATCGGCGCCGAGGTCAAGCCGGGCGACATCCTGGTCGGCAAGGTGACGCCGAAGGGCGAATCGCCGATGACCCCGGAAGAAAAGCTGTTGCGCGCGATCTTCGGCGAGAAGGCGTCCGACGTGCGCGACACCTCGCTGCGCCTGCCGCCCGGCGTATCCGGCACGATCGTCGAGGTGCGAGTGTTCTCGCGCCGCGGCGTCGACAAGGACGAGCGCGCGCTGGCGATCGAACGCGCCGAGATCGAGCGGCTCGCGAAAGACCGCGACGACGAGCGCAAAATCCTCGAACGCAGCTTCGCGGCGCGGCTCAAGGAACTGCTGCTGGGGCAGATCAGCGTCGCCGGGCCGAAGGGCATGGCCTCCGGCAGCGAGATCACCGACGCGCTCCTGGCCGAGTACACACCGGGCCTGTGGCGCCAGATCACGGTGCGCGACGACGCCCGGATGGCCGATATCGAGGCTTTGAAAAAGCAGATGGACGATGCCGTCCGCGAACTCGAATCGCGCTTCGAGAACAAGGTCGAGAAATTGCAGCGCGGCGACGAGCTGCCGCCCGGCGTCATGAAGATGGTCAAGGTCTTCGTGGCGGTGAAACGCAAGTTGCAGCCCGGCGACAAGATGGCCGGACGCCACGGCAACAAGGGCGTCATCTCGCGCATCATGCCGATCGAGGACATGCCGTATCTCGAGGACGGCACGCCGGTCGATATCGTGCTCAACCCGCTCGGCGTGCCGAGCCGGATGAATGTCGGCCAGATCCTCGAAACCCATCTCGGCTGGGCCGCCGCCGGCCTCGGCCGCCGCATCGGCGAGGTGCTGGACGGCATGCGTCATAATGGCGGAGGCGCGAAGGCCGCCCCGGAACTGCGCCGGATGCTCGGCGAGATCTACGACGGACAGGGCGCGGTGTTCGAGACGCTGCCGGACGACCAGCTGATCGAGGTCGCCGACGCGCTGACGCGCGGCGTGCCGATGGCGAGCCCGGTATTCGACGGCGCCCGCGAGGACGACATCGTTCAGATGCTCGACAGCGCCGGCCTGGCCTCGTCGGGTCAAGTGACGCTGGTCGACGGCCGCACCGGCGAGCCGTTCGACCGCAAGGTGACGGTCGGCTACATCTATATGCTGAAGCTGCACCACCTCGTGGACGACAAGATCCACGCCCGCTCGATCGGACCGTACAGCCTCGTCACGCAACAGCCGTTGGGCGGCAAGGCGCAGTTCGGCGGCCAGCGCTTCGGCGAGATGGAGGTGTGGGCGCTCGAAGCGTACGGCTCGGCCTATACGTTGCAAGAGATGCTGACGGTCAAGTCGGACGACGTCTCGGGCCGCACCAAGGTTTACGAGGCGATCGTGCGCGGCGACGACAATTTCGAGGCCGGCATCCCCGAATCGTTCAACGTGCTGGTCAAGGAGCTGCGGTCGCTGGGTCTCAATGTCGAGCTGGAGCAGCGCAACTACTGATGGCCGGGAAATCGCCCGGATTTTACCTCCTCTCCCTCATCGGGGGAGAGGGTCGGGGTGAGGGGGCGAGCGGCCGGTTGGCGCCGGCGCCCTCACCCGCCAAACGCTTCGCGCTTGGTTCCTCCTTTCCCACGATGCGGGAGAGGGTATTGCCGCCGATGCTCACGGCGATTGCGGGCCAGGCCATACAAGGTTGTTCAGAGAGGGGTCCTCGATGAATGAGTTGATGAACATCTTCGGACAGGTGTCGGGGCCGCAGAGCTTCGATCAGATCCGCATCTCGATCGCCGCCCCGGATCGCATCCGGTCGTGGTCCTTCGGCGAGATCAAGAAGCCGGAGACGATCAACTACCGCACCTTCAAGCCGGAGCGGGACGGGCTGTTCTGTGCCCGCATCTTCGGCCCGATCAAGGATTACGAGTGCTTGTGCGGCAAGTACAAGCGCATGAAGTATCGCGGCATCATCTGCGAGAAATGCGGCGTCGAGGTCACGCTGTCGAAGGTGCGGCGCGACCGCATGGGCCATATCGAGCTGGCCTCGCCCGTCGCGCATATCTGGTTCCTGAAGTCGCTGCCGAGCCGCATCGGCCTCTTGCTCGACATGACGCTGAAGGACCTCGAGCGGATACTGTATTTCGAGAACTACGTCGTCATCGAGCCCGGTCTGACCCCGCTGAAGCTGCACCAGCTGCTCGGCGAGGAAGAGCTGCTGAAAGCGCGGGACGAATACGGCGACGACCAGTTCACCGCCGCGATCGGCGCCGAGGCGCTGCGCACGATGCTGTCGGCGATCGATCTCGTCGAGGAGAAGCAGCGGCTGCGCGACGAACTGCGCGAAACCGGCTCCGAGGCGCGGCGCAAGAAGCTCGTCAAGCGGCTGAAGCTGATCGAGGCGTTTATCGAATCGAACAGCCGGCCGGAATGGATGATCCTCGAAGTCGTGCCGGTCATCCCGCCCGAACTGCGCCCGCTTGTGCCGTTGGACGGCGGCCGCTTCGCGACCTCCGACCTCAACGATCTGTATCGTCGGGTGATCAACCGCAACAACCGGCTGAAGCGCCTCATCGAGCTGCGCGCGCCCGACATCATCGTGCGCAACGAAAAGCGCATGCTGCAGGAAGCGGTTGACGCGCTGTTCGACAACGGACGGCGCGGCCGGGTCATCACCGGCGCCAACAAGCGGCCGTTGAAATCGCTCAGCGATATGCTGAAGGGCAAGCAGGGGCGCTTCCGGCAGAACCTGCTCGGCAAGCGCGTCGATTATTCCGGCCGTTCGGTGATCGTGGTCGGTCCGGAGCTGAAATTGCACCAGTGCGGGCTGCCGAAAAAGATGGCGCTCGAACTGTTCAAGCCGTTCATCTACTCGAAGCTCGAACTGTACGGGCTGGCGAGCACGATCAAGGCCGCCAAGCGGATGGTCGAGAAGGAGCGGCCCGAGGTGTGGGACATCCTCGAAGAGGTGATCCGCGAGCACCCGGTCCTCTTGAACCGCGCCCCGACCCTGCATCGCCTCGGCATTCAGGCGTTCGAGCCGGTGCTGATCGAGGGCAAGGCGATCCAGCTGCATCCGCTGGTCTGCACCGCCTTCAACGCCGATTTCGACGGCGACCAGATGGCGGTGCACGTGCCGCTGTCGCTGGAGGCGCAGCTCGAGGCGCGCGTCCTGATGATGTCGACCAACAACATCCTGTCGCCGGCCAACGGCAAGCCGATCATCGTGCCGTCGCAGGATATCGTGCTCGGTCTCTACCACATCACGATGCAGCGCGACGGCGAACCTGGCGAGGGCATGGCCTTCACCAATGTCGGCGAGATCGAGCAGGCGCTCGCCTCGCAGGCGGTGACGCTGCACAGCAAGATCAAGGCGCGGTTCGAGGCGGTCGATGAACACGGCCAGACGGTGGTCCGGCGCGTCGAGACGACGCCGGGCCGCATGCTGCTGTCGGAAATCCTGCCGCGCCACCCGGCGGTCGGGTTCGACTTGATCAATCAGCTGCTCGGCAAGAAGCAGATCAGCGACCTGATCGACTACGTGTATCGCTTCTGCGGCCAGAAGGAGACCGTGATCTTCTGCGACCGGCTGATGACCCTCGGGTTCCAGCAGGCGTGCAAGGCCGGCATTTCGTTCGGCAAGGACGATCTGATCATCCCCGAGGCCAAGCACCGTCTCGTGGCCGAGGTCCAGGAAAGGGTCAAGGAGTACGAGCAGCAGTACCAGGACGGGCTGATCACGCAGCGCGAGAAGTACAACAAGGAAGTCGACGCCTGGACCGCGTGCAGCGACAAGGTCGCCGAGGAAATGATGAAGGTCATCCGCCAGGTGAAGCCCGGCGAACCGATCAACTCGGTGTGGATGATGTCGGATTCCGGGGCGCGCGGCTCGGCGGCGCAGATCAAGCAGCTGGCCGGGATGCGCGGGCTGATGACCAAGCCGTCGGGCGAGATCATCGCGACGCCGATCATCTCCAACTTCAAGGAGGGGCTGACCGTCCTCGAATACTTCAACTCGACGCACGGCGCCCGCAAGGGTCTTGCCGATACGGCGTTGAAGACCGCGAATTCGGGCTATCTGACCCGCCGCCTCGTCGATGTCGCGCAGGACGCGATCATCACCGAGGAGGATTGCGGCACGACGCGCGGCCTGTTAACCCGCTCGGTGGTCGAGGGCGGCAACATCATCGCGCCGCTGGCCGACCGCATTCTCGGGCGCTGCGCCGCGGTGGACCTGCTCGATCCGCTCTCGGGCGAGGTCGTGCTCGCGGCCGGCGAGCTGATCGACGAGGACGCGGTCGATACGATCGAGCGCGCCGGCATCGACGCCGTGTCGATCCGCTCGGTGCTGACCTGCGAGTCGCAGGTCGGGGTATGCGGCAAGTGCTACGGCCGCGACCTGGCGCGCGGCACCGTCGTCAACATGGGCGAGGCGGTCGGCGTCATCGCGGCGCAATCGATCGGCGAGCCGGGCACGCAGCTCACGATGCGTACCTTCCATATCGGCGGCGCGGCGCAGCGCGGTGCCGAACAGTCATCGATCGAGGCGGCGTTCGACGCCAGGGTCGAGATCAAGAACCGCAACGTCGTCATCAACTCGGCCGGTCGTCCGGTCGTGATGGGACGCACCTGCGAGATGGTGCTGCTCGACGAGGCCGGCCGCGAGAAGGCGCGGCACCGCGTGCCCTATGGCGCCCGGCTCCTGACCGATGACGGGGCGCAGGTGGCGCGCGGCGACCGGCTGGCGGAATGGGATCCGTACACGATCCCGATCATCACCGAGGTGGACGGCGTCGCGCACTACGTCGATCTGCAGGAAGGCGTCTCGATGCGCGAGGTGCTCGACGAGGCCACCGGCATCTCGTCAAAGGTCGTCGTCGATTGGAAGCAGCAGGCGCGCGGCGGCGATCTGCGGCCGCGCGTCACGCTGCGCGATCCGCAGGGCGAGGTGCTGACCCTGTCGAACGGGCTCGAGGCGCGGTATTTCCTGCCGGTCGACGCGATCCTGTCGATCGAGAACGGCGCGCAGGTCAAGGCCGGCGACGTCCTGGCGCGCATGCCGCGCGAATCGTCGAAGACGCGCGACATCACCGGCGGTCTGCCGCGGGTGGCGGAGCTGTTCGAGGCGCGCAAGCCGAAGGACTTCGCGATCATCAGCGAGAGCGAGGGTCGCGTCGAGTTCGGCAAGGACTACAAGTCGAAGCGGCGCATCCTGGTGGTCCCGACCGACGAGGAGGGCGGCGAGGCGGCCGAGTACCTGATCCCGAAGGGCAAGCACATCAGCGTGCAGGAGGGCGATTACGTCCTCAAGGGCGACCTGATCATGGACGGCAACCGCGTGCCGCACGACATCCTGCGAATCCTCGGGGTCGAGGAGCTGGCGAGCTACCTGATCAACGAGATCCAGGAGGTCTACCGGCTGCAGGGCGTGCGCATCAACGACAAGCACATCGAGGTGATCGTCCGGCAGATGCTGCAGAAGGTCGAGATCGAGGATCCCGGCGACACGACGTTCCTCGCCGGCGAGCAGACCGACCGGTTCGAGTTCGATCGCGAGAACGAGAAGGTCGAGGCGGAAGGGCTGCGTCCGGCGACGGCGCGGCCGGTGCTCCAGGGCATCACCAAGGCAAGCCTGCAGACCAACTCGTTCATCTCGGCCGCCTCGTTCCAGGAGACGACGCGCGTCTTGACCGAGGCGGCGGTCTCGGGCCGGGTCGATAACCTGACCGGGCTCAAGGAAAACGTGATCGTCGGAAGGCTGATCCCGGCCGGGACCGGCGCGGTCATCGCCCGCCTGAAGGAAATCGCCGCCGAGCGCGATCGCGAACTCGCCGCGCTCGAGGCCGGGCAGGAGGAAGCCGCGACGCTGCGGCTCGAGGAGCAGTTGGGCGCTGCCGAGTAGGCGTGGGGCCTCTCTCGCGCCGCGGGAGGGGCCGTCGCGGGCCCGATCCGGGACGGCGGGCACGCACGCCGTCCCGGAGAGATTGACCAGCGGGCAAGCGGGTGAGGGTGGAGGCGCCGCCACACTCACCCGCCGGCCGGTCGTAAGAGACTAGACATGGATTTCGATCTTACCGACGAACAGCGGCTGTTGCGCGACAGCGTCGATCGGCTGCTCGCGGACAATTACACGTTCGAGAAACGCCGCAGCTACTTGAGCGAAGCCGAGGGCTGGAGCCGCGCGCTGTGGGGGCGCTACGCGGAGCAGGGGTTGCTCGGGCTGCCGTTTCCCGAGGTCCACGGCGGGTTCGGCGGCGGCGGCGTCGAGATCATGCTGGTCATGGAGGCGTTCGGCCGCACCCTGGCGCTGGAGCCGTATCTCGCGACGGCCGTGCTCGGCGGCACCGCCTTGCGGCTCGCCGGCAGCGAGGCGCAACAGGCCGCGCTGTTGCCCGAGATCGCCGAAGGCAACCGGCTTCTCGCCTTCGCGCATGGCGAGCGGCAGGCGCGCTATGACCTTCCCGACGTGCTGACGAGCGCAACCCGGAAAGGCGGTGGCTGGACCCTTGACGGGGCGAAGAGCGTCGTCCTGCACGGCGACACCGCCGACACGCTGATCGTCAGCGCCCGCACCGGCGGCGAGCGCGGCGACCCCGCCGGGATCACGCTGTTTCTCGTCGACGGCGCCGCCAGCGGCGTCGCGCGCCGCGGCTATGCGCTGCGCGACGGCAACAGGGCGGCCGAAGTCACGCTAAGCGGGGTCGAGGTCGCTGCCGACGCGGTGCTCGGCGAGGTCGGCGGCGCGTTTCCGGTCATCGAGCGCGTCGTCGAGGCCGGCATCGCGGCGATGGCCGCCGAGGCGGTCGGCGCGATGGAGACGATGCAGGCGATGACGCTGGAATACCTGAAGACGCGCCAGCAATTCGGCCAGCCGATCGGCCGCAATCAGGCGCTGCAGCATCGCGCGACCGAAATGTTTATCGCGCTCGAACAGGGGCGCAGCATGGCGATGCTGGCGGCGATGACGGTCGACGAGGCCGAGTCGAGTCCCACCGCCGCCGCCGAGCGCGCCCGCAACATGTCGATGGTCAAGGCCGGGATAGGCCAGGCCGCGCGGTTCGTCTCGCAAAACGCCGTGCAGCTGCACGGCGGCATCGGCATGACCGAGGAATACGCGGTCGGCCATTATTTCCGCCGCGTCATGGTCATCGAGCACACGTTCGGCGACACCGCGCACCATCTGTCGCGTCTGGCGCAAACCGCCGCATAACGGCCGCCCCAGATCCCGGTGGATCCGGGTTCCGGCTCGATCGTGCTGCGATCGAGCGGGGTCGGCGCGGCCGGCAACGACCTCGCCGTCGCAAGCGTTCGCGATACATGCCCGACGCTACGACCGCTCGACCGCCGCCGATGGAGGGCATGTACAATTTCTCGATATTGCCGCATCTGCTGCCGCTCGCGGCGGCCTATGCGCTGGCTTTTCCGATTGCCTGGGACCGCGAAAAGGGGTCGCGCAGCGCCGGCCTGCGGACGTTTCCGCTGGTCGCGCTAGCCGCTTGCGGCTTTGTCCAGGCAACCGAGGGGTTTGCCGCCGCCGATCCGGCAGCGATGGCGCGGATCGTCGAGGGGCTGATCACCGGGGTCGGGTTTATCGGCGGCGGCGCGATCATCAGGCATGGCCACTCGGTCCGCGGCACCGCGACAGCGGCGAGCCTGTGGGCAACCGGCGCGATCGGCGCCGCCACCGGGCTCGGCAATTACGGCGTCGCCGTCCTGATTTCTGTCTTCACCTTCGCGACGTTTCGCATTTTCCGGCTGTTCAAGGGAGACGAGTGGGCCGACTACCCGGAGGACACCGAAAAGCCGGGCTGAGAATGACGGCGGAAAGCGGTCGAACCCGAGACCGCGCGTTTTAGTACACCGCACCGCGCGCGGTTATCGGCCAGACGCTTTCGACCCGGTCGCCGCG
>JBFXDF010000109.1:0-12305 GCA_050181375.1 Alphaproteobacteria bacterium
TGATCCGGTAGTGCTCGCCCCAGCGTTCGTCACGCGCCGGCACGGCTCGGGTGCGCAGCGCGCCGAGATCGGAGCCGGCCTGCGGCTCGGTCAGGTTCATCGTGCCGGTCCACTCGCCGGAAATCAGTTTTCCGAGATAGAGCCGCTTCTGTTCGTCGTAGCCGTGCGCCTGCAGCAACTCGATCGCGCCGAAAGTCAGCACCGGGCACAGCGCCCAGCTCATCGAGGCCGAGTTCCACATCTCGCCGACCGCGGTCGCGAGCGCCACCGGCAAGCCTTGGCCGCCATAGGCGGGATCGCAATGCAGCCCCATCCAGCCGGCCTCGGCATAGCGCCGATAGGCTTCGCGAAAACCGGGCGGGGTGCGGACGACGCCGTTTTCGAGGACGCTGCCGATCCGGTCGGCGGGCTGGTTCAGCGGGTCGAGCTCGGCGGCGGCGAACTTCGCGGCTTCCGCGAGAATGGCGCCGGCGACATCGCGGTCGACAACGCCGTCCAGCGGCGCCAGCGTATCCAGCACAAAGCGCATTTCTTCAACGGGTGCGGCGTAGGGCATGGCGGGTCTCGGTGCGTCGGTTCACGGCAGGCTGGCGAGCGCGGCGTCGGCCGCCTTGAGGCCGGTCTCATAAGCGCCGTGCGCGGTGGAAAAGAAATTCGGCGAACAGGCTTCGCCGGCGAAAAACAGCCGGTCATCGACCGGGGCGGCGAGGCGCGCGCGATCGTCGGCATGGCCGGGCAGCGCGTATGAATACGAGCCGTGCGCGAAGGGATCGTTCCGCCAGGCCGAGGACGCGAGGGGGGACAGCTGCTTGCGGATATCGGCGCCGCACAGCCCGGCGAGTTCGTCGATCGCGAAGGCGGCCATCGCGGCGATCCCGTCGCGTTCGAGCTGCGCGGCGAAACGCCCGCCGAAAAAGCAGGCGATGCGCGGCCGCCCCATCGGCCGGATCTGGTAGCTCATCGTCTCGCGCCTTCGGGTCGAGCCGATCAGAAACAGCTCCTCACCGCCGTCGGGCAGGGCGCCGTCGAAGCGCAGGAACAGCTTGTCGGCGAGGCCGAGCGGCAGACCGGACGCGGCCGCGATCTTGTCCGGCAGGGGAGGATCGAAGACGAGGCGCTCGCCGGCGATGATATCGGTCGGGACGGTCACGATGACGCGCGCCGCCCGGAGCGCGCCGCCGCCTGTTTCGAGCCGTATCGGGCGCCCGCGATGCGCGACGCGAGCGACCGGCGTGCCGTAGGCGATCGGCAGCGTGTCCGCGAGCGCCGCGAACAGCCGGCCGTAGCCTTCGTGGACGCGCCAGTTGAGGCCGCTGTCCTCGTAGCGGTCGTTGTCGCGGCACGACAGGCATTCGAGTTCGACCGCATTGGCCCAGGTGCTGACCGCGTCGAGCAGCGCGTTCCAGCGCCCGCCGGGCTTCAGGACCGATAAAGCCGGCACGTCCTCGGCGCCCTGGGCCGCGCGATGCACCGCCCAGTAAAAGGCGTCGCGCTCGGCGAGCCACTCGGCTTCGGCCTCGGGGGTTTCGCCGCTGTACCGCAGGCGCGTCGTCCAGTCGGGCCGGCGGCGGTTGATCGCGAAGCCGAGCTGCTCGGCGAGCGGCGCCAGGATGTTCCGGTCGGCCGAATGCAGCCATTCGCAGCCGAGGTCGAGCGGGAACCCGTCTTTCTCGATGGTCCAGGCGCGGCCGCCGGGGCGCTCGCGCGCCTCGATCACGGCAAACGACGCGCGCCGCGCCTCGGCAAGCCGGCGCCCGGCCGCTATCCCGGCCGCCCCGGCTCCGATCACCGCGACATCGACTTCGGAGGGCAAGCCCGCCATGCGCCACCGGGCGACTTGTTGACGCTCGCGCCAGAGTAGCCGGTTCCGGTCGCGAGCGCAGCGGGGAAGCCATCGCAAACGGGGTGCGTCCCGGTCTCCCTGCTTTCCGGAAACCGGGAACCTTTTGCCGCCTGCCGCATCTGAGTCGGCGGCCGGCTGAAACCGGGTTCCGGGTCACGCCCGACCGCTTGCAGGAGGTTTGCTCATGATGCGCAAGACACTCGTCGCCGCGGGATTGGTCTCGCTGCTCGCCGCGCCGGCTCTGGCGCAGAACGTCGCGCATGCGCCGCCCGGCGGTGCGTACAAGAAGGTCAGCGACCTGGTGAAACTGCCGGATTTCCTGCCTGGGATCGGAACGCTTTACGTCAACCCCAAGACGCTTCCCGCCGGACCCTTTCTCGCCTACGACCATAAAGGGCGGCTCGTCAGCACGATTTATATGATCCCGCTCAAGGATTTCGACGCGCAGAAGAGCTTCGCCGACCTGCCGGCCCCCGGCGGCAAGGTCGACCATGTCACGCTGGCCTACAACGCCGGGCATCCCGGGGTCGAGGAACCGCACTACCATATCGTGCTGTGGCATGTCCCGAAGTCGGAGAAGGCGCTGGTGGCGAAGTGACCGCGCCGATGACCGACGGCACACCGGCGGCGAGCGACGCCCGGCCGCTTTCCCGCCGGACGGTTCTCGGCCGCATGGCGCGGGCGGTCGTCGCGGTGGCGGCGTTCGCCGGCACCCGGCGGGCCGCGGCGCAGCAGAAGGCGTCAAAGGAGGAAGCCAAATACCAGGATCACCCAAAAGGCCAGCAGCGATGCGAGATTTGCGTGAATTTTCAGCCGCCCGGCCAGTGCCGGTTTGTCGCCGGGGCGATCAGCCAGACCGGATGGTGCCAGTTTTTCGCCGCGAAGGAGAACGCGCATTGACCTGGGACCGGGCACGCCGTTCGGCTGGCTTTCTCGGCAAGGCCGGAATGCAATGCCGCCGCTGACCGAATCAGCGCTTTCGGCCGACGGCGAAGGCGAGCTGCTGCGGCGGCTGCGGGCCGGCGACGCCGCCGCGTTCGCCGCGCTGATGCGCCGCAACAATCGCCGCCTGTACCGGGTGGCGCGCGGCATCCTGCGGGACGAGGGCGAGGCCGAGGAGGCGGTGCAGGAAGGCTATGTTCGCGCCTTGACCCATCTCGACGGGTTCAAGGGGCAGGCGAGCCTGGCAACGTGGCTGGCGCGCATCGTCGCCAACGAGGCGCTGGGACGGTTGCGCCGCCGCCGCCCCAGCGTCGGCATCGAAAATCTCGACAATTCCTCCCCATCCGATTCGCCATTCGCCCCGGTCGGGGTCGAAACGAGCCCGGAGCACGCGGCGGCGCGCCGCGAGGTCCGGCGTGCGATCGAGAGCGCGATCGACGCGTTGCCGCCGCTGTTTCGCGTGGTTTTCGTGCTGCGCGCGATCGAGCAGCTCAGCACCGGCGAAACCGCGATCAGCTTGGGGATACCGGAAGACACCGTCAAAACGCGCCTGCACCGCGCCAACAAGCTGCTCCGCGCGGCGCTGAGCGGCGAGTTCGCCGCGATCTGGGACGATCCCTTCCCGTTCGCCGGCGAGCGGTGCGATCGTATGGTGGCGCGGGTGATCGCGCGCATCCGCGGCGGCGCGGCTCCCGCCGAGCGCGGTTCGGCGTAGCCGCCCGGCGGGGCGGGCCGGTTTGGCCCGGAAGGCTGGTCTGGCTCCGGAGGCGAAGATATGATCCGGGGGCGTCGTCCGATAGCCTCCGGCATGCTCCTTGGACTTACGATTCGCGATGTCGTTCTGATCGACCGGCTCAGCCTGGCGTTCCGGCCGGGGCTGTGCGTGCTGACCGGTGAGACCGGGGCAGGAAAATCGATCCTGCTCGACGCGCTCGGCCTGGCGCTCGGACGACGCGCCGATACGAGCCTGGTGCGCCCGGGGGCCGAGCAGGCCGCCGTCATCGCCGAATTCGCGGTCGCCGACAATCATCCCGCTCTGGCGGCCCTGCGCGAGGCCGGGGTCGGCGCCGACCTTACCGGCACGATCGTGCTGCGCCGGCTGGTTTCCGCCGACGGCCGCAGCCGCGCCTTTGTCAACGACGAGCCGGCCAGCGTCGGGCTGCTGCGCGAACTCGGCGATATGCTGGTCGAAATCCAGGGGCAGGGCGAGCAGCGCGGGCTGCTTGACCCGGCGACGCACCGCGCGCTGCTCGACGCCTTTGCCGAGCACGCGGTCGGGACCGATCTGCTCGCCGCGTTCTGGCGCGAGTGGCGAACGGCGCGGGCGCGGGCGGACGACGCCGCCCGGCTGCTGGCCGAAAGCCGCGCCGAGGAGGACCTGCTGCGGCATCATTTCGCCGAGATCGAGGCGCTGTCGCCCGAGGGTGACGAGGAAGAGCGGCTCGGGGCGCGACGCGCGCTGTTGCAGAACGCCGAGCGGCTCGGCGAGGCGATCGGCGAGGCGATCGGCGAGATCGAGGGCGAGGCGGGGGCGCGGCGGGCGCTGGCGCGCGCCTTGCGCCGGCTTGAACGCGCCCGCGACCGGGCCCAGGGCCTGCTCGACGGTGCGGTCGCGGCGGCCGAGCGCGCCGCCCAGGAAACCGACGAGGCGCTGACCGCGCTGACCGCCGCCGGACGTGCCCTGGAACTCGACCCGCGCGCGCTCGAGGAAGTCGAGGAACGGCTGTTTGCGTTGCGCGCGCTGGCCCGCAAGCATTCCGTGACAGTCGCCGATTTGCCGGCGCTGCGCGTCGCGATGACGGAGCGGCTGGAGGCGATCGAGAGCGGGGCCGAGGGGGTCGCCGTGCTCGAGGAGGAAGCCGAAGCGGCGCGCGCCCGCTATACCGAAGCAGCCAAGACCGTCGCGACCGCGCGCGAGCGCGCCGCCGGCCGCCTCGATGCCGCCGTCGCCGCCGAACTCGCACCGCTGCGGCTCGACAAGGCGCGGTTCCGCACCGTGCTGACCCCGCTCGCCGAACCCGATTGGGGCGAGCACGGCACCGAGCGCGTGCATTTCGAGGTCGCGACCAACCCCGGCGCGTCGTTCGGCCCGCTGGCGAGGATCGCGTCGGGCGGCGAGTTGTCGCGTTTCATGCTGGCGCTGAAGCTCGTGCTGGCCGGCACCTCGTCGGTGCCGACGCTGATTTTCGACGAGGTCGACAGCGGCATCGGCGGCGCGGTCGCGGCGGCGGTCGGCGAGCGGTTGCAGCGTCTCGGCGCCGGGCTGCAGGTGCTCGTCGTCACGCACTCGCCGCAGGTCGCGGCGCGCGGCGCGCATCATTGGCGGATCGCCAAGACCCAGGCGGCGCGCGCCACGGTGACGCGCGTCGAGGAACTCGACCCCGATACGCGGCAGGAGGAGATCGCGCGCATGCTGTCCGGCAGCACCGTCACCGCCGAGGCGCGCGCCGCGGCCGCGAGCCTCATTGCCGGGGCGCGGCCGTGAACGATATGAGCGACATGCCGATAGCCGCGCGACCGATCGAGGCGCTGACGGACGAGGAGGCGCGGGCCGAGCTGGCGTGGCTCGCCGGCGAGATCGCGCGTCACGACCGGCTCTATTACACGAACGACGCGCCCGAAATCTCCGACGCCGAATACGATGAACTGCGCCGCCGCAATGCGGCGATCGAGGCGCGTTTCCCCGATCTGATCGGCGATGACAGCCCGTCCCGGCGGGTGGGCGCCGCTCCGGCGGCGGCGTTCGCGAAGGTCACCCACAGCACGCCGATGCTGTCGCTGGAAAACGCCTTCGCCGAACAGGACGTACGCGATTTCTTTACCGGCATCCGCAATTTTTTCCGGCGCGCGGAGGATCTGGCGCTGGTCGCGGAGGATGCGGTCGAAGTGATGGCCGAGCCGAAGATCGACGGGCTGTCGGCGGCGCTGCGCTACGAAGGCGGGCGGCTCGCGCTCGGCGCGACGCGCGGCGACGGCGTGACCGGCGAGGACGTGACCGCCAATATCCGCACGTTGAAAACCGTCCCGACGATGCTGACCGGCGACGGCTGGCCCGAGGTGCTCGAAGTGCGCGGCGAGGTGTATATGGAGCGGGCCGGGTTTTTCGCGGTCAACGAGGAGCGCGCCGCCGCCGGCGAGCCGCTTTTCATGAACCCGCGCAATGTCGCGGCCGGTTCGCTGCGCCAGCTCGACCCCGCCGTCACGGCGCGTCGCCCACTCAAATTCTTCGCCTATGCCTGGGGCGAGACGAGCCGGCCCTTCGCGCGGACGCATGGCGAGGCGCTGGAGCGCTTTCGCCAATGGGGGTTCACCGTCAACGAGAATTCGCGGCTGTGCCGCGGGGTCGCGGAGGTGCTGGCCTATTACCAGGAGATGGCGGCGCGGCGCGCCGAGCTGCCCTACGACATCGACGGGGTAGTGTACAAGATCAACGATCTGGCGCTGCAGGCGCGGCTCGGGATGCGCAGCCGCGCGCCGCGCTGGGCGCTGGCGCACAAATTCGCCGCGGAGCAAGCCGAGACCGTGATGCGCGGCATCATGATCACGGTCGGGCGGCAGGGGGCGCTGACCCCGACCGCGATGCTCGAACCGGTCACGGTCGGCGGCGTCGTCGTGCAGCGCGCGACGCTGCACAACGAGGACGAGATCCGCCGCAAGGACGCGCGGATCGGCGATACGGTCATCGTCCAGCGCGCCGGCGACGTGATCCCGCAGATCGTCGGGGTCGTTCTCGACCGCCGCCCGCCCGACGCGATGTCGTACGAATTTCCCGACCACTGCCCGGTGTGCGGCAGCCTCGCGGTGCGCGAGGAGGGGATGGCGGTGCGGCGGTGCAGCGGCGGCCTCATCTGTCCGGCCCAGGCCGTCGAGCGGCTGAAGCATTTTGTCTCGCGCGACTGCTTCGACATCGACGGGCTCGGCGAGAAGCACATCCAATCGTTCTGGACGGACGGGCTGATCCGCGGCCCCGGCGACATCTTCCGTCTCGACCCGGAGGTCATCGCGAAGCGCGAGGGGTGGGGCAAGGTCAGCGCCGGCAAGCTTGTCGCGGCGATCGACACGCGGCGCCGCATCGCGCTCGACCGCTTCATCAACGCGCTCGGCATCATGCAGGTCGGGCAGGCGACGGCACGGCTCCTGGCGCGGCACTACCGCTCGCTCGCCGAATGGCGGAGCGAAATGGAGGCGGCCGCCGGCGAGCCGGACAATCCCGACAACCCGGCCCGCCTGCGCCTGCTCGACGTGCATGGCATCGGCGCCGATATGGCGGCCGACATCATCGGGTTTTTCGCCGAACCGCATAACCGCGACATTCTCGACGACCTCGCGCGCGAGGTGACGGTGCTCGATTATTCGGCGCCGGCGGCGCGGCTCGCCTCGCCGCTGGCCGGCAAGACGATCGTCTTCACTGGCGGTCTCGAATCGATGAGCCGCTCGGAGGCCAAGGCTCGCGCCGAGGCGCTGGGCGCCAATGTCGCCAGTTCGGTATCGGCCAAGACCGATTATGTCGTGATCGGCGCCGATGCCGGCTCGAAGGCGACGCGCGCCGCCGCGCTCGGCGTCCAGACGCTCGACGAGGCGGCCTGGCTGGCCCTGGCGGGAGCTGCCCAGGCGGCCTCGTAGGGCCGCCGGATCGACGCGTGCGCACCGCCGGCATCGAAAACGAGAGGGGGCCGTTTCTCGACCTCGCTCGTGCCCTCGCGCAAGCGGGACCGGCATCCGCGCCGGCGGCGGCGATCCGGCGGCCCGGCTTGTCGCTCGGCCTCGCCTTGTCGCTGGCGCTTCACCTGGCGCCGCTGCTGATCCTGCTTCTGCTGTCCTGGCGCAGCGCGCCGATCGAGGCGCCGCAGCCGATCCCGGTCCAGCTGGTCATCGAACAGAAGCCGCCCCCGCCGCCGCCGGCCGCACGCACCGAAACCGTTGCCAAACCGCCGCGCGGCCGGCTCGCGTCGGAGGAAGTCGGCGAAAAGGCAAGAGAGCCGGACGACGCCGCCGACCCGACGACGCGCGACGCACGGCGGGAGGCGCCGCCGGAACAGCAGAGCAAGCCCGAGCAAGAGCCGCAACGCCAGCCGCAGCCGGAGCTGAAACAGGCGGCGAATTTCATACAGCCGCAGCAGGAGCCGACGCTGCTGGGTCGGGAGGCATTGGCGTTGCCCGCTCCGGAAATCGAACCGTTGCCGCAGAAGGCGGTCGCGCCGGCTTCGTCGCGCCAGGCCGCGCCGGGGCCGACGCCGCGTCACCCGGCGCCGCAGCGCGCGGTTGCGGTGATCGGACCGCCGGCCGCTCGCGACGAGTATCTCGCCTATCTTGTCACGCTGGTGCGGCCGTATTTGCGCCTGCTGACGCCCGACATCGTCAACGGCAGACGCGGGACGACGAGCCTCATGATCCGGGTTCTCGGCGACGGCACGATCGCCCGGATCGCCGTGTCGCAAAGCTCGGGCTATCCGGACATAGATGCGCGGGTCATGCAGATTGTCTCGGCCGTGGGCCGCTTCCCGCCGCTGCCGCCCTGGATCGACCAGCCGAGCTGGGACATCAACTTCCACCTGCGGTTTCCGCTGCCGGCGGAGATCGCCGGTCGGCCCTAGCCTGATCGGCTCAGATCGCAACGATCTGAGCCGTGAATCAGGCTCTACATATTTGAATCGAGAGCAAGATTCACGGGTCAGATGCTTGCATCTGACCCGATCTTGCTCTAGCGCGCCGAGACCTACCGTTCGCCGGGGCGAACGGGGGGCAGGGCGCCGCGGATCGCGTCGCGGATGTCGCTCGGCTGGCTTTCGATCGCGCCGCATAACCGGCGCATCTGGCGGCGCAGGCTGTAGACCTGATCCAAGAGCCCGAGCACCAGCGACAGCGTTTCCTCGTCGGTGGTGAATTCGCGGCGCAGGTCGAGGATCAATTCGACGCGCGCGACATCGACTTCGCGAAACAGCCAGATTTCCCGATCCGCTTCGCGGCGCGCTTCCGGCACGATCCAGCGCCGCTCGATCCAGCGCGACAGCTCGGCCCGGTCGAGTTCAGCGAAACGCCGGACCAGCTCGTCGATCCCGATCATGCCGCTGTCCCCTGGGTGCTCCCTGGGGCGCTCCCCGGGGCGCTCCCCGGGGCCGCGCCTCGCGTATCGGGGCCGGACGACGCCTCCATGTCGCGGCGCGGGTTGACCGGGTGGGCTTTCGCCCAGTCTTCGAGAAACCGCGCCAGGTCGGGATCGTTGCTCGCGCCGATCACCACCCGCAGCGTCACGTACTGGTCCCCCGCGGCATGGCCGCGGCGTTGGATGCCCTTGCCGCGCAGCCGCAGCCGCGTCCCGCTATCCGAGCCCTTCGGGATCGTCATCGTGACCGGGCCGGTTACGGTCGGAGCCGGAACGCGCGCGCCGAGCACCGCCTCGGCGAGGCTGACCGGCAGCTCGACATGGATGTCGTCGCCCTCGCGGTGAAAAAACGGGTGCGGCGCGACGTGGATTTCGATCAGCGCGTCTCCCGGCGGGCCGCCGCCAAACCCCGGCGCCCCCTTGCCCTTGAGACGGAGCACCTGGTCCTGCTCGATGCCCGGCGGGATCGTCACGTCGAGCCATTCGTCGGGCGACAGCGCGAGCCGCTTCTTGCCGCCGATCGCGGCCTCGACAAAGTCAATCGTCAGCGTGAACTGCCGGTCCGGTCCGGGCATCGAAAACCCCCCACCGGCGCGTCTGCCGCCGGCCGCGCCGCGCCCGGCTCGGCCGCCTCCGAACATCGCGAACAGATCTTCCAGGTCCTCGGGATTCATCTCGCCCCGCGGCTCGTATTTCCACCCCTGCGCGCCCTCGGCGTGCGGGCGATAGGAGTAGCGCGGCCGCTCGGCGCCGCTCTCGTCGATCTCGCCGCGATCGTAGCGCCCGCGCTTCTCCGGGTCCGACAGGATGTCGTACGCCGCCGTCACCGCCTTGAACCGCGCCTCGGCGGCCGGCTTGCCGGGGTTGAGATCGGGATGAAATTCCTTGGCGAGCTTGCGGTACGCCTTGCGGATCTCGTCGGCGCTGGCGTCACGCTTGACCCCGAGCACCTCGTAGGGCGTCTGCGCCGCCATTCTCCCCCTCTACTGGCGTTGCCGCGCGCCCTGCCGGGCGGCCGTGTTTCCGGCGGCCTCGACATTGACCGCGACGCTGTATTCCGATCCCTTGCGGTCGATCCGCAGGTCAACCGCGCTGCCGATGCCGCTCAGGCCGATGACGTTGCGCAGCTGCGTGCCGCTGCGCACCGGCGTGCCGTTCGCCGAAACGACGAGATCGCCGGTCCGCAAGCCGGCGCGCGCGGCCGGCGAATCCGGCTCGACGCGGGCGATCACCGCGCCGGTGGTATGCGAGGTGCTCATCGAGCGCGCCAGGTCCGGGGTCAGGTCCTGGATCGCCACGCCGATCCGCCCGCGCTTTACCTCGCCGTACCGGACAAGCTGGTCCATCACGCGCCGCGCCATGTCGATCGGGACGGCGAAACCGATGCCGATATTGCCGCCGCCCGGCGCCAGGATCGCGGTGTTGATGCCGACGCACTCGCCGTTGAGATTGACGAGCGGCCCGCCGGAGTTTCCGGGGTTGATCGACGCGTCGGTCTGGATGAAATCCTCGTAGCCCTCGATGCCGAGACCGCTGCGGCCGAGCGCGCTGACAATGCCCGAGGTGACGGTCTGTCCCAGCCCGAACGGATTGCCGATCGCGAGCACGAAGTCGCCGACCTGGAGCCGGTCGGAATCGCCGAGCGGCACCGCGGTCAGATTGTCGGACGGGATCTGCAATAGCGCGATGTCCGTCTCCGGGTCGCGTCCGAGCAGCTTTGCCGTGAAGCGCCGGTTGTCCTTGGTGGTGACCTCGATCTTCGTCGCGTTCTCGACGACATGGCCGTTGGTCAGCACATAGCCGCGCGCGGCGTCGACGATGATCCCGGAACCGGTTGCCTCGGTTTCGCGCATGCGCGGACGCGCGTTCTGCGGCAGATCGAAAAACCGGCGGAAAAACGGGTCTTGCAGCAGCGGGTTTTGTTCGCGCACGCGGCCGCGCACGGCGATGTTGACGACGCCCGGCGTAACGCGCGCCAGCATCGGCGCCAGGCTTGGGACCTGTTGGCCCGCGACGGACGGGATCGGCGCGGCCGCGCGCGCGACCGGGAGGCCATCGCTCGGTCCGCCAACCGGCGCAATCGCCAATACGGCGCCGGCGAGACCGCCCGCCACCAGAAGCCCGGAGAAAATCGGTTTCATCGCGAAGACCCGCGAGTAGCACACTAGCCCGTTCACAGAACGGGCCTGGAACACGAACAGTTTCGCCCCTATTGTCTTAAGGGTTCGAGGACGCTTCTTCAAGCAGCCCCGGCAACCCCGACAGGACTGAGCGCCGCCGGCAGCAGTCGCGCCAAGTTGCTGCCAACACCTTGAAATTTAAAGCATTTGGTGTTGCTACGGAGCGTTGGCCGGATCATTCTTGTTGGTGGGGGCAAACGGTAACGGCGAGGGCGCGACGTGTCGCTATACGAGTTGCAGCGTCAGGGCTACCGGCTTACCACGGCAGAAATCCTGTACCGCCTGCCGGATCACCCCGCGCTGCTGCAGACCTTCATCTGGCAGAAATTCGATCTGGCGCCGGAATTTCCCGAGCTGCGCAAATTTCTCGAATTCTGGAGCCGCAACATCGACGGCAAGCTGCACTCGGTCAATGTCAAGCAGAGCAGCCGCAGCGCACCGAACCGGGTCCGCTATTTCAAGCACCAGCTGACGCTGCATTGACGCGGCCCGGTTGAAGTTCTGCGTCGCGGCGAGCCGGGCCATGGGCAGCCGCCGCAGCATCTCCGAGACCTGGTTCGCGCCGTCGCGGTCTCGTTCCCTTGCCAGTCGAGTAGACTGCGGGGCCATTTCACAGGCGGGAGTTGCGCGATGGCGGCCAGCAGCGAACCGTTTTCGACCGGCGATGCCGGCCCGTTCGGCCGGCGCCAGCGGCGGGCGCGCGGGGCGCGCATCCCGGTGACGGTCGTGACCGGTTTTCTCGGCTCGGGCAAGACGACGCTGATCCGCGAATTCCTGCGGCGTCCGGAAGGCGCCAATACGGCTGTCGTCATCAACGAATACGGCGAGGTCGGGATCGACAACGCGCTGCTGCGGGCGTCGAGCGACGCGACGGTGCTGCTCGGCAATGGCTGCCTGTGCTGCACGGTGCGCACCGATCTGCAGGAAAGCCTGCGGGCGCTGTTCGCCGATAGGGCGCGCGGCGCGGTGCCGAGCTTCGCGCGGGTCGTCATCGAAACCAGCGGTCTCGCCGATCCCGGCCCGGTGCTGCAAACGCTGGCGAGCGACCGCGCGCTCGGCGAGGAATTTCATTTGCAGGCGCTCGTCACGGTCATCGACGCAATCGGCGGTGCCGCGAACCTCGACCGGATGCCCGAGGCGCGGCGGCAGACGGCCCTGGCCGACCGCATCGTGCTGAGCAAAACCGACGCCGCCGATGCCGCCGCGATCGAGCGGCTTAGCACGCGCGAGATCGGAA
>JBFXDF010000110.1:0-12305 GCA_050181375.1 Alphaproteobacteria bacterium
CCAGGCCCGACGCAGAAGTATCGGCCTGGGCGACCTACCACTTGCATCGAGCCACCATCGTGAGCTTGTGGCGTTTACTACCAATTCGATCATGACCGATGCCGGTCGTGCCGCCGAACTCCCAACGGCGGGGCTACCAAGTCGTCCGGTTTTGGAATAATGACGTAATAGACAATCTCGCCGGTGTCTTGGAGTCTTCTACAGATCATTGGAGATAATTCCCTCTCCGCCCCCAAGGGGGAGACGGAGTTGTCGGGAGTAAAAAGGATGCAAGCGGATTATGTGATTGTCGGCGCCGGCTCGGCCGGGTGCGTTCTGGCCAACCGGCTGACCGAGGACCCGTCGGTGCGGGTCATCCTCGTCGAGGCCGGCGGGCGCGACTGGAACCCGCTGATCCACGTCCCGGTCGGTTTCATGAAACTGCTCGACCATCCGACCCTGACCTGGGGGTTCACGGCCGAACCCGACCCCGGCACCGCCGGTCGCGCGATCCCGTATCCGCGCGGCCGCGTACTCGGCGGCTCATCGTCGATCAATGGGCTGATCTACATCCGCGGCCAGCCCGAGGATTTCGACCATTGGGCGCAACTCGGCAACCGCGGCTGGGGATGGGACGACGTGCTGCCCTATTTCAAACAGGCCGAGCGCTGGCAGGGCGAGCACAGCGATCTGCACGGCACCGCCGGGTTTCTGACGACCTCGCCGATGGGCGAGCGGCCGGCGGCGTGCCAGGCGATCATCGACGCGGCCCAGGAACTCGGCCTCGAATACCGCGAGGACGTCAACAACCTGCCGCCCGGCGCCGGCCCGAGCATCGGCTGGTGCCAGCAGACCCGCGGCGGCCGACGCCGGGCCAGCGCAGCACAGACCTACCTCAAGCCGGCGGCAAAACGCGGCAATCTGCAAATCGTCACGAACGCGCTGGTGCACCGGCTGACGTTCAACGGGGATCGCGCGACGGGCATCGTGATGTCGCGCGGCGGCGGGGTCGAGATCGTCGACGCCACGCGCGAGGTCATCCTCGCCGCCGGCGCGATCGGCTCGCCGCATCTGCTGCAATTGTCCGGCGTCGGACGGCCGGAGGACCTGGCGAAGGCCGGCATCCAGGTGCGCCACGCGTTGCCGGGCGTCGGCCACAATTTCCAGGATCATTTTATCGCCCGCATGTCGGCCGAGGTGCGCGGCGTCGAGACCTTGAACGAACGCGGCCGCGGCCTGCCGTTCGCTCGCGAATTGTGGCGTTACGCATTGCGCGGCGGCGGCATGCTGACCTTCAGCGCCTCGCTATGCGCCGCCTCGGCCAAGGTGCTCGAGGAATCGGCGACCCCGGACGTGCAGGTCGTGTTCGCGCCGGCGAGCTACAAACCCGGTCTCATCCGCCAGCTCGACGACGTGCCCGGGATCACCGGCGGGCCGTTCCAGATGCGGCCCCTGTCGCGCGGCTATGTGGTGGCGCGCAGCCCGGACCCGCACGACCAGCCGGCGATCAACCCGCGCTATCTCTCCGAGGAGACCGACCGGCGCGCGATCGTCGGCGGCCTCAAATTCGTGCGCCGGCTGTTTGCCGCGCCTGCCCTGGCGAAGTATGTCGTCCGCGAAAAAGTGCCGGGACCCGACGTGGAGAGCGACGCGGAACTGCTCGACTATGCCCGCCAGAACGGCGCCACCGTGTACCACGCCAGCTGCAGCTGCATGATGGGCGATCACGCGATGGCTGTGGTCGACAGCGAATTGCGGGTGCATGGGATCGAGGGCCTGCGCGTCATCGACGCCTCGGTGATGCCGGCCATGACCTCGACCAACACAAACGCTCCGACGATCATGATCGCCGAGAAAGGCGCCGCGATGATCCGTGCCGCCGCGCGGCAGAAGCTTGCCGCCTGATCTATTGTGCAGCCTTGGTCCCCACGCTCGCGTGCTCCGCGTTCGCGCGAAGCAGGATGGCCGGGAGCCAATGCCGGCGATGCATCCGGGCGCCACCGAGCCTCGCGCTGAGCGATTGCACGGAGGCTATTCGCCCTAGAGCAAGATCGGGTCAGATGGAAGCATCTGACCCGTGAATCCTGCTCTCGATGCAAATATGCAGAGCCTGATTCACGGCTCGGATCGTTGCGATCTGAGCCGATCAGGCTCCAGCGAGCCGGCTGCAGCCCAATGGCATCGACAGCAATGCGAGATGAGCGGCGTCCATAGCGCCGTCCGGCATACATAACGATCACAATCAATCCGTAAAGACGCGCGTCTTGAAGCACGGCGTCATGGCGACGCAAATGCAAAGCCAAGCGCCTATCTTTCGCGCGGACTTTTTCAACTGGCGGCGAAGCGATAAGCTCTCGCCGCGGCGATATAATTGCCACTGTGAGCAGGGGACGCACGCGATGCGACGGAGAAGGTCTCTGTTGAAAGACGCAGCCGTCACGAGCCGGGTGGCCATGCTGGCGGCATGGTTGTCGGTGGTGCTGTTTATCGCAGTCCCGGTTGCCGCGCTCGGCGCGCCGGAAGCCGGCACCGACGACCTGCAGATCACGCGGAGCCTGGCGGAGATGCTGCAGGACGCGCGCACCGTCGTGTCGAACGACCAGGACCTGATCAACAATCCGGATATCGGGGATAAGGGGCTGACCGGAAAGGTCGTTCTCGACAAGTCCATGCAGCTTTACAAATCGAATACGGGGATCGATCCGGCGGCGATCGATGCGAAATCGCGGCAGGGCCGGCTGCTGCGGGCGTTGATGCAATCGATCGTCGAGGTCGTGGACGCCAATCAGGATACGATCAACGCCAAGGGAATGGGGTTCAAGGGCTTCATCCCGGCGGTGTACGGGCGGCTTGTCTGCGAGGCCTTCGCGCGCAACGCCGGAGGCGAGGCCGAAATCAAGATAACCGCACCGCCCGGCTTTGTGCGCAACCGCAAGGCACGCCCGGACAGCTGGGAAGAATCGATCATGAAAACAAAGCTGCTCGCGCCGGACTGGCCGCACGGCGACAGCTATTCGGCGGTTACCGATGCCAAGGGACGCCCCGCCTTCCGGATCATGGTGCCCGAATACTATGCCGAATCGTGCCTCACCTGCCACGGCTCGCCGAAAGGGCAGATGGACATCACCGGCTATCCGAAAGAAGGCGGCAAGGCCGGCGATCTCGGCGCGGTCATCAGCATCACCCTGTACCAGTGACAAGCCGGCCATGCATGGGTTTCCGTCGTCCCGCCTCGCCCGGTCGGACCGGCAAGCAACCGGCGCCACCGCCGCCGCCGCGCCGTCGTCCCCCCGCCCCTCGGCCGGATGGTGGATGTTCGGCGGCGGCAAGATCCGTACCCGGATCCTGCTTCTCTCGGGCGCGCTGCTGATCGTGCTGATCGCGACGAACATCTATCTTTCGCGCAAACTCAACGAGACCACCGCCGGAACCGTCGAAACCGCGACCCTGCTCGGCGCGATCGAGCGGGCCAACAACGCCCAGATCGCGTTCGGCGAAATGCGGTACTGGATGACCGAGCTCGCGGTCAGCCTGTTGACGCTTTCCGAGAGCAAGGCGAAGGCCGCGCAGGCCCGGACGGAGGCTTATCTCGACGAACTGGCGCCGCTGCGCCCGCAGCCGATCGCGGCGATCCGCGACGAGGTGGCGCAATACCGCGAACTCGCCGCCCAGGCGGTCGAAGCCTATACCGACGATCAGCGGGTGATCGGCAACACGCTGCTGGCGCGCGCGAGAACCCACAGCATCAAGGCCGATGAACTGTTCGCCGCGATCGTCGCCGAGCTGAGCGCCGAAGCGGTCGCGGCCCGCGATCGCGTTGTCGCGGAATCGGCTGCGGCGATAACGCGGTCGAAAATCGTCGTTGCCGCCGCCGTGCTCGCCGGCTGCGTTTTCACCTTTCTGGTGGTGGCCTCGATCGCGGTTCCGCTGCGCCGCGTCGTCACGGCGATGGACGGGCTCAACGCCGGCGACATAGCGGTCGAGATTCCGTCCGGCGGCCCCGACGAAATCGGCGCGATGGCGCGCACGCTGCGCGCGTTTCGCGACACGATGCGCGACCTGCGCCAGGCCCTGGCGCGGTTCGAGGCGCTGCGCGATGTCGGCCGCGCGGTCGGCTCGACGCTCGACCCAGAAGCCGTGCTCGGCATGGTAATCGCCCGCGCCGTCGAATTCTCCGGCGCGACGGCCGGCATCGTTTACGAGTACGATCCCGAACGCGAACGGTTTCACTATCGCACCAGCCACGGGCTGGAACCGGAACTGGCCGAACAGCTGCGCGCCGATCCGGTGGCGCGTGGCGAGGGCGCGGTCGGCAGAACCGCGATGACCGGGGAGCCGGTCGAGGTGCCGGACATACTGGATGCACCCGACTTTGTCGCCGCGAAATACTGGGACGCGGTCGGTCAAACCGGGTACCGGACCTTGCTCGCGGTACCGCTGACATTCGAGGGCGCCATCCTCGGCGGGCTCGTCGTGCTGCGACGCGAACTCGGCAATTTTTCGAAGGAAACGGTCGAACTCGTCGAGGCTTTCGCCGCGCAGTCGGCACTGGCGGTGCGCAACGCCAAGCTGTTCGAGGACCAGCGCCGGCGGGAAAAGGAATTGCGCGAGGCGAACGAGCAGCTGAGGGCGGCGCAGGCAAACCTGATCCATTCGGAGAAAATGGCCTCGCTCGGGCAGCTGACCGCTGGGATCGCGCACGAGATCAAGAACCCGCTGAATTTCGTCAACAACTTCGCGACGCTGTCGATCGAGCTGCTCGGCGAATTCAAGGAAACCGCGGCGCCCGGCATCGCGACGCTCGACGAGGACGCGCGCGCCGATATCGAAGACACCTCGGCGATGCTGACCGGCAATCTCGAAAAGATCGCCGAGCACGGCAGGCGCGCCGACGGCATCGTCAAGAGCATGCTGCTGCATTCGCGCGGCGGCTCGGGCGATCGGCAGATTGTCGATCTCAACGCGCTTGTCGAGGAGGCGCTGACCCTGGCCTATCACGGCGCGCGGGCACGCGACCAGAACTTCAACATCACGATGGAGCGGGAATTCGCGCCCGATCTGACGCCGATCGAGGTCGTGCCGCAGGATCTCACCCGGGTATTCCTCAACCTGATCGGCAACGGCTTCTACGCCGCGACCAAGCGCAAAGAGCAGGCGGGCGACGATTTCAAGCCGGTCCTCACCGTTACGACGCGCGACCTCGGCGACGCCGTCGAGGTGCGGGTGCGCGACAACGGCGTCGGCATCCCGCCCGAGGCGCGCGACAAGCTGTTTCAGCCGTTCTTCACGACCAAACCGACCGGCGAGGGCACCGGCCTCGGCCTCTCGATCAGCTACGAGATCGTGACGCAGCAGCACGGCGGCACGATTTCGGTCGACAGCGAAATCGGGGCGTACACCGAATTCACCGTGCGCCTGCCGCGCACCGGCTACGGCCGGATCACCGCGCGCGCGGCATAATTCTCCGCGGCTACCGGTACGCCTGGTTCATGAGCCGATCGAGTATTTTGACCCAGCCACGCTCGCTAGCGGCAGAGAGACGCGCTGATCCGTGCCGGTGTGCGGCTGCCGAGTGATGATGGTCGATTGGGTCACGGCCCATCAGGACTGAATGGGCGATTCTCGGGCTTGATTGCGGGCGTACACATTGGCGCGCACGTATTGACGTTGTGGATACAAGAGAGCATATAGCGCTCATGTCAAGGCAAGGTTCTTCCCGCTCGCGCGAACATGGGTCCGGAAGTATGGTCGCGGAACGCGTTTCGACCGTCGATGCGAAGGGCAGCATCAATCTACGCATAGAAGCCAAGACCCGCCTACTCATCGACGATGCGGCGGCGATCCTTGGCAAGACGCGTACTGAGTTCATGATCGAAAGTGCGCGCCGGGAGGCAATTGACGTATTGCTCGACCAGCAGCTCTTCGTGCTCGATCCCGAGCGCTATGACGCCTTCATGCACAAGCTCGATAATCCGCCCGCACCAGGAAGGAAGCTGCGGTCGTTGCTGCGCCGGGTTCCGGCATGGCAGAAATAGAAAACGAGCCGCCACCCAAATCACGTCTCTCGGCTCCCGTGCCGCTGACTTCCCAGCATGATGTTTCAGGTTTTGACTGTGGCGAACCGGCCCTCAACGACTGGCTAAGCCGCCGCGCCCTGAAAAATCAAAACCGCTTCTCGCGAACCTATGTAGTCTGCGAGGGCAATCGTGTGGTCGCCTATTTTTGCATTTCGGCCGGCGCGGTGGAACGTGCGGCAGCACCCGGCAAAGTGCGGCGCAACGCACCTAACGCAATCCCCGTCTCGGTAATCGGCCGCCTTGCCGTAAGCCGCGATTATAGCGGGAAGGGGCTCGGAGCGGATATCCTCTCGGATGCGCTTCACCGCATCGCCATTGCCTCTCAGAGCATCGGCATTGCGGCCGTTCTGGTCCACGCTAAGGATGACTTGGCGAAGCGCTTTTATATGAAATGCGCCGAATTCATTGAATATCCCGAAGGCAGCCGAACGTTATTTCTTCCAATCGAAACCGTGATCGCGGCCTTCAATGAACTTTGAGACGGATAAATGGGTGACGCCGAGCGCAAGGGAGTTGCTGAGTACGATACGATGCGTGTCGGCAACAGTTACGAAGTAAAGTGATCGACGCGGCTACATCCTGACTCACGCAACCGTTCGACAGACGGCTTGCAAATGGAAATCGTACCCGATGAACCCGTGCTGGCCCTTCTACATCGCCTGGAATTCGACAACTACATCTGTGGCACCATGGATCGTGAATTGGGCATGAAATCGTCACTGCGTCCAATGCTCTCCGCCCCGTGACGGAGAGGGGTCAGGCTCTCGCGGGCTGCTTGGCGATGTCGCGCCCCAAGGCGGCGAGCGCCGTCGCGACAATGTGCCGGGCGCTGAGGCCGGCGGTCTCGTATTGCGCGTTTGGGGAATCGTGGTCGAGGAACACGTCGGGCAGGACCATCGTGCGGATTTTCAGGCCGTGATCGAGCTGGCCGGTCATCGCGAGGTGGTGCAGGACGAACGATCCGAACCCGCCGATCGCGCCTTCCTCGACCGTGACGACAACTTCGTGCTCGCGCGCGAGCCGGTTGATCAGATCGGTGTCGAGCGGCTTTGCGAAACGCGCGTCGGCGACGGTCGTCGACAGACCGTAGGTGCTCAGCTCATCGGCTGCTTTCAGGCATTCGTGGAGACGGCCGCCGAGGCTCAACAGCGCGATGCTGGTGCCTTCGCGCATGATCCGGCCGCGGCCGATTTCCAGCGGCACCCCGATCTCGGGGAGCGGCACCCCGAACCCGTCGCCGCGCGGAAACCGCACCGCCGACGGCGCGTCGTCGATCGCGACGCAGGTCGCGACCATGTGGACGAGATCGGCCTCGTCGCCGGCCGCCATGATGACGAACCCCGGCAGACAGCCGAGATAGGTGACGTCAAACGATCCGGCGTGCGTTTGCCCGTCGGCGCCGACCAGCCCGGCGCGATCGATCGCGAACCTGACCGGCAGCTTTTGGATCGCGACATCGTGTACGACCTGGTCATAGGCGCGCTGTAGAAAGGTCGAATAAATCGCGGCAAACGGCTTCATGCCCTCGGCCGCAAGACCGGCGGCAAAGGTCACCGCGTGCTGTTCGGCGATCCCGACATCGAACATGCGCTTCGGGAACCTCTCCTCGAACAGGTTGAGGCCGGTGCCGGACGGCATCGCCGCCGTGATCGCGACGATCGTGTCGTCCTGTTCGGCGTGCTTGATCAAGGATTTGGCGAAGACGCTCGTATAGGACGGCGCCTTTGACGACGACTTGGCCTGCGCCCCGGTGATCACGTCGAATTTCGCGACGCTGTGCCATTTGTCCTCGGCCTGTTCGGCCGACAGGTAGCCGTGCCCCTTCTCGGTCACGACATGGATCAGCACCGGCCCCTTCTCGGCGCTGTTCCGCACGTTCTTCAGGACCGGCAGGAGGTGGTCGATATTGTGGCCGTCGATCGGGCCGACATAATAGAAGCCGAGTTCCTCGAACAGCGTGCCGCCGGTGACAAAGCTGCGCGCCAGCTCCTCGGCGCGTCGGGCGGCGTTTTCCAGGCGCTTCGGCAGATGCCGCGCGACCTCGTCGCCGATATGGCGCAGCGACATGAACGGGCGCGAGGTCAGGACGCGCGACAGATGCGCGCTCAATGCCCCGACCGGCGGCGCGATCGACATATCGTTGTCGTTGAGGATGACGATCAGCCGGCAATCCATCGACCCGGCATTGTTCATCGCCTCGTAGGCCATGCCGGCGCTCATCGCGCCGTCACCGATCACCGCGATCACGTCGCGCTTTTCGCCCTTGAAGTCGCGCGCCACCGCCATGCCGAGCCCAGCCGAGATCGATGTGGAGCTATGCGCCGCGCCAAACGGGTCGTACTCGCTCTCCGACCGCTTGGTGAACCCGGACAGGCCGCCGCCCTGCCGGATCGTGCGGATGCGGTCGCGCCGTCCGGTCAGAATTTTGTGCGGGTAGGCCTGGTGGCCGACATCCCAGATCAGCCGGGCGTGCGGCGTGTCGAAGACGTAATGCAAGGCGACGGTCAGCTCGACGACGCCGAGGCCGGCGCCGAAATGCCCGCCGGTGATCGAAACCGCGTCGATCAGCTCGGCGCGCAACTCGTCGGCGATCTGCCTCAGGTCGGATTCGGGAAAGCGCCGCAAATCGGCCGGGGTGTCGATCCGGTCGAGGAGCGGCGTCCGGTTCGAAATGTGGAGGGGTTTGCTATCCAAGGCACGGGCTCCTGATCACCTACGGCGATTAACGACGAATCGTGCGACTTGTCGCAAAAGTTCCGCACGATCCTCAAACACATCAAGGTGCGCAACAGCTTGACCGACCAGCAGCTCCGCCTGCGCGCGCGCCCGCTCAACCCCGAGGATCGAGACGAAGGTGGCCTTTCCGGCCACGGCGTCGGCGCCAACCGGTTTGCCGGTTTCCTCCGCTACCCCTTCGACATCGAGCAGGTCGTCGGCGATCTGGAACGCGAGACCCAGATCGTGGGCATAAAAGCGCAGGGCGGCGCGCAGCTCGCCGGACGCCTTGGCGAGGATCGCGCCGGCCTCGCAGGCAAACGCGATCAGCGCGCCGGTCTTCATGCGCTGCAAACGGGTGATCGCGCCGATGTCGAGCGGTGTTGTCTCGGCGATCAGGTCGATCATCTGGCCGCCGACCATGCCCGCCGCGCCGGCGGCGCCGGCCAGCGCCGCGACCAGCTCGATCCGCACCGCCGCGTCGCCATGGGTATCGGGGTCGGCCAGCACCTCGAAGGCCATTGTCAGCAAACCGTCGCCGGCGAGCACGGCGGTCGCGTCGTCGAACTGCCTGTGGCAGGTCGGCCGGCCGCGCCGCAGATCGCTGTTGTCCATCGCCGGCAGATCGTCGTGGATCAGCGAATAGGCATGAACCATCTCGGTTGCCGCCGCGACCTGGAGGGCGCCGCCCCGCGCCACGCCGAACAGATGCGAGGAGGCCAAGACGAGCAGCGGCCGGAGCCGCTTTCCGGGCGCCAGCGCCGAATAGCGCATCGCCTCATAGACGCGCGACTCGAGACCGGGCGGCACCGCCAGCAGACGCTCGATCGCCGCGTCGGTCAGCCGCGTGGCGACTGCCGTCGCTTCCTCGATCGAGACGTCATTCCGCCACAATCGGTCGGTCACTTCGGCTCCCGATTACGTCTGTCATTCCCGCGAAGGCGGGAAACGAGGGTATGCAAACCCCGGTGCTGTCCCTGGACCCCAGCTTTCGCGGGGGCGACGGAACGGTGGACGGCGATAGGACAATTCATCGCGATCTCAAAATTCGCTCAATCCAGCTTGGACGGAGTGGCGGACACCGCGCCGTCCGGTCCGACGACGATGCGATCGACCCGCTGCTGCGCTTCGTTCAGCTTCTGCTCGCAATGGCGTTTCAGCTGCGTCCCCCGTTCGTAGCACAGGATCGCGTCATCCAGTTTGACCTGCCCAGCCTCGAGCCGGCGCACGATCTGCTCCAATTCGGCCAGCGCGTCCTCGAAACTCATCGCGGCGATATCCGCGGGGACAATCTGGTCGCTCATCTGTGCCCTAGCTCAACACAATGTACACGCGGACGTGCTGCGCCTCGGCAACACCACCGCGCGAATACCGTGAATCGTTGCCCGATTGCAACAATCCGCCCGAGTCAGGCGACCGACATCAGCGTCCTGACATGCGCCGCCGCGCTGGCGCCAAGCGCCGGCAGGTCGTAGCCGCCCTCCAGCGTCGATACAACCCGTCCGCCGGCGTGCCGGCGTGCCGTATCCAAAAGCCGCTCGGTCACCCAGACGTAATCCGATTCGTCGAGCGCGAGCTGCGCCAGCGGGTCGGCCTTGTGCGCGTCGAACCCGGCCGAGATCAGCAGCAATTCGGGACGGAACGCGTCGAGGGCGGGAAGGATGTCGCGCGTCATCCCGAGCCGGAACTCGCGCGATCCCGACATCGGGCGCAGCGGCACGTTGACGATATTGTCCGCCGCTCCGGTCTCGCCGCGTCCGCCGGTCCCGGGGTAGAGCGGCGATTGATGCGTCGAGGCATAGAACAGCGCGGCATCGTCCCAGAAGCAGGCCTGCGTGCCGTTGCCGTGATGTACGTCAAAATCGACCACCGCTATCCGCGCTAGACCGTGCACCTCGCGCGCCCGCAACGCGCCGATCGCGGCGTTGTTGAACAGGCAGAACCCCATCGCGCGGCCGGGTTCGGCGTGGTGCCCTGGCGGGCGCACGGCACAGAAGGCGTTGTCGGCCTCGCCCGCGACGACGGCGTCGACCGCCGCGGCGACCGCGCCGGCGGCCCGCAGCGCGGCCTGCCCCGAACCCGGCGACAGGATCGTGTCGGCGTCGATCCCGATATGACCGGAGCGCGGCACCGCTTCGAGGAGCCGCTCGGCAAAGCGGCGCGGATGAACGCGGGCGATGTCGTCGAGCTCGGCGGCGGGCGCCTCGCGCCGGTCGAGCGGGGCAAAATCCGGGCCGTCGAGTGCGTCGAGCACCGCGCGCAGGCGGGACGGCGATTCCGGGTGATAGGCCCCCGGGTCGTGTTCGAGGCAGGCTGGGTGCGTGTAGAGGATGGTCGTCATCGGAGCGGACTCGTCGCGATCATTTGGCGGCAATATCGCACAAAAAACCTGTTCACGAATGTTCCGAGGCTGCTGGCCGATTGCTCTCGCCTCCGTGCCGGGGGCGGGATGAGGTGGGGAATTCCCGAGCGCTTGCCAAACCCACCTCATCCTCCGATCGCTTGCGCGATGGACCCCTCGCTCTCCCGCGGAAGGCGGAGAGGTATTATCGCCGGAGCCCCGGCTGGTCTCAGATCCTCTTGAACACCGTGTGGTGGCGGCTGGTCGTGTGCGGACGGATTTTGGCCGCCCAGTCGCCCTTCGCGCCGGCCTCCTGCCATTCCTTCGACTCGAGCGCCGCGGGAGAGGCGATCTCGTAGATCACCATGTATTTCTGCATGCGGCTGTCGTTCGATTTTTCGAGCCGATAGCGGGTTCCGCCGTCGCAGCATTCCGCCAGAAGCGGCGCGTGCTCGGTATCGTAGACGCGGTTGAACTCCGCTTCGTGCGCCGCCGGGATATCCATCTGCACGACATAGATATAGGGCGAGCCGGCGTCGCGGCCCTTGCCGGCTTTCAGTATCTCGCGGAAGTAGCTGTGGTGACGGCTGGTTGTGTGCGGCCGGATCTTGCTCGCCCAGTCGCCCCAGGCGCTCGCTTCCTCCCACGCCTTGCTCTCGACCACCTCGGGCGCGTCGATTTCGTAGATCGCGAGGTATTTTTGCATGCGGCTGTCGTTCGAGTGCTCGCGGCGATAGCGCGTGACGCGCCGCACCCCGGGCACCTTCGACAGCATCGGCACATGCTCTTGGTCGTAGATGCGGTTCAGCTCGGCGTCGAGCGCATCCGGAATGTCCAATTGCACGAAGTAGATATACGGCATCGCGAAACTCCCTACCGATCCTCAGTGGTTCGTGCCGCGCGTCGCCGCGCCTGCCGTCCGCGAGGATGCGCCGCGCCGCGGGCCGCCGCAACGCCGCGATTGGCGAGACCGGCCCGCCGGGCCATTTTATAATCGGGCGGGTGCGGGTTGGGTCCGGTACGAGGGAGGAGAAGGCGATGCGCGGGTTGATGGCGGAGCGGCAGCTGCTGATCTCGACCCTGATCCGGCACGCGGCGCGCTATCACGGCGATGTCGAGGTGGTCTCGCGCCTCGTCGACCGCTCGATCCACCGCTACACCTACGCCGAGGCCGAGCGCCGTTCGCAGCGTCT
>JBFXDF010000111.1:0-12236 GCA_050181375.1 Alphaproteobacteria bacterium
ACGGGCCGCATTTCTACCGCGCGCCGTTGAAGGCGCACATGCCCGAGACGCCGTTCGCCGCGCGCGAGATCGCGGCGCTGCCGCGCGTCGATATCATCTATTCCTATGCCGGCGCCGACGGCGACCTTGTCGAGGCGGCGGTCAACTCCGGCGCCCAGGGTCTCGTCTCGGCCGGGTTCGCGCCGGGAACCCCGAGCCCGGCGCAGCAGGCGGCGTTTCTGGAGGCCGCGAAATCGGGCATCGTCGTCGTGCAATGCAGCCGCGCGACCGGCCGTATCGCGCCGCGCCGCCGCCTGCGCGAGCCCGGCATCGTCGCCGGCGAGGATTTGACGCCGCAGAAGGCGCGCATCCTGCTGGCCTTGATGCTGACCACGACGCGCGACATCGCCGAGATCCAGCAGGCGTTTCAGAGCTATTAGCGGTCAGGGCAGCGGCGGCGGGTCGTCGGCGACGGCCTGTTCGGCGAGGCTGTTGTCGACGGCCGTCGCGAACGGCGTGCCTCCGACAAAGCCGCCCGACACCAGGCCGGCGACGAGCCGGTCGTAGCCGCCGCGCGGCAGGATCGGGTCGCGGCCCCAGATGCCGAGATCGTAATAGCGCTTCAGCGCGGCGGCGAGCAGCGGGCGCGGCACGGCCGGGAAATACGGCGCGACGGTATCGGCCAGCGCGTCGGGCGATTGCCGGTGCAGCCATTTCTGCGTCCGGTACAGCGCGCGCACCAGCTTCAGCATGTCGTGGCGTTTCGCCGCCAGGATGCCGCGCCTCGCGTAAAAGCTGGTGTAGGAGCACGGTCCGCGATCGGCCGCGGCGTACCATAGATGCCCCGCGCCGGAGGCGATCAGCTCCTCGGCGAGCGGCTGAAACAATTGCACGACATCGAGCGCGCCGCCCCGCAGCGCCGCGATGTTCTCCGGCATCGAGCGGTCGGCGACCCGGTTCAGCCCCGCGGGATCAACCCCGGCCCGCCGCAAATCTTCCTGCAAGCAGAGCCACGGCGTCGGCACCTCGCTGACCGTGCCGATCCGCGCCTCGCGCAGGTGCTCCAGGCGAAAATCCGGCCGCTTCTCACGGCCGATCAGCAGGAACGGGTCGCGCGTCACCGCCTCGGCGAAGCAGACGAGGTCGCAGCCGGGCCGCTCCCCGTACATCTGGTTGACCCGCATCGGGCCGCCCCAGGCGACATCGACCGTGCCGTCGAACAGACCGTCAGGCGCCCGCCCGAAACCCGGCGCGCTGACAAAGCGCACCTCGACCCTTTCCCGCTCATAAGCCCCGAGCGCCAGCGCGGCGTAATACGGTGCGTAGAACAGCCCGCGCAGCGATTCCTGGATAACGATTGCCATGTCGCTTACCCCGCCTTGAGGATCGCGGCGGCGGCGTCGGCGAAAACCTGCGCGCCGAGCATGATGTCCGCCTCGCTGGTGTCCTCCGACCAGTGGTGGCTGACGCCGTTGATGCTCGGCACGAACAGCATCGCCGACGGCATACGGCGGGCCAGGATCTGCGCGTCGTGGCCGGCGCCGCTCGGCATCCGCATGTGCAGCCCCGGCGCGTGCCGCTCGGCCGCCGCCTCGATCGCGCGCTGGAAACCCGCGTCCATATGGGCCGGCTCGCTTTTCGAGATCGGCGCGATCGCGACGGCGCACGGCCCGACCCGCTCCGCCTCGCCGACCAGCTCGTGCAGCGCCCGCTCGAAGCGATCGAGAATGCCGGTGTCGGTGTCGCGGAACTGGACCTGCATCTCGGCGCGGCCGGGGACGATGCTCGGCGCGTTCGGGTCGATCACGATGCGCCCGATCGTCCACACGGTGCGCGAATTGGGTTGCTCGCGGGCGATTTCGGCGAAGCGGTCGTGGATGCGCGCGGCGAGCCGCACCAGCGCGGCGGCGGCGTCCTTGCGGCGGTGCATCTCGGTCGTGCCGGCGTGGTTCTGCTCGCCGGTCACGGTGACCCGGTAGTTCCAGTTGCCGATGATCGCCTCGACGACACCGATCCGTTTGCCGGTTGCCTCGAGCGTGCCGCCCTGCTCGATATGCGCCTCGAAATAGCCGAGATAGCGATCGGCCTCGCACGCGATGCGCGGCCGCCCGGCATAGCCGGCCCCGGCCAGCGCGTCGGTCAGTGTTGTCCCGTCGCGGCTGGTTGCGCGCGCGATCTCGTCATCGCTCAGCGTGCCGACGAACGAGCGGCTGCCGAGCATGTTGCCGTAATGCCCCTCCTCGTCCGCCCAGGCGACCGCCTCGACCCCCAACCCGTCGAGCGACCGGTCGGCGGCCACGGCGCGCGCCGCTTCGAGCGCGTAGACGACCCCGAGCGCGCCGTCGAGCCAGCCGCCATGGGGCTGCGTCTCGCTGTGCGAGCCGACCAGCAGACGGCGCGCGGCGCGCTTGTTCCGGCCGAACACGTTGCCGATGCCGTCGATCACCGGCTCCAGCCCGGCCTCGGCGAATTTCCCGGCGAGCCATTGCCGCGACGCGGTATCGTCCGGCGAATAGGTCGGGCGATGGACGCCGGTCTTGTAGCGGCCGAACTCGGCCAGCCGCCTCAAGTCGGCGACAACCCGCGCCCCGTCGGTCTTCGGCATCGAGCAACTCCACACGCCGCCATTCGGGTCGATTAGGCGCCGCTTCCGGGCCGCGAGGCAACCCGGTTCAGCCGCCGTGAAAAGCGCCGCCGTGACAAGCCGGTAGAGGCGAACTAAAAGATCGACGGCGTCCCTGGGGATCGTGTAACTCCGCGTGCAGATTTCAGCGCCTTCGCCCGACGCGACGGAAGCCGCGGCAAAAGACTCCGGCGGGCCCCGCTTCTCGATTGTCGTCGCGGTCTTCAACGAAGCCGACAACGTCGCGCCGGTTACCGCCGAAATCATCGAAGCGGCGCGCCCGCTCGGGAGTTTCGAGCTGATCTACGTCGATGACGGCAGCGACGACGCGACCCCGGCGCGGCTCCGCGTGCTGCGGGCGCAACACGGCGCGATCCGGGTGCTGCGTCACGATAGGCGCTGCGGCAAGACGGCGGCGCTGATCACCGGGATCGGCGCGGCGCGGGCGCCGTGGATCGTGACGATGGACGGCGACGGGCAGGACGACGCGGCGGAAATCCCGCGCCTGCTCGACGCGGCCTGGGCGGGCGGCGAGCCGTCGCCGCTGGTCGCCGGCATCCGCGCGATACGGCGCGACCGCCGGTCGCGGCGGCTCGCGACAAAATTCGCGAACGGTTTGCGGCAGGCGCTGCTGCGCGACGGCTGTCCGGATACCGCATGCGGGCTGAAGGCGTTCCGCCGCGACGTGTTTCTGCGGCTGCCGGCCTTCGAGGGCATGCACCGCTTTCTGCCGGCGCTCTTCCAGACCTACGGGCATCCCCTGGTCTGCGTTCCAGTCAATCACCGGCCGCGGCTCGCCGGGCAATCGAAATACACTAATTTCGGCCGCGCCGTCGTCGGCGTGGCCGACATGCTGGGGATCGTCTGGCTGCGGCGGCGCACGCGCGTGCCCGGCCGTGTTGTCGAGGAATGAGGCGGGTGCCGGTCGGGTCGCGTCTGCGCCCGTATCTGCTGCTGGTGCTGCTGTCCGCGGTGCTGTTCGTGCCGGGTCAGGCCACTCTGCCGCCATTCGACCGCGACGAGTCGCGCTATTTGCAGGCGACGGCGCAGATGTTCGAGACCGGAAATTTTGTCGATATCCGGTTTCAGGATCAGCCGCGCTATTTGCAGCCGGCCGGCATTTACTGGCTGCAAGCCGCCTCGGTCGCGCTGTTCGGCGAGCCGGGCGAGCGTCAGGCGTGGCCGCACCGCATTCCGTCGCTGCTCGGCGCGACCGCCGCCGTGCTGCTGACCGCATGGATCGGCAATCTGCTGTTCGGGGCGCCGGCGGGGTTCATCGCGGCGGTGTTGCTGGCGAGTTCGGTGCTGCTCGGGGTCGAGGCGCGAATGGCCAAGATCGACGCGGTGCTGCTCGCCGCGACGCTCGTTGCGCAGGCGGCGCTGGCGCGGATTTATCTCGCTTCCGCCTCCGGCCGGGAGATCACCAGGCGTTGGGCCGCGCTGCTGTGGCTGGCGCTTGGCGCCGGGCTGATGCTGAAGGGGCCGATCATCCTGCTCGTCGTGCTCGGCACCGTGCTGCTGCTCGTCATCGTGGAGCGCCGAGCGGCGTGGCTGCGGCAGTTGCGGCCGGGCTGGGGCGTGCCGCTGATGCTCGCCGTCGTGCTGCCGTGGCTGATCGCGATCGGGATCGCCAGCGGCGGCGAGTTTTTCGCTATCGCAATCGGCAAGAGCCTGCTCGGCAAGGTCGCCACGGGACAGCAATCGCACGGCGCGCCGCCAGGATATTATCTCGCGGCTTTCCCGCTGACCTTCTGGCCGGGATCGCTGTTCGCGGCGCTGGCGGTCCCGTTTGCCTGGGCGCGGCGGCGCGAGCCGGCGGTGCGCTTCTGCCTGTGCTGGATCGCGCCGACCTGGCTCGTCTTCGAGCTGGTCGCGACCAAGCTGCCGCATTACGTGCTGCCGACCTACCCGGCGATCGCCTGTCTCGCGGCGGCTGCGCTGCTTGCGCCCTCGGCAAAGGCAGCCGGGCGGTGGGCCGTATATGCGATGCGCGCCTGGGGCGGTCTGTGGCTGCTGCTCGGCGGCGCGCTGGCCGCGCTGCTGCCGATCGCCGCCTGGGTGCTCGAAGCGCGAATCGATGCCGTCGGCATCCTGACGGCGCTCGCCGTCGTCCCGCTCCTCGGCTTCACCCTGAGCCTGCTCGGCCGCGGCAGGCGGCTGCCGGCCGTCGCCTGTGCCGCCGGCGCGGCGCTGATCCTGTTCGCCTCTTCCTATGCCTATCAGCTGCCGCGTCTGCGCGCGATCTGGATCAGCCCGCGCGTCGCCGAGGCGGTCGCGCGGGTGCGGCCCTGCCCGACGACAACCGTCGCCAGCACCCCCTACACCGAGCCGAGCCTCGTGTTTTTGCTCGGGACGAGGACGATCCTCACCGACGCGCAGGGCGCGGCGCGTCACCTCGTCGAAGACCCGGCCTGCGCGCTCGCCCTGGTCGGCGCCGACCGGCGCGACGCGTTTCTCGGGTTTCTGAGAGACGCCGGGTTCGCGCCGGCCGAACTCGACCATATCCGCGGCCTGAACTACTCGACCGGCAAGCGGCTCGACCTGATCCTGTACGGCGCCCCGCGCGCCGGCTAGCGCCTATCATCGAACAAAATCTTCGCGATCCCGGCGAAGGCCGGGACCCATGCTCGGGCGTTCGCGCGGCTCCCCGATGGATCCCTGCCTTCGCCGAAAACTCGTTATCTGTAGCCGGTTTTCGGCCTACGGACGACTTGGCGACAACGCCTCGTGCCGCCCCTCGCTTGATTGTTTCCGCAGCGATTTCCACGTCAGCGCCATGACAGAAAGCGCCCCCGTCGCCGCGAAAGCGCACCACCACGGGCATGAACATCCGGCGGCCGGCGGGGCGACCGACCCGGTTTGCGGCATGAGCGTGGACCCGGCCACCGCGCGCCACCGCGCCGAATATGCCGGCCGCGAATATTTCTTCTGCGGCGCACGCTGCCGCGAGCGCTTCGTCGCCGAACCCGAGCGCTTTCTTGGCGGTACGCCGGCGCACCCGCCGGAGGCGGCGGAAGGCGCGCTGTGGACCTGCCCGATGCACCCGGAAATCGTGCGTGCCGGGCCGGGGAGCTGCCCGATCTGCGGCATGGCGCTGGAGCCGATGACCCCGACCGCCGGCGCGGAGAGCAATCCCGAACTGGCCGATATGACGCGGCGGTTCTGGGTCGGCGTCGTGCTGTCGGTGCCGCTGCTGGTCATGGCGATGGGCGAGCACGTCGTCGCGGGCTGGCATCAGCCGCTGACGACGCGCACCGCGATATGGGTGCAGCTCGCGCTCGCGACGCCGGTCGTGCTGTGGTGCGGCGCGCCGTTTTTTCAGCGCGGCTGGCAGTCGCTGGTCAACCGGCGCCTCAACATGTTCACGCTGATCGCGCTCGGCACCGGCGTCGCGTATCTCTACAGCCTCGTCGCGACCGCGGCGCCCGGTATTTTCCCGGCCGCCTTCCGCGCCCCGAATGGCGGCGTCCCGGTCTATTTCGAGGCGGCCGCGGTCATCGTCACCTTGGTGCTGCTCGGGCAGGTGCTCGAACTGCGCGCCCGGTCGCAGACATCGAGCGCGATCCGCGCGCTGCTCGACCTCGCGCCGAAACGCGCCCGCCTCGTCGCGCCCGACGGCGCCGAGCGCGACGTCGATCTGGCCTCGGTCGAGCCCGGCCAGATGCTGCGCGTCCGACCGGGCGAAAAGGTGCCGGTCGACGGCGTCGTCATCGAGGGGATGAGCGCGGTCGACGAATCGATGATCTCCGGCGAGCCGCTGCCGGTCGAGAAAGCACCCGGCGATAAGGTCACCGGCGCCACCGTCAACACCACCGGCGGGTTTGTGATGCGCGCCGAGCGGGTCGGCGGCGACACGCTGCTGGCGCAGATCGTCGCGATGGTGGCGGCGGCGCAGCGTTCGCGCGCTCCGATCCAGAAGCTCGCGGACACCGTCTCCGGATGGTTCGTGCCGGCGGTCGTGGCGATCGCGATCGGCGCGTTCATTGGCTGGTCGATCTTCGGCCCGGCGCCGGCGATGGGGTTCGGGCTGCTCAACGCGGTTGCGGTGCTGATCATCGCCTGCCCGTGCGCGCTGGGTCTCGCGACCCCGATGTCGATCATGGTCGGCACCGGACGCGGCGCGCAGCTCGGCGTCCTCGTGCGCAACGCCGAGGCGCTCGAACTGCTCGAAAAGGTCGATACGCTCGTTGTCGACAAGACCGGCACCTTGACCGAGGGCAGGCCGAGGCTCGTCGCGGTCGAACCGCTCGGCAACCTGCCCGAGACCGAGTTGCTGCGCCTCGCCGCTAGCGTCGAGCGCGGCAGCGAGCACCCGCTCGCCGCCGCGATCGTCGCCGGCGCCGAGGATCGCGGCATCGCGCTCGCCGCCCCGGGCGAGTTTCGCAGCGAAACCGGCAAGGGCGCGCTCGGCACCGTCGAGGGACGGCGGATCGCGATCGGCAACGCCGCGCTGATGGCCGATCTCGGGGTCGATGCGGGCGCGATGACCGAGCGTGCCGAGGCGCGGCGGCGACAGGGGCAGGGCGTCATGCTCGTCGCGGTGGACGGCGCGGCGGCGGGTCTGGTCGCGGTCGCCGACCCGATCAAGGAGAGTACAAGGGAGGCGATCGCGGCGCTGCACGCGGAGGGGCTGCGGCTCATCATGCTGACCGGCGACAGCCGCGCCACGGCCGATTCGGTCGCGCGGCAGCTCGACATTGACGAGGTCATCGCCGAGGTGCTGCCGGATCAGAAGGCCGCCGCGATCCGCGGCTTGCAGGAGCGCGGCGCGTTTGTCGCGATGGCCGGCGACGGCATCAACGACGCGCCGGCCCTGGCGCAGGCGCAGATCGGCATCGCGATGGGCACCGGCGCCGATGTCGCGATGGAGAGCGCCGGCGTGACGCTGGTAAAGGGCGATCTGCGCGGCATCGTGCGCGCCCGCCGTCTCAGCCGCGCGACGATGCGCAACATCCGCCAGAACCTGTTCTTCGCCTTCGCCTTCAATGCGCTGGCGGTGCCGATCGCGGCCGGCGTGTTCTACCCGGTGTTCGGCCTCCTGTTGAACCCGATGATCGCCAGCGCGGCGATGAGCCTGTCCTCGGTCACCGTCATCGGCAACGCGCTGCGCCTGCGGACGGTGCGCTTATAGGCCGGCCTCGCCCCGGCTTGCGCGCGCGCCCCGCGTTGCGCATAACTTCGCTCCGCCGGGCCGCACGATCGGCGCGCCGGGCGACGGCGCGCGGATGGCATATTTTCTGCAGCAACTGATCAACGGCGTGACGCTGGGGTCGATCTACGGACTGATCGCGATCGGCTACACGATGGTCTACGGCATCGTCGGCATGATCAACTTCGCGCATGGCGAGATCTACATGATCGGCGCCTTTATCGCGATCACGACGTTTCTGGTGCTCGGCCTCGCCGGCCTGAGCTTTGTCCCGCTGATGCTCTTGATCGTGCTGCTCGTCGCGATGCTCTTTACCTCGCTCTACGGCTGGGCGGTCGAGCGCATCGCCTACCGGCCGCTGCGCGGCTCGTTCCGGCTGGCGCCGCTGATCTCGGCGATCGGCATGTCGATCTTTCTGCAGAATTACGTGCAGGTGACGCAGGGCGCGCGCGTCAAGCCGATGCCGCCGCTGATCCAGGGCGGGTTCACGATTTTCGAGAGCGGCGGGTTCGCCGTGCAATTGAGCTACCTGCAGCTCGCGATCATGGTCGCGACCGTTGTGCTGATGATCGGCTTTTCGGCGATGATCGCGTCGACGCCGCTCGGCCGCTCGCAGCGCGCCTGCGAGCAGGACATCGTGATGGCCTCGCTGCTCGGCATCGATGTCGACCGGGTGATCTCCGCGACCTTTGTCATGGGCGCGGCGCTGGCGGCGGTCGCCGGGCTGATGGTCACGCTGTATTACGGCGTCGTCGATTTCTTTATCGGGTTTCTCGCCGGAGTGAAGGCGTTCACCGCGGCCGTGCTCGGCGGCATCGGCTCGCTGCCGGGGGCGATGCTCGGGGGCCTCTTGATCGGTCTGATCGAGGCGTTCTGGTCGGGCTATTTCTCGGTCGAATACAAGGACGTGTCGGTCTTCGCGATCCTCGTACTCGTGCTCGTCTTCATGCCGACCGGACTGCTCGGCAAGCCCGAGGTGGAAAAGGTGTGATGGCGGTTGCCCCGGCGGCGCCCGCGACCGCCGATCTGCCCGTCCGGCGCCGGGTCGAGTGGCCGGGCCTGTTCAAGGACGCCACTGTCGCGGCGCTGCTCGCCGGCCTGCTCGGTCTGCCGTTTATCGGCCTCGAAACCTACAATATCGGCGGCGGCGCGCTCGGGGTGCGGACGCATTTCGACCGGCTGGCGCTCGTCGTGGCGATCGCCTTCGCGGGACGGTTCGCGGTTCAGCTGTTCCGGCAGCGCCGCTATCCCGGCGTGTCCGGCGGCGGGCGTCCGCTGGCGCGGGCCGCCGCATGGAGCAGCCGCCGCGTGCTCCCGATCACGCTCATCGGCGTCGCTTTTGCGGTCGCGCTGCCGTTCCTGCCGTTTTCGTCGCGCTACCTGGTCGATCTCGGGACGACGGTGCTGATCTACGTGATGCTCGGCTGGGGGCTGAACATCGTGGTCGGTCTCGCCGGGCTGCTCGATCTCGGCTATGTCGCGTTCTACGCGGTCGGCGCTTATACGTTCGCGCTGCTCGCGCAGAATTACGGGTTCGGCTTCTGGGAGGCGCTGCCGTTCAGCGGCGTCATGGCGGCGCTGTTCGGCATCCTGCTCGGGTTTCCGGTGCTGCGGCTGCGCGGCGACTATCTGGCAATCGTCACGCTCGGCTTCGGCGAGATCGTCCGCCTCGTGCTGCTGAACTGGGCCCCGGTGACAGGCGGCCCGAACGGTCTGCCGGTGCCGCGGCCGACGTTTTTCGGGCTGCCGTTCGCCCGCGGCGCGCCCGACGGCGGCATGACCTTCGCCGATCTGTTCGGGATCGAGTTCTCGCCCGATCACAGGGTGATCTTTTTGTATTACTTGATCCTGGTGCTGGCGCTGATCACCAATTTCTTTACGCTGCGCATCCGCCGGCTGCCGGTCGGCCGCGCCTGGGAGGCGCTGCGCGAGGACGAAATCGCCTGCCGTGCGCTCGGCATCAATCCCACCAGCGTCAAGCTCTCGGCGTTTGCGATCGGCGCGATGTTCGGCGGGTTCGCCGGCTGCTTTTTCGCGACCCGGCAGGGCTTTATCAGCCCGGAGAGCTTCACGTTTATCGAATCGGCGACGATCCTGGCGATTGTCGTGTTGGGCGGCATGGGGAGCCAGCTCGGGGTCGTGCTGGCCGCGCTCGTGCTCGTGACCTTGCCGGAATTCGGCCGCGCCTTCGCCGAATTCCGCATGCTGGTGTTCGGCGCGGCGATGGTCGCGATCATGGTGTGGCGCCCGCGCGGTCTGCTCGCGCATCGCGATCCATCGGTTCTCCTGCATTCTCCGGCCGTCGCCGGCGCGACACGGTGAGCGGGTCGCCCGACCCATTGCTCGAGGTCGAGCATCTGACGATGCGGTTCGGCGGTCTGATCGCCGTCGACGATCTGTCGTTCACCGCGTACCGGCGCGAGATCACCGCGATCATCGGACCGAACGGCGCCGGCAAAACCACCGTCTTCAATTGCCTGACCGGGTTCTACCCGCCGACTTCCGGCCGGCTCGCGCTGCATGGCGCAAACGCGCGCGGCGAGGATGAGGTCTTTCTGCTCGAACGGATGGAGGGGTTCCGCATCGCGCAGCGCGCCGGCATGGCGCGCACGTTCCAGAACATCCGGCTGTTCGCCGGCATGTCGGTGCTGGAAAACCTGATCGTCGCGCAGCACAACCGCTTGATGAAGGCGAGCCTGTTTTCGATCGCCGGCCTCCTGGGGCTGGCGCGCTATCGCGCCGCCGAGAAGGAGGCGATCGAACGCGCGCGTTTATGGCTCGACCGGCTGGGCCTCCTGGAGCGCGCCGACATGCCCGCCGGCTCGCTGCCCTATGGCGACCAGCGCCGGCTCGAAATCGCCCGCGCGCTGTGCACCGGGCCGCGCCTATTATGCCTCGACGAGCCGGCCGCCGGGCTCAACCCGCGCGAATCCGCCGAACTCGGGAAGTTTCTCGTCGCGATCCGCGACGGCGAAAATATCGGCATCCTGCTGATCGAGCACGACATGAGCGTCGTGATGGGCATCTCCGACCACGTCGTCGTGCTCGACCACGGACGCAAGATCGCCGACGGCAGCGCCGCCGCCGTGCGCGCCGACCCGGCTGTCATCAAGGCCTATCTCGGCGAGGACAAAGCGGCGCCGTTGCCGGCCGAGGTCGGCGTACTGCCCAGATGAAGGTCGCGCCGCGTGCCCCTCACCCCAGCCCTCTCCCCGCACGCGGGGAGAGGGCGAGTTGGCGCGCCGTCTCGACGCAATCGCCCGATCACCTCGCTTGCTCTGGCAGACGGGTCCCCTCCCCCCGCGAGCGGGGAGAGGGACAGGGTGAGGGGCATTACCGGGCATTGCTTTTCTCGTGCTGACCGTCCACGGCGTCCATGCCTTTTACGGCAATATCGAGGCCCTGAAGGGCGTCGATCTGGAGGTCGGCGCCGGCGAGATCATCGCGATCATCGGCGCCAACGGCGCCGGCAAATCGACCCTGCTGATGACGATCTGCGGCAACCCGCGGGCGGCCCGCGGCGCCATCGTATTCGAGGGGCGCGACATTACGCTGCTGCCGACCTTCGAGGTCATGCGCATGGGGATCGCGCACGCGCCGGAAGGACGCCGCATCTTTCCGCGCATGACGGTGCTCGAAAACCTGCGGATCGGCGCGGCGACGGTCGATTCGCGGTATTTCGACGAGGATTGCCGCCGCGTTTTCGCGCTATTCCCGATCCTCGAAGAACGGCGCCGGCAGCGCGGCGGCACGCTGTCGGGCGGCGAGCAGCAAATGCTGGCGATCGGGCGCGCGCTGATGAGCCGCCCACGACTGTTGTTGCTCGACGAGCCGTCGCTCGGGCTTGCTCCGCTGATCGTCAGGCAGATTTTCGACGCCATTCGCGAGATCAACGAGACGCAAAAAACGACGGTTCTGCTTGTTGAGCAGAATGCCTTTCACGCGCTGCGGCTGGCGCATCGCGGCTACGTAATGCAGACCGGAAAGGTCGTCCTGTCCGGCGCCGGCGGCGAATTGCTGGCCAATCCGGAAGTCCGCGCCGCCTATCTCGAGGGCGGCCGGTGAGCGAAATTCTCGGCACCGAGCCGGTCCCGTTTGTCGGGATGACCGTCATCCTGTTCGGCCTCGCGGCCGCCGCGACCGGCCGGGCGTTGGCCCAGAGCTGGAAGCCGGCGTGGCAGATCGCGCCGGCGGTGATGCTCCTCGCCGTCGCCGATCGCTTTCTTCATTACGCGCTGTTCGACGCGCCGCTCGGCTCGCTCGGCGGTTTCCTTGTCGCCGCGGCGGTGCTCGGGCTTATCGCGTCCGGTGCCTTCTTTCATGCCCGCGCCGCCAGGATGGTGCGGCAATACCCGTGGCTCTACGAGCGTAACGGGGTGTTGGGGTGGCGCGCCAAACAGCCCGACAACGCGACGTGAACTCAAGTCGCCGTTCGCCCGAAAGCGCGTTCCGTGGTACAGCTTTGTTGCGAAAATACCGGCGCGT
>JBFXDF010000112.1:0-12199 GCA_050181375.1 Alphaproteobacteria bacterium
GCCGATTGCGGATCCGGTGCCAGCGATAGACGCCGTCGTGCCGCCGTAGGCGGGCTTCGACGGAAAATTCCGTTCCGGTTGCAAAGGCGTAGGCGCGCGCCTTGTCGACGGCGTCGCGGTCGTCCGGCGGGTGCAGCGACGAGCGGTCCGCTGGAGCCGGCCCCACCGGACCGCCGACATAGTCCCGCATCTGCTGGTTATAGTGCTCGGCCATGCCGTCCGGCCGGATCACGAAAGCAATATCGGGCAGCGTCTCGACCATCAGGCGCAGCCGTTCTTCGCTCTGCCGCAACCGAAACTCGGCGCGCCGGCGATCGTCGATGTCGCGATACGCGACAACCAGACCGCCCTCCGGCGCCGGGTACGCGTCGAGCGCGATCCAGCGATTGCCGATCGCCGGCGCCGGTGCCTCGATGTGCTCGGGACGCCCGGTCGCCAGGACCCGCAGATACGCTTGATAAGGGCGACCCGATTCGATTTCGGGAAACACGTCGAGCAGAGGCCGGTCGAGAACCTCCTCCGCTTTCCGGTTCCAGAATTGCAGCGCGGTCCGGTTGGCGAACAGAATGCGCTGGTCGCGATCGATCGCGAATACCGCCTCGCCGATCGCTTCCAGCACCTCGGCCAGGCGCCTCTCGGACGCCCGGACCGCCTCGCTTGCCTCGCGGCCGACGCGGGCCATCGCGAGATGCAACCCGAGCCGCGACAGCAATTCGCGCGCGCCAAACGGTTTGGGCAGATAATCGTCGGCGCCGGCTTCGAGCGCCTCGCGCCGCGCTCTGTCGCCGGGTTCCGCCGCCAGCAGGATCACCGGAACCCATTGCGTTGCCGAATGCGCGCGCAATCGGCGCAGCAGCGCATACCCGTTGCGCTGAGCCAGCCCGGCATCAGCGATCGCGAGATCGGGGGGCGCGCGGATCGCGGCAAAAGCGGCGCGCCGATCCGTCAGCTCCTCGACGCGGCAGCCGGCCGAGGACAGCACGCGATGCAGCCGGTCGCGGATTGCCGGATCGGCGTCGCCGACCAGGATCCGGGGTGCACGCCCGTCCGGTGCGCGAATCAGCGACCGGATATCGGCGCCGCCCGAGAATACCTCGGCGAGAACCTGCTGCGATGGCTTGCGGGCCGGCGATCTCTGCCCGCGACCGCTGTGAAAAATCTCGGCTCCCCTACACGGCTTCCCCTGGTCGGACGGCGGTAAACACCGCACCCCGGCCCCTGGTTCCACCGCGAGAAACTGGAGACGTCTCGATCAAGTCAGGCCGGACAATTCGGTAAACATTGGCGGAAATTGCCGTTACAGCGGCAGCCCCTTCGCGAGGCGGGGGCGGTCGCCGAGCAGCCCCATCGCGTGCTGCATCAGGACCCGCTTTAAGGGCGGCAGGCGATTGACGATGGCGAGGCCGACATCGCGGGCCAGGCGCACGGGCGGAACCGTATTCGAGAACAGGCGGTTGAGGCTGTCGGTGACGGCGGCGAGCAGCATCGCGTCGGCGCGGCGCCAGCGCTGGTAGTCTTCGAGCATCGCATTGTCGCCGATGTCGAGACCGAGGCGGCGGCGATCGACGGTCAGCTCGGCCAACGCCGCGACGTCGCGAATCCCGATATTGAGACCCTGGCCGGCGATCGGGTGAATGACATGTGCCGCCTCGCCGACGAGCGCCAGCCGCCGCGCGACATAACGCTCGGCCTGCATCAGCGACAGCTTATACGTCCAGCGCGGCCCGACCGGTTCGATTTCGCCTAGAAATCCGCCGAACCGGGCGCGCAATTCGGCGGCGAAATCCGGTTCAGGCAGCGCGAGAAGGCGCGGCGCGAGGTCGGCGTGCTCGGTCCATACGATCGACGAACGGCCACGTACGGGGCGGCCGGGAGAGGCGGGTTCGTCGGTCATCGGCAGGATCGCGAACGGGCCGGCGGGCAGGAAATGCTCGACCGCGATGCCGGCATGCGGCCGCTCGTGCGCCACGGTCGTGACAATGCCGATCTGCCGGTAGCGCCATTCGATCGCGCGGATCCGGGCGGCGCGGCGCAACGGCGACCGGGCGCCGTCGGCGGCGGCGACGAGCCGCGTGCGCAGGCGCGCGCCGTTGTCGAGCGCGATGTCGGCGCCGGTCTCGGTCGCGTGCATCGACTCGACGCGGCGGTCGCCAATCAGCCGCAGGCTCGGCAGCGCGCGCGCCCGGTCGAACAGGACGCGGCGCAGGACCCGGTTCTCGACGATGTAGCCGAGCGGCATCGCCGCGTGGTGTTCCGGGCCGTGCTCGGGGATCAGCTCGCGGCAATCGTAATGGAGAAACAGCGGCGACGCGTCGTCGGCGATGCGGATTTCGCGGATCGGCTCGGCCTCGGCGGAGATGTCGGGCCACAATCCGAGCGCGTCGAAAACCAGCCGCGAGCCGTAGGCGATCGCCGAGGTGCGCCCGTCGAAGCCGCTGGCGAGCATCGCCGCCGGGTTCTGCGGATCGACGACCGCGACCGGCAGGCCCGCGCCGGCGCAGGCGACGGCGAGCAGCATCCCGTTCAGCCCGGCCCCGGCAATCACCAGCTCGGCATCGTCGGCCATCAAATTACGATGGGCGCGGCGCGGCGCGGTGTCCAGGACAAGCTGGTGCGGGAGCCTGGTTCCTCGAGCGGCACCGTATCGCGGTGCCGCGTCGCGCCTTACGGGCGGTGAAAGACCGCGAGCCACACGGTCGGCGCGGCGGGGTCGGTCCACTCGACGCGGTGCCTGCGGCGCGGCGCGATATCGACATGGTCGCCCGGGCCGAGCACCCGGTCCGCGGCCTCGTCGGCGAAGCGCAGCCGCGCCCCGCCGGCGAGCAGCAGCACCCATTCCGCTTCGTCCTGGTCGTACCAGAAGCCGGGCGGGCTCCTTTGCCCGAGCGAGACGATGCGCTCGATGCGCAATCCCGGCGCGGCGAGCAGGGTTTCGGTAACCTCGCCGGCGCGCGCGTCGGGCAGATCGCGCAACAGATTTCCGGTTTCGATCATCGTCCGATCATCGCTCGACGATCACTGTGATGACGCCGCGAGTACGCCGACGACGGCGCGCCGCCATCCGGCGTAGCGCTCCTCGCGCTCGTCGGCGTCCATCATCGGCGCGAATTGCGCCGCCGCCGACCATCGCGCCGTCATTTCATCGGGCGTTGGGCACAACCCGCGCGACAGGCCGGCGACATAGGCGGCGCCCCACGCGGTGGTTTCGAGCGAACGCGGCCGCTCGACCATGGCCGGCAGAATGTCGGCGATGAACTGCATCGCCCAGTCGCTGGCGGCAAGCCCGCCATCGACGCGCAGCGCCTCGAGCGCCAGGCCGCAATCGGCGCTCATCGCGGCGATCAGGTCGCGCGTCTGGAACCCGACCGATTCGAGGGTCGCGCGCGCGATCTCGGGCACACCGCATTCGGCCGTCAGACCGCTCAGTGCGCCGCGCGCGCCGGCCTCCCAATACGGTGCGCCGAGCCCGGCGAACGCCGGCACGAAATAGACGCGCTGGCGCGGATCGGCCCGCGCCGCGAGGTCGCCGGTCTCAGCCGCGTCGGAGATCGCCCCGAGACGGTCGCGCAGCCATTGCACCGCCGCGCCGGCGACAAAAATGCTGCCCTCGAGCGCGTAGGCCGTCTCGCCGCCGAGCCGGTAGGCGAGCGTCGTCAGCAGCCGGTTGCGCGACGCGGCCGGCCGCGCGCCGGTATGCAGCAGCGCAAAGGCGCCGGTGCCGTAAGTCGATTTGATCATGCCCGGGCGAAAGCAGGCCTGCCCGATCAGCGCCGCGTGCTGGTCGCCGGCCACTCCGGCGAGCGGGATCGCATCGCCGAACAGGCCGGGTCCCGTTGCCCCGAAATCGCCGTCGGTGTCGCGGATTTCGGGCAGGAGAGCCGGCGGGATGTCGAATGCCCGCAGAAGCTCGTCGTCCCAGGCGAGATTGTGCAAATCGAGCAGCATCGTGCGCGAGGCATTGGTCGCGTCGGTCGCGTGCAGCCCGCCCGTGAGCCGCCACAGCAGAAAGCTGTCGATCGTACCGAACGCGATCTCGCCGGCGACGGCGCGGCGGCGCAGACCGGGCACCGCGTCGAGCAGCCAGCAAACCTTGGAGGCCGAAAAATACGGGTCGATAATGAGACCGGTGCGGCTCGCGACGAGGCTGGCCAACCCGGCATCGCGCCAGGTCTCGCACAAGCCGGCGGTGCGGCGGTCCTGCCAGACGATGGCGTTATGCACCGGGCGGCCGGTGCCGCGTTCCCACAGCAGTGTGGTTTCACGCTGGTTGGTGATGCCGATCGCGGCGATCGGACGATCGCCGGCCGCTTCGATCGCCTCACGGCAGGTCGCGACGACGGCCCGCCAAATTTCCTCCGGATCGTGCTCGACCCAGCCCGGCCGGGGATGGATCTGGCGCAGCGCGACCCGCGCCGTGTGGCGGATGCCGCCCGCGGCGTCGAACAGGATCGCACGCGTGCTGGTCGTGCCCTGATCGATCGCGAGCAGGTAATCCGGGCGTGCCGCGGGCCGATAAGTCAATCCCATCCTCCGGATGTTCTGGCGGGCGCCGTCGGCGGCAGCGGCTCGCATGATCGCGCGAACAGGAGTTCAAACGCGCCTGAAAGGGTGCTGGCAGGCGGAGTGAGCCATTGCGACACCGCCAAACCCGGCAGGTACCGCCGTGTTGGATTATTGTCAAATAGGAGCAAACCGCCAAGCTTTCGCCAAAATCATGTCGGATTCTTTAAAAAGATGGCTGCGACAGCGGATGCCCGAGCGTAAGATGCCGGCGCGCCTTGATTGAACTTGCCACAGAATCGGCGATTGCGGCGGGACGGTTTGTCAATTGCGTTGCTTGGATTGAGTGACGCCGAATGCCGGCGACCGGGTGGTTGGACGAGAGAGTTTGATGCGTAGGTTCGGTTTCGGCGGGATAGCGCTGGCGGCGTGCGTCCTGCTCTTCAGCCCCGGACGCGCGGCGGCGATCAGCGGCGAATTGTGGATCGACCGGCCGGTGGTGGCTCTCAATCCGACCCTGAGCAACGTCGCCGCGCTCGGCGCGCCGGACGCGACGTTCATAACGAGCGACATCAACTTCGACAGCGACATCGACGGCTTTACGCTGGGCGGCTTTTTGCGCCATACGACCTTCAATGATCCGGCCATCGCCGGACGCGACCTGTACAGCATCGTCATGCGGCTGACCGGCGTCCTCACGCTGCACGCCGGCGACAACAGTTTCATCATCCGGCACGACGACGGCGTGCAGCTGTTCGTCAACGGTTTTGGACTGGTTGTCGATGATGCCGTGCCGACGCCGGCGGTCGGGATGGTGTTCAGCCTGGACGCCCCGGCCGCCGGCGATTACCCGTTTCAGCTGTCCTACGCCAATTGCTGCGCCCCGCCGGCCGTGCTCGTGCTGCGGGTCAATACACCGGTCAACACGGTACCGGAGCCGGCCTCGCTGGCGCTGCTCGGCGGCGGGCTGGCCGTGTTCGGCGCCGCGATCGTCCGCCGCCGCCGCGAAATCTGATCGGCCATGGCGGGCAAGCGCCAATCCCCGCCGCCGCGCAAGCCTCAGTAGAGAACGACGCTGCGGATCGACTCGCCGCGGTGCATCAGGTCGAAGCCGTTGTTGATGTCGGCGAGCGGCATCGTGTGGGTGATCAGGTCGTCGATGTTGATTTTTCCCTCCATGTACCAATCGACGATCCGCGGCACGTCGGTGCGGCCCCTGGCGCCGCCGAACGCGGTGCCTTTCCAGACGCGGCCGGTAACGAGCTGAAACGGCCGCGTCGAAATCTCCTGCCCCGACGCGGCGACGCCGATAATGACGCTGACGCCCCAGCCGCGGTGGCAGCACTCCAACGCCTGCCGCATCGTCTGCACGTTGCCGATGCACTCGAAGCTGTAATCGGCGCCGCCCCTGGTCAGATCGACCAGATACGGCACGAGATCGCCCTGGATTTCAGCCGGGTTGACAAAATGCGTCATGCCGAATTTCTCGGCCAGCTCCCGGCGGCGCGGGTTGATGTCGACGCCGACGATCATGTCGGCGCCGGCCATCCGGCTGCCCTGCACGACATTGAGGCCGATGCCGCCGAGGCCGAACACGACGACGCGGGCCCCCGGCTCGACCTTCGCGGTGTTGATGACCGCGCCGATGCCGGTCGTCACGCCGCAGCCGATATAGCAGACCTTGTCGAACGGCGCGTCCTCGCGGATTTTCGCGACGGCGATCTCGGGCAGCACCGTGAAGTTCGAAAAGGTCGAGGTGCCCATATAGTGGAACAGCTTGTCGCCGCCCAATGAGAAGCGGCTGGTGCCGTCGGGCATCACGCCCTGACCCTGGGTGGCGCGGATCGCGGTGCAGAGATTGGTCTTGCGCGACAGGCAGGACGGGCACTGGCGGCATTCCGGCGTGTAGAGCGGGATGACGTGGTCGCCCTTTTTGACGCTGGTCACCCCCGGCCCGACATCGACGACGATGCCGGCCCCCTCGTGGCCGAGGATTGCCGGGAAGAGGCCCTCCGGATCGGCGCCGGACAGCGTATAGGCATCGGTGTGGCAGATCCCGGTCGCCTTTATCTCGACCAGCACCTCGCCCTGTCGCGGTCCGTCGAGCCGCACGGTCTCGATCGAGAGGGGCTGACCGGCCTGGTGGGCGACAGCGGCGCGCGTTTCCATTATTCACTCCAGCAGCAAACCCGCCCCAGCTTGACCGATTAGAGCGCGGACCGCAAAGCCTTGCGATTCCTCGCGGCGCCGCGTCTCATTCAACCGCGGGTTTGGCGGTTTGCTGCATCTGCAGGAAATCAGCAGCAAACGCCTTGCGCACCGGTTGAGCCTTGCCGAAAAAGCCGAGGCTTTCCGCCAATAATACCTGGCCCCAGTCCTCCGGCCGCCGCGGCTTGGCAGCAAAAGAACAGCGGCGGCAGCGACCACGCCATCAGGCGAGCTCCGAATGCGTCCGCGTCACACGATGCTGGCACGCAATTGTGTCGTTTTTGCCGCCGATGTTCGAGGAAGCGCCGCGCGGAGCGATCGAAAATTCATTCTGACGGTCGCAGCGGCACGATTTGGCACCGGTCGGCGGAGAGCGGGCGGTCTTCGGCGACCGCGTCGAGGCGCAGGAGGGCGAGGCCGAGGCCGTCGCGGACCGAGCGCATTTCACCGGCTTCCTTGCCGTCAAGGGTGATAAGGGCGCCGGGTGCCGGGGCCGGGCCGTCGAGGCGCACCGGGACGAGGCGCTTTTTTATCAGGCCGCGATACTTGGTGCGGGCGGTCAGCTCCTGGCCGACATAGCAGCCCTTTTGCCAATCGACGCCGTTCAGCTCGTCGAAGCCCGATTCGAGCAGGATCGATTTTTCCGGCACGAGGTCGCGGCTGCCGTCGGGCACGCCGAGCGCGAGCCGGTGGCGGTCCCAGGCGGCGAATTCGGCGGAGGTAAGCCCGGCCTCCGCAATGTGGGCAAGATGCAAGCGGTCCAAGATGAGGCGGGCGCCGAGCGCGGTTATGCGGGGATCGACCAGGGCGATGCCGCCGTCCCAGGGGCGGACCGCGCCCGCCTCGTCGGGCAGATCGAGGGAATCGAGCGCGCCGTCGCCGAACACCGCCGCCACGCCGAGCTCCGGGCGCTCGGCGATCTCGACCTTGGCGCGCAGCCGGTACATCGAGAGGCGCCGCCGCAAATCGGCGAGCCGGGCCGCCTCGGTGTCGAGCCAGATCGCCTCGTCGCGCTCGACCATGATGAAATCGTGCAGATACCGGCCCTGCGGCGTCAGCAGCGCGGCGTAGACGGCGCGCCCGGTGGCGAGTTTTTCGACATCGTTCGAGACGAGGCCTTGCAGGAAGGCGTGGCGGTCGGGACCCGCGACGGCGAGAATGCCGCGCTCCGGCAACGGGACGATACTGGCGGCGGTCATCTTTTCGGCTCCGCGGCGCGTTGAGGCTTACGAATGCCGATATGGTGTCGGCCGGCGGCTGGTTGCCAGTCGCGGCGCCGGCGCGAGGCCGATAAACGGGTAGTGTCGCGGTTCGAATCTTGGCTTTGTCATTCCGGGGCGCGGGCGCAGCCCGTGAACCCGGAATCCAAGAACACAGGGCGCGAATGCCTTGGAAAAGCCGGTGTTCGTGGATTCCGGGTTCCGCCCTGCAGGCGGCCCCGGAATGACGGGCACTGTCAAAATTTCAAACTGAGACACTACCGATAAACGTCCGGGTTTGGCGCCGGCGTTGCGAGTAGGGTAAAATCGGACAATGCCGAACGCACTTTATTACGGCGACAATCTGACCGTGCTGCGCGACAGCATCGCCGACCAAAGCGTCGATCTGATCTATCTCGACCCGCCGTTCGGCATCGATGTGACGCATCTCGCGATTTCGCTGATCGAGCGGCGGCTGAAGGATGCGTTTCCCGGCATCGCGTTCGAGGTTCACGGCACGCCGAAGGACCTCGACAGCGCGCTCGACCTCGCCAGGCGCGACAAGTACCAGTTTCAGTGGTGGGCCGTGTCGCTGGTCGATGCGCGGCCCTATCAGGGCAAGAAAAAGGGCGCGGATGGCGGGATCGACGGCATCCTGTTCTTCCGCAGCGACCGGGACAAAACCGAGAAGGCGCTGGTCTCGGTCAAGGGCGGCGAGAGTGTCGGGGTCGGCATGGTGCGCGAGCTGATCGCGGTGGTCGATCGCGAGAAGGCGGCGATCGGGGTCTTGATAACGGCGGCGCTGCCGACGCGGGTCATGGAGCGCGAGGCGACGGCGGCCGGGTTTTACGAGACGCCGTTCGAGAAGGTGCCGAAAATCCAGATCATCACCTTGGCGGAACTGTTCCAGGGCAAGCGTCCGCGCATTCCGCGCATCGATATCGGCGCCACCTTCCGCACCGCCGCCCGCGAAAAGGCCGATGCGCAGGGACGGCTGCTGTGAAATCGCGCGACGGCTTTGTCCGATGTTCCTGGATTCCGGGTTCCGCCCCTCGGGCGGCCCCGGAATGACAGTTGTTACAGTGCTAAATAGCAGCGTTACGGTGGCGATTTAGCCACTACACCATTATCGAACCTGTTTTGGGTGCGGAGGCGGCGGTGTACCACTTGTTTCCGCTTTATGCGATTGCCTTCGCGGTGTTGGCCTTTTTCCTCCGCAAGGAGCGGCGGGAAATGCGGGCGCTGCGCGGGGAAGTCGCCGGCCTCGGCGAGAAATACGGCGCGCTCGACCGCCGCGTCGCCGAACTGATCGGACAGATCGGCGGGGCGCCGCCCGGCGAGGCGCCCTCGCCCCAAGCGGCGGCCGAAACACCCGAACCCGTCGCCGCGCCGGCTCCGGTCGCGGAAGAAGCGGCCGGACCCGAGCCGGTTGCGCCCGAGCCAGCTATGTCCGAGCCGGTTGCGTCGGCGGCGGCGCCGCCGCTCCCCGAGCCGGTCTCGCCGCTTTCCGAAGCCTGGGCTTACTGGGAGCCGAAAATCGTCGAGAACTGGCTGGTGTGGCTCGGCGGCGCGGCGCTGGCGCTGGGCGGGGCGTTTCTCGTCAAGCTGTCGATCGATTACGGGTGGTTGACGCCGGCGGTGCGGGTCGTGCTCGGGGCGCTTTTCGGGATCGCGCTGGCGGCCGGGGCCGAGTGGCTGCGGCGCCGCGAACCGGAGGAGGCGGCGGGTTCCTACGTGCCGCAGGCGCTGGCGGCTGCCGGCGCCGCGACGGTGTTCGCCGCGATCTACGCCGCGCATCAGCTTTACGGGTTGCTGCCGTCGGGGATTGCCTTCGCGCTGCTCGCGGCGACGGCCGGCGCGGCGGTGGCGCTGTCGCTGCGGCACGGCCCGCTGGTCGCGGCGCTCGGGCTGATCGGGGCCTATGTCGTGCCGCTGCTGGTCGAGAGCAACGCGCCGCACGCGCCGCCGCTGTTCGCGTATCTCGCGGTCGTCACGGCCGGGTCGCTGGCGCTGGTGCGGCACCGGGCCTGGTGGTGGCTCGTCTGGTTCTCGCTGGCGGGCGCGATGCTGTGGGTGCCGCTGTGGTTCGCCGCCGCGCCGGCCGATCCCGCGACGGCGACGGTCGCGGTGTATCTGCTGGTGCAGTTGGCACTGTTCGCGGCGCTGCGCCACGGCGTGCCGCGCGTTGCGTTTCTCGCCGGAACGGCCGACACGGCGCTGGTGCGGGCGGCGGTGCGCGCCGCGTTCTGGGCGGTGGCCGCGGGCTTGCTGCTGACGGCGCATGAAGATCGTTTCGCGGTGGCGAGCGTCGCGGCGGCGACCGTCGCCATTGTCGGCATTTTCGCGGTCGCGTATCGCGATGCGGCGCTCGACGACACGATCGCGGCGGCCGGAGCGCTGGCGCTGGCGCTGCTGGCGTCGTGGAGCCTGCCGCTGCCGGCGCCCGATCTGAATCTCGGGGTGTTCCGCCTGCAGCCGGACCATGTCGGCAATTTTACGACCTTTGCCATTCTGTACGCGGCGCTGCTCGGCGGCGGCGGGTTTGCCGCGTTGCAAGGCGCGGCGCGGCCGGGGCGCTGGGCGGGGGTCTCGGCCGGCGCGCCGCTGTTGATCCTGATCGTGGCGTACTGGCGGTTGCAGCGGTTCGATCTCCACGTTGCCTGGACCTTGCTGGCGCTGGCGCTGGCCGGCGTCGAACTGCTGGCGGCGCTGGCGGTCGCGAAACGGCGCGACGGAGGGATCGAGATCGAGACCGCGCTCGCCGCCTATGCCGTCGCGGTGCTTGGCGGCACGATCGTCGCGGCGGCGTTCGCGCTCTCCGAGGCATGGCTGACCGTCGCGCTGGCGCTGCATCTGCCGGCGATCGGCTGGGTCGAGACCCGCACCCGCGTCGCGGCGCTGCGCTGGGTGGCGCTGGCGATTGCCGCGGCGGTGCTGGTGCGGCTCGTGGCGAACCCGTATGTGCTGGACTACCCGCTCGGGCCGACGCCGATCTTCAACTGGCTGCTGTATGGTTACGGCGTGCCGGCGGCGGCCTTTATCGTCGCGACGCGGCAGTTCGGCGCCACCAGGGACGACGCGCTGGTCTGGGTGCTCGAAGGCGGCAGCCTGGTGTTCACGCTGCTGCTGCTGACACTGGAGCTGATCCACGCTCTTTATGGCCGGCTGACGATGGCGTGGCTCGACGATTTCGGCGCCGCCGCTTCCCTGATCGCGTTGTGGATCGTGTTCGCGGTCGCGGCGATCGCGCTCGGCGAATACCGGGAGAGGCCGGTGCTGCGCTGGGGCGGAAGGCTCTTGCTGGGCGTCACGACCGCGTTTTCGCTGCTCTATCAGCTGGCCCGTTTTGTGTCCGGGGCGCGGACCGGCGATCTCGTCGTCTTCAATGGGCTGTTGTTCGCCGACGCGATCCCGGCGCTGAGCTATGCAATCCTGGCTTGGTTGGTCCCGCATCGGAAGCTGTTGCGCCGGATCGCGGCCGTGCTGGCGGTGTTTTACGCGCTGGCCTGGATCACGCTCGAAATCCGCCGCTTTTTCCATGCCGAGGTCGAGTTGTTCGGCGGCAGCACCGATGTCGAGTGGTATCTCTATTCGGTGGCGTGGCTTACCTGTGCCGTCGCGGCGCTGGTGATCGGATTGATCCGCAACAGCGAATGGCTGCGGCGCTGCGGGTTGATCGGCGTCGGACTGGTGGTCGCGAAGGTGTTCCTGTCCGACATGGCCGAACTCGAAGGCGTTTTGCGGGCGCTGTCGTTTATCGGCCTCGGCGGCGCGCTGGTCGGGCTCGGTTATGCCTACCGGCGGCTGCGACCGCCGCCCGCGACACCGGTGGAGCCGAGCGCGGCGCCGACCTGAGCGCCATGCGGGAGCGGGCATTGCGGCGAAAGACTGTCGATTTGAGGGTATGATCCTCGATGCCGCGGGGGAATTGGCCCCCGCGGTCTTCGAGGGAGAGACGGATGAAAATCCATCTCTTCCTGTCCCTCGGATGGATACGGCTGCGCCTTAAGCTCCGTATCCGCCTTTAGGGACAGGTCGCCGGGGAAGTCGCGAGCTTCCCCGGCTGCCCCTCGAAGATAAGCCGGATCGGCCGGATCGGCAAGGCTGGCGGACAGGTTTGCGGCGGCTTCCCGGCGCCCCGGCATGAGCGCCATGCGGCGGCGGGCGTTGCGCTCGAAAACCGCATTCCGCATCCTGAACGTCATTTACGAATATCGGAGAGCGCGATGCACGACATCGTCATCATGGGCGGGACCATTATCGACGGCACCGGCGCGCCGAGTTTCGCGGGC
>JBFXDF010000113.1:0-12036 GCA_050181375.1 Alphaproteobacteria bacterium
CAAGACGACCTTGTCGGCCGACGGCTCGCGCACGCTGATCGGCGATGACGAACACGGCTGGAGCCCTCGAGGCATCTTCAACTTCGAGGGCGGCTGCTACGCCAAGGTCATCAACCTGTCGCCAACCGCCGAGCCGGAAATCTACGCCACGATCACCCGCTTCGGGACAGTGCTGGAAAACGTCGTCCTCGATCCGCTGACCCGGATGCCCGATGTCGACGATTCGAGCCTGACCGAGAACACGCGGGCCTGTTACCCTCTTGATTTCATCCCGAACGCCGACCCGCATGGAATGGCGCCGCACCCGAAGAACGTCATCATGCTGACCTGCGACGCGTTCGGCGTCATGCCTCCGATCGCCAAGCTGAGCGCCGAACAGGCAATGTATCATTTCCTGTCCGGCTACACGGCGCAGGTCGCCGGTACCGAGGTCGGGCTCGGCAAAGAGCCGAAGGCGGTGTTCTCGACCTGCTTCGGCGCGCCGTTCATGCCGCGGCATCCCTCGGTTTACGCCAAGATGCTCGGCGAGCGGATCGCCCGCTATGGAGCCGATTGCTGGCTCGTCAATACCGGCTGGTCGGGCGGGGCATACGGGGTCGGCAAGCGGATGTCGATAACGCACACCCGTGCGCTGCTGCGCGCCGCGCTCGACGGCAGCCTGGCCGAGGCGCCGATGCGGCGGGACGCGAATTTCGGTTTTCTGGTTCCTGAAAGCGTTTCCGAGATCCCGAGCAATGTGCTCGACCCGCGCCGCACATGGCCGGACCAGCGCGGCTACGACGAGACCGCGCGCAGCCTGCGCGGCCGGTTCGAAAACAATTTCAAGGCTTTCGAACCATACGTCGATGGCGATGTAAAGCGCGCGGCGATCCGCGCCGCCGCCTAGAGCCTGATCGGCTCAGATCACAACGATCTGAGCCGAGAATCAGGCTCTACATATTTGAATCGAGGGCAAGATTCACGGGTCAGATGCTTCCATCTGACCCGATCTTGCTCTAGCTCCGACCCGAAAACCCCGTCCGCCAGGGCAGACGGGGGTGCGGTCCGCCGTATCGCGCCACGGCACGACCGCGGCGCTGCGCATAGCTGTCGCTAGTGGCTCTCGCAAATCGTTGTTGTCTTCAGCGCCGATTCGGCTTCGCTTCTTGTCTTGTAGACTTTGCCCTCGGGGCTGATCATTGTCCACTCGCCGCCGCTGGCCGGCTTTTCCTGAACGATCTTGCAGGTTTTCGTCTTCGTGTCCTGTACGAGGTAGTATTCGTTGGCATTCTGCGCGGCAGCCGGAAGGACAAAACCGGCAACGAGCGCGCCTGCAACGGCAATCTTCAGCTTCATGATCGATAACTCCTGGGTTAAAGATCATTCTAAAACGATGACTGTCGAAGGCTGGTTCCGCGGTAAAGCCGAACCGCAACGGCGGCGACGGCCGGCGGCGGCGTTGCGGGAACGTGGCGCGATCGGATCGCGTTCGACGCGATATGCTGACGATCGAAGAAGCCCAGCGCCGCACCGAGGAATTCCTGACCGGGCAAATGCTTGAGGGCTTACGCACGGTCGAATACGAATTGCCGAGTTTCGATACCGAGCCGGTCGAGGTCACGCTCGCGGGAACAGCGCTCGGCCGGGTCGAGATCCGCCATGTGCGTGGCGCCTCGGACGCGCACTACATAGTGCAAGCGTTCGGCGACGAGCTGCTGATGCAGCTCCAATTGAATGTGCATCGGCTTGTCGTCGTCTATCGCGTCCCGGCGCTCGACGCCCTGGACGCGAACAGCCTGTCGGTGCGTCTCGAACGCTGGCGGCTCGGCGCCGAGCATGCGGGGTGGAAATTCGGCTGGCGCGACGCACCGCTGCCCGGCGACAGCGGGAGGCGCTGGGTCGAGACCTATTGCTATGCGTTCGCCGCCCCGGACCTGCTCGAAAACGGACCGGAGCAGCTCTACTGGCGCACCGATATCGTACAGATGACGCGATATTACATGCTGGAAGCGGCGCGTTGCGGCGTGCGCCTGTCACCGCGGCGCGCCGGTTTTCCGGTCTGACCCGGTCAGCCGGTCAGAAAGCGCCCGACTTCTTCAACAAACGCGTCGGGCCGGTCGGCGTGCAGCCAGTGACCGGTTTCCGGGATCCGGGCGATCTGCGCCTTTGGGAACAGGCGCCGGATTTCCGGCCCGTGCTCTGCGCGCAGATAATCGGAGCGTCCGCCGCCGACAAACAGGGTCGGCCCTTGATATGCAGTGCCCGGCGGCATCGGCGGAAATCCGGCCAAACTCGCCATCGCGCGCTCAATCGCGTCGAGGTTGATCCGCCACCGCGCCGTGCCGTCTTCGAACATCAGATTTTGCAGCAAGAAGGCCCGCTCGGCGGGGTCCGGCACCGCCGAGTGGAGCCTCCTATCGGCTTCGGCCCGGCGTCGCACAGCGGTGAGATCGAGCCCGCGCATCGCCCGAACCAACCCAAGGTGATGCGGCCGATAGGCGACCGGCGCGATGTCGGCGACAATGAGACGCTCGACCATATCGGGGTGAAGCAGCGCCGCCACCATCGCGACCTTGCCCCCCATGCTGTGCCCAAGGAGGGCGCTGCGGCGATGGCCGTGAGCCGACAGGCTGGCGCAAACGTCCTCGGCCATTTCGCCATAGGTCATTGTGTCGGCCCACGGCGAGGCGCCGTGATTGCGGAGGTCGAACGCGACGACCCGGCGATCCGCGGCAAGGCGTTTCGCGATCGAGGCCCAGTTGCGCCCGGACCCGAACAGCCCGTGTCGGATCGCCAGCGGCAGACCCGCGCCATATTCCGCCGCTGCGAGCCGCAAAGGCATCAGCCGAGCCGTACCGTCGACTGACCGGTCAGTCGATCGCCGCGTGCACCAGATTGGCGATGCGATCGAGACGCGCCGAGTGCCAGGGATCGTCCTGCATGTAGTTTGTCAGATAGGTGAACGATACCCCGCTCGTCGGGTCGGCCCACGAATACGAGGTGCCGGCGCCGCCATGACCGAAAGTCTGCGATGCGCCGATCGTGCCGAGACCGCGGATGCGGTCGCTCTCGCCACGCACATGGGGCCCGAGGCCGCGATGCATCGGGATGCCGGCCATCGCCGCGTCGCCGAGTTCGCCGGTATGGCTCTTCGTGACATAGGCAACCAACCGCGGCGACAGCAGCCGGACGCCCCCGAGCCGGCCGTTGCCCAGCAGCATCTGATAGAATGCCGCCATGCCGCGCGCCGTCGCGTAGCCGCCGCCGCTTGGCAGCCCGGCGGCCTTGAATTCGGCCGAGTTGTCGCGCGCTTCCGCCGCGTAGGTATCGGCGCAGCGCCCCTGTTCGGACGCCGGCACGCCGACGAATACGTCGCCGGCAAGCCCGAGCGGCACCAGCACGTTGTCGCGGATCACGTCGCGGTAGTCGCGCCCGGTCACCGCCTCGATCACCATCGCCTGCGTCAGATGCGCGGCGCGCGGGTGATATTGCAGCCTGGTGCCGGGCGTCCAGTCGAGCGAGAAGTCGCAGACCTCGGCGCGCATGCGGGCATGGTCGGCCCAGCTTTCGCGGCTGACATCGCCCGACGGGAAGCCGCCCTGGTGCGTCATGACCTGGTGCAGGGTGATGTCGTTCTTGCCCCGCGCGGCGAACTCGGGCAGGTGGTCGCTGATTTTGTCCATGAAGGACAGCCGCCCTTCCTCGACCAGCGTCCACACCGCCGCGCTGGTCAGCACCTTTGTCTGGCTGAACAGCAGGAACAGCGTGTTGTCGGAGGCCGCCGCCCGCCCGCCTTCGGTCCTGGCATCGCCATAGGTGCGATAGAGCGCGAGCTGGCCGTTGCGCGCCAGCGCGATCTGCGCTCCGGGATAGCGGCCCTGCTCGATGTGCTCGCGGATCAGCCGGTCGAGATGTTCGAGCGGCTTCCGCGCGAAGCCGAGCGCCTCGATGGTGCTCGATGGCAGCGGGTATGTTTCGGGCATGGCATCTCCTCCTGTTTCACTTCCAACCGTGTCACCGCGCACGCCGCGGCGCAATCCCGTCCTCGCCGATAACCGGACCGGATGATCGACCGTGCTACCCGAGCTTGACCCAGGTCAGCTCGTGCTTGTTGTGGAACAGGTGGCGCAATGTCGATCCCGGGATGGCCGCAAAGCGCGCTGCCGTATCGTGGTCGGTCGCCCCCTGGAACTTGATCGTGCAGATAAAGCGCCGGCAGGTCCCGGCCGCAAGCCAGCGCGCGACGAGTGCCAAGAGCCGCGCCGGATAGCAGACGACGTCGGAAAAAAGCCAATCCACTGGTCCAACCGCCGCCGGGTCGAGCGCGAAGGCACTCTCGCGCCAATATTCGAGGCCGGGCAATCGCGCCACCGCCGGATCGAGCGGCGCCTTGTCGATGCTGATGACGCGCGCGCCCATCTGTGTTAACGCCCAGCTCCAGCCGCCGGGGCTGCCGCCGAGATCGAGGCAGACATCGCCCGGCCGGGGCCGCGTTCCGATCAGCGTCAGCGCTTCCCACAATTTCAGGTAGGCGCGGCTGGGCGGTTCGGTCCGGTCCTCGATGAAACGCACCTCGCCATTCGGAAACGCGCTCGTGCAGCGCGGCGAGGCGAGCAGCGTATTCGGGTCGAGCATGGTCCACGAGCCGAGCGGCGCGGTCGGCAGCTCTTCCCCGAACACCAGCGGCTTCGCGGACACCGGCGGCAACCGCTCCTGGATCAGCATCGCGCGGCGGTGATGGCGCGGCGCATAGCAGGCCCAGTTGCGCTGGATCGCGCGCAGCCGCCGCGCCCCGTCGCCGATCGAGGCGATCGGGATCGCCACCGGATCGAACCAGATATTCCGAACCCACGCCGCCGGACGCGGTGGCCCCGATGCGACAAGCAGCCGCTCATGCGCGAGTTCGAGCGCGCCCACCTCATGCGCCAGCTCGGCGATAAATCCTTCCGCCGCGAGATATGCGGTTCGACTCGCCTTGGGGCGGCTTGCCGCCGGTCCCGGTTCGGGAGGATGCTCAGACATCGCGCATCCGCACCGGAGAGGCGCCATGACCTTGCCGCCGCACAGCCGCGCCCTGCTTGCCTCCGATCTCTCGATCTGCCGCGTCCTGAACGGGATGTGGCAGGTGTCGGGCGCGCACGGCGCAATCGATCCGACGCCGGCCGTCGAGGCGATGTTCGCCTATCACGATACCGGGTTCACGACGTGGGACCTCGCCGATCATTACGGCCCGGCGGAGGATTTCATCGGCGCCTTTCGCCGGCAATTCGCCGTCCGATACGGCGCCGGCCGGCTCGGCGAAATTCAGGCGTTCACGAAATGGGTCCCCTCTCCCGGTCCGATGACGAGGCGCGTCGTCGAGGACGCGGTCGCCATATCGCTGCGCCGCATGGCCGTGGAGCGCCTCGATCTGCTGCAGTTCCATTGGTGGGACTATGGCGACCGGCGCTATCTCGACGCCTTGCGACACCTGTCCGATCTGCGGGCGCAAGGCCGGGTGCGTCATCTCGGCCTGACCAATTTCGATACCGAGCGGCTCGCGATTATCGCCGAACACGCCATCCCGATCGTATCGAACCAGGTGCAGTATTCGCTTGTCGATCGGCGTCCCGACGCACGCATGGCGGCATGGTGCCATCAACATGATGTCGGCCTGCTTACTTACGGCACGGTGCTCGGCGGCCTGATGTCCGAAAAATATCTCGGCCGCGCCGAGCCCGGCCGCGCCGACCTCACCACCGCGTCGCTGCGCAAATACAAGCAGATGATCGACATCTGGGGAGGCTGGGCGCTGTTTCAGGAACTGCTCGCCGCGCTCGCGCGGATTGCCGGCAAACACCGGGTGGGCATCGCCGCCGTCGCAATCCGCTATGTCCTCGACCGCGCGGCGGTGGCCGGGGTCATCGTCGGCGCGAGGCTCGGGGTCTCAGAGCACATCGCCGGGAATGCGCGCGTTTTCGATATCGCGCTCGATGAGGAGGACGAGTCCGCGCTCGCGCTCGTTCTGGCACTGGGACGCGACCTGATGCTGGCGATCGGCGATTGCGGCGATGAATACCGCTAGCGCGTCAGACCCGTCGCGGCAGCGGGCGCCGTTCGACCTGAAATGTCTTCGGGCCGGCGGTGCGGCGGATTGGCCGGCGAACGATTTCGAAATCGCGGCGCGGCGGCGGTTCGAACGCGGGCGCGTCCTCGGACGGACGGCGCATCTCGGCCAACTCCGATTGCGACGGGCGCCGCTCCGGCTCGGCCGAAACCGATGACACCCGGCTCAGAAACTCGCTGCCCAATCCCGGTGCTTTGCCGGGACGCGCCGCTCGCGGCGGGGGTTTACGGCCTCCCGCCACGCCGGCGGGCGGCTTCTTCGGCGTCTTGTCGCGCGGCTTGACGTTCAGTTTGCATCCGTCGAGTTCGCGGCCGTCGAGTGCCTCGATCGCCTTGGTCGCGGCCCGTTCGGTGGCGATATCGACAAACCCGTAGCGCAGCCGGGCTCCGGTCGCCGGATCGCGGGCGACAACCGCGCTCAGCACAATTCCGAACGGATCAAATGTCTCGGCAAGTCTCTCATCGGAAAACTCCGGCGGCAAATTGCCGACAAAGACATTCCCCTTGTTGTTCCGCACCCACATGCAATCCGCTGTCGCGGCACCCCCAAGCAGTTCGAACCCAGGTTTTCCGAAGTTGCGACGCCGCCAAGTTGCTATTTCGATTGGGCGGCGGTCAATTCCCCGGACCGATATGGGACCGCATCGCTGCTTTGCAACAACGCCCTTTGCGATCCTTCCGCGCCGCGCGCGGCGCGAATAAGCCGCCGTTTCCACTCCGTTGCCAGACCGGACGCGGCGCGGCACGATCGGACATCGTCAAGCGAACGCAGCGGCGTCGCAAACGTCCCGCGCCGCGCTGCTCAATTCCGCACTGAGGACCTCCGCCGATGCCCCCTGTCAAACCGATCCCCGATGGATATGACACGCTAACCCCCTATCTGATCGTCGGCGACGCAGCCGGCGCGATCGCGTTCTATGCGAAGGCATTCGGCGCGACCGAGCGGATGCGCCTCGACGCGCCGGGCGGCCGAATCGGGCATGCCGAGCTGACGATCGGTAATTCGGTCATCATGCTGGCCGACGAGCACCCGGAGATGGGTGCGTTGTCGCCAGCCAGCATCGGCGGAACGCCGATCGGGCTGCACCTCTACGTTGCCGATGTCGATGCCGTCACCGAACGCGCCGTCGCCGCCGGCGGCAAGGTGCTGCAAGCGCCCGAGACCAAATTCTACGGCGACCGCAACAGCACGCTCGAAGACCCATTCGGGCACCGTTGGTTCATTTCGACCCACGTCGAGGATGTCGCGCCCGACGAGATCGCCCGCCGCGCTGCCGCGGCGCAGGGACAGCAGCAATGATCCCGCGCGATCGGGCGCCGTTTTCGGCGATCGTCGACCGCCCGCCGTTACGGCTCCCCGGCGGCGCCCGCCTCGTCGTCTGGACGATCGTCAACCTCGAAGTCTGGGACATCGCGCGCCCGATGGCGCGGCAGGTGCTCCCGGCGCCGACCGGCCAGGTGCTGTTGCCCGACGTGCCGAATTGGGCCTGGCACGAATACGGGATGCGGGTCGGGGTCTGGCGCTTTTTCGATCTGTATCGCAGGCTCGGCATCCGTCCGACCGTGTCGATCAATGCGCGGGTCTGCGAGGATTACGAGCGCGTCGCCCGCGAGTGCCGCGACTCCGGCTGGGAGTTCATGGGGCACGCTTACGAGCAGATGCCGATCCACCGGGTCGAGAATCAGCGCGCGATGATCGAGCGATCGGTCGGCATCATCGAGCGCTTTACCGGAGAAAAACCGGTTGGCTGGCTCGGCCCCGGCCTGACCGAGACCGAGGAAACCCCGGAGCTGCTTGCCGCCGCCGGGATCAAGTACATCGGTGACTGGGTCTATGATGACGAGCCGACCGAAATCCAGACCGCCAACGGACCATTGGTTACGCTGCCCTATTCGGTCGAGCTGAACGACATCCCGATGATGATCGTGCAGCATCACGAGTCGGCCTATTTCGCGACCCGCGTCATCGACACATTCGACCGGCTGTATCGCGAGGGCGCCGGGCGCGCCAAGGTCATGGCGATTGCCATTCACCCCTATATCAGCGGCCAGCCGCACCGCATCAAATACCTCGAGGCCGTCTACGACCACATCAACCGCCATACCGGCGTTCTGCACTGGAACGGCCGCGAAATCCTGGAATGGTATCTGTCGGCGCGCGCCTCCTGATCCGGCTGTCGCATTCCGAACCGTGCGCCCTCTCTGCCGGATTGGAATAAAAACGGCCGAGTTCAGGGTCGGTTAGCTTCGACCCGGTAACCTCGTGCTGACGAAAGCCGAGGAAAGGCCCACCATGGACACGATTCTTGCCGTCTTCCTGGCGGCCGCGCTCAGCGCCGGTGACGCTCAGCAAACAGCCGCGCAGCTGTCAGAAACCTGCGAATACTATGTCAGCAATGCAGCCCGGCAGGTGTTACTCGGATGCGAGCGCCAAGCGGACGGTGACGCGGCCCGTCACCCATTGCACCCGGCTCCGCCCGTCGAGTACGGGTCCGGATCAATTCCTCGATCCTACTCGTTTCCCGCGGACGCAGCCGGGCCGTAACCGGGCCGTCCAACACACCGGCCAGTACACGGCCGTTCGCCGACCGCGATAATCTCAGCGCGGCGATCCCGCGACGCCGCCGCGCAACTCGTGAACGACGACGCCGACCCGCCGCGGCGGCGGCGCCAGCCATAGCGGGTGCGCGAGGCTCGTCGCGACATCGCTTTCGCCGGCCTGCCAGCGGCGCGCCACCGCAGCCGCAGAGAAATCCGCCATCCTCGCGGCGAGCCGCTCGGCGCTGCCGTCGTGCACGAGGTGCAGGATCGTCATCGTCGCGAGGTTCGCCTCGGCGAGGTATTTGCGGATGTCCGGGTCGCCGCGCAGTCGGGCCGGTACGCGTTCGCCAAGTAGCGCGATCATGCGCCGAAGCTCATGATTGCGGCGCAGCGCCGCGATCTCGCGGGCCGAGCGGCTGATGCCGCCGCCGCCGGGCATCGGGTCGAACCCGTCGATCACAAAACACAGCGTATCGGCGGGACGCGCGTCGTCGAGCGCCGCGACCGAGACCGCCGCGCCGCCATAGCGCTGGCCGTCGATGACCGTGGGCGGCAGTCCCGGCAGCGGTGTGCTGGCGAGCACGTGCTCGGGACCGAGCACGTGGCGATCGTTGTCGAAATAGGCTTCCGCGCCGGTCACGAGGTTGATGGCGCCGAGAACCAGCCGTACCGCGCCGGAATTGACCCGGTCAAAATCGACTGTCGCGTGCAGCAGTTCGCGCAATTGTCCGAGTTCGATCAGCGGCCGATCGCGCGCTGGTTCTTGCTCGGCTGAGGGTCGGGGGACACGCACCGCGCGGTTCACGGGGCCGAAGGCCACCCAGCGGCGAACCCGGCGCGGAACCCAACCGTCGCCGCTATCCGCAACGCGCCGGCTCATCTCCCGCCAGAATCGGTGCAGTCGCGGGACCCGTTCATGCGGCAGATTGCCGGCGATGATCGCGCCATTGATCGCGCCGACAGCCGTGCCGGCGATCCAATTAGGCCGCACGCCCGAGCGTTCGAGGGCCGCGTATGCTCCGGCCTGGTAGGCCCCGAGGCCGCCGCCGCCGGACAGAACCAGCGCGATCCGGTCGAAACGGGCCAAGCTCTGTTCGGATCGCGCGCGCGCCAAACTCCGCTCCCCTGGGCCGCGCCGGCCTCCGCAACGGCAACGACGCCGTTGCACTATCCCCTGGGTTGAACCTTCCGCTTCATCTCCCCGCCCCGCCGAATGATGGCGGTAAACCGCAGGTGTTCTTGAAGCGGCGGCATCATACGCGGTCGCGGCGGTCCGTCCAATCCCGAAACGGTATCGAAACCAGCCCGCCGGTTCCAAGTCACTTCGGCCGCGGCCCGGGCAATGGCGGCACGGTCTTCAGGTAGACCGCGATCGACCGGCGGTCCTCGGGCGTCAGCTTGGCGGTGTTCCTGACCACTTCGGCCATGCTGCCGGTTACCTCGTCGAAAGCCGGGGTGTGACCGTCGGTCAGAACCTGGACAATGTCGTCCTCGCTCCAGTTGCCAATCCCCGTCTTCGGGTCGGGTGTAATGTTCGGGACCGATTTGCCGTCGGGCCCGGCCGGATTGCCGGCGAGAAAGCGGTCGTCCTCCATCGCGCCGAACGAGTTGCGCGGGGTATGGCATTCGCCGCAATGGACGACCGCGCTGACGAGATAGGCGCCCCGGTTCTCTTCCGCGCTGCGCCCGGGCATCGGCTGGAACCGGCCCGGATCGAAGAACAGCCATTTCCAGCCGTTGAGCAGGAAGCGCCACGAGTACGGAAAGGACAGCGCGTGTGGACGATTAGCCTGCCGCACGGCCGGGATCGACGATAGATAGGCCCAGATCGCCTGCGCGTCCTCGTCGGTCAACTTTGTGAAGCTGGTGTAGGGGAAAGCCGGGTAGTAATCGGCCCCGTCGGGACGGACGCCCATGTGCAGTGCCCGCAGGAACTGCGCCTCGCTCCAGCCCCCGATCCCGGTCTCGCGGTCGGGCGTGATGTTCGGCGTGTAGAAGGTGCCGAACGGGGTCTCGAGCGCCAGCCCGCCGGCAAAGGGCTGGCCGCCCTCGACGGTATGGCACGTCTCGCAGCTCGCCGCAACGGCGAGGTAGCGGCCGCGCTCGACCGCGTTGGGCTCGGCAGCCGCGGCAGCTGCGTGGGCGGCGGCGAAAAAAGCCAGAGGCAACAGCAGCCGGACCGGCATTACGCGCGCCTCGGCAGGCGCCCGCCTCTCATCGCGGTGCCGGGGTTCGTAGACCTACTGCCTCTGCGGTTCGCGGAACGGTGTGTGACAACCGTTGCAGCCGTTCTGGCCCATATCGGCGAAGGCTGTCTGGATCTGCGGCTTGTCGCCGGTCTTGACGGCCGCGTCGAGCGCCCGCGCCTTTGAGAGCGCGTTTTGCTGGGCCGCTAAGAACTTGTCCCACTCGGCCCAGATGTCCGGCTTCGCGCGCGTCTGGCCCGGATACTCGGCCGAACTCGTTTTCTGCGGGAACACATCCGGGATTTGCGGCAGCGTCTTCAGCAGGTCGTCGGCGCCCGCCTGGGCCGCGGCCTGGTCGCCCTTGCCGTCGAGGAATGCCTTGATGGCAGCCAGAGCCCTGCCCTGCTCCTTCATTACATCCTGCCGCTGTTTGACGACTGGCGGTGGCTGCTGCGCCCAACCTGCGCCGGCGCCGACCACAAAGAGGCTCAGAGCCGCTCCGAGAGCGCAGAGCCTTGCACGCGATGTCATTCAATCTCCTCCCTGCGGAGCCGTCGCGGCTCTCGATGCAACCGATGTATATCAATCCGGCGGAAAAGCAATCGCAACGGGAGAGAGAGACGTCCCCACTCGTCACGTTATTCCGGTCTCGATATGCTTCTTGAAGCCCGGGCGCTGGTGCATCCGGTCGTACCAGGCTCGCAGATTCGGCAATTCCGGCCGCTCGATCGGAAAGGCGAACCAACGGTAGATCTGCGTGCCCAACACGATTTCGGCGAGGCTCAGATGGTCGCCCGCGAGATACGGCTTGTTCTTGACCTCGTCGTCGACAATCGTCCATGCCGTGGCGGCGCGGCGGCGCGCGCTCTCGATCGCGGCCGGATCACGCGTCTCCGGGGTGCTGCGCACCAGACCGAACAGTAGCTGACCCATCGGAGGACCGATCACGGCGAGTTGCCAGTCCATCCAGCGCTCGACATGGGTGCGGGCGGCGGGGTCTCGCGGATAGAGGTGCTCGCCGTTGCGGGTGATAGCCAGATAGCGGCAGATCGTGTTCGATTCCCACATCACGAGATCGCCGTCTTTAACCGTCGGAACAAGCCCGTTCGGGTTCATCGCCAGGTATTCCGGGTCGCGATTGCCGCCGAACGGTCCGCCGACATCGACCCGCTCGAATTCGAGGTCGAGCTCGGCGCAGCACCACAAAACCTTTTGCACGTTCGAC